>AWOE01000064.1 GCA_000494145.1 Candidatus Calditenuaceae archaeon JGI OTU-1 | reverse complement strand
CTGGCCGGCCTCATCGAGTTCGGTGACCTCGTGGGCACAGATGTGAAGCTCGTCGAGGTGGACCTTCCGACCGGTGAGAAGCTTCTGGCTGCACCGCCCGGCAGCACGTTCGATGGTACTGTCACCTTCAGGAACCTGAAGACAGAGGAGCTCGGGTTGCTGCTGTTCGGGATGGGCATGAGGGATTCGCGTCTGGGGAGGCCGGTGCTTCTCGGGAAGATGAAGTATCGCAGATATCCGCCGCACGTCTTCGGCGTCGTCCGGTACGAGCTCCTTGCCTTGGAGCTTGCGCCCTTCTCGCAGCCCCTTGATGCCGAAGGCCTCCGAGTTGAGCCCGGTTCTAAGCTGGATGACTCCGAACTCGATGGCGTGGTGAGGGACCTGGTCAGGAGGGCCCGTTCGGCGTTCGAAGGCGAGCTTCTCGATGTGGACGAGGTGGGCAAGCTTGAGCGTCTCCGGGCTTAAGTTCAGGGAGCCCTATCCCATTTACAGGGCCCTCAGGGTACCGCTGTGGGAGGGAGGAAGGCCGGTCAGCGTCAGGCGCGTCACTGACGATGACAGGAAAGCGTTGATGGAGGCCCTCAGCGAGCTCAGATCCCTGCTCGAGCGTCTCCTCAACCTTGCTAGGGATATGGGCGAAGAGGAGAAGCTTGAGCTCATCGCAGACGCGATAGTGATGTTCCTGAAGGCTCCGTTAGTTCAGGAGGTCTCGCCGGCTGCCCCCACTCCCCTGAAGGCCCACGTCCTCACGCTGCTTCCCAGACCTTTTGTTGAGGTGTTTTGGGACGACAAGCTGCATTACTTTGTCAGGAACGTAGCGGAGAAAGTGGAACGAAAGGTCTTCGATGCGGCGAAGGAACTCTTTCAACCCGAGACCGCGAACCTCGTCTTCAAGCTGTGGATCGTCTTCCCGGCTGACACCAGACCCGGGCACAACACGTCGAGTCTGATCGCGCACTCCCTGATGACCTCGGCGATCGCGTGGGCATTGAACCATAGGGTTGACAGGAGGAGTATAGCCAAATTGAGGCTGGTGGCGCTCCTCCACGACCTGGGCAAGGCGCTGGACCCCCAGCAGCACTTCGAGGCCTCCAAGGAGCTGGCAAAGAGGCTGCTCGAAGGTCTGATGAGCGACGTGACACTGAACGAGCTGCTGCAAGAGATAGAGAAACACCATGTCAGCGATACGTACCTCAGAAAGGCCGATTACCTCGCGTCAGCGGCTGACAGACTAAACAGACTGGTCCGGTTGGCTCTGAAGGACAGGCTTCAGAAGATCAAGGAGGTCTTGGGAATTGACCGGACGGAGTGGGACTGGGATTTCTGGATCGCCGTTCACGAGAGAAGGGACGAGCTGATCAGGGCAGGTCTTTTCCGCGAGGACCCCTTCCGGGAGATGACCGAGGAGTTCCTCCGAAAGGTCGACTCTTTGGTCCGGAGCCAAGAGTACCGTAAGGCAGAACCGTTTCGGGACGATAGAATTTCCCTCGTCCTCATCGACTTCGCATCGATCCAAGAGTACGTGAGAAGGGGCCATGAGATCCGGGTCGTAGCCGCAGCGAGCCACGTCATCGAGCTGGCGGTGCACGCCCATCTATTGTGGTACCTCCGCCGCAGGCTTTACCTTCCACCAGAGGCCGTCCTGTACTCGGGCGGTGGGAACGTCCTCCTCTTGGTCCCCTCTGAGGTTCTCGACACGCTGAAGGGGACCATCAAGGAGTACGGCGAGGACGGCCTGGAACTCAAGGTCGCCCTGTTCTTTGCAAGGGAGGCCCGGCGCCGCAGCTCTTCCTCGTCGATAATCAGCCTCAGCGCACCGGTTCCAACGTGGAGGTAGCTGTCCAGAGGGTCTCCGAGCGACCTAGAGCAAGCCCTCAGCCTGATGCGGATCCGGCCGGCTAGGCCGTCCAGCTTGTCGCGACTCCTCGGCTTTTGTCTCTTGACCTGAACGCTATGGCTTGAACTCGACACGGTCCCAGACCCCCTCCAGCTCGGCGAGGACCTCCCATGCCTTGTCGCCGGAGGCCTCCAGCTCCCTCAACGTCGAGGAGACTCGGCCTGCTAGGTCCAGCTCGCTGTCCTTTTCGTCCACGGCAAGCAGCTTAGTACCCTGCACGGTCGGACCGGACGCGGTGAAGTGCAGCCCCTCAACCCTCACCTCGCCGAAGCCCCGGGTCTTGAAGCCTCCTATCCTGACCCAGCCATCGTTGAGCATCCTCATGACCTTGGCCAGGAGACCGAGGGCGTAATTGGGGAGGTTGGTGGTCCCGATCGAGAACCTGAACCGGGCTCCGGACTCGACGTACTCGACTTGGTAGAGCTGGTCGACGGCACCGGTCCTCCTGTTTATCGCGATGCCCGTCCTAACGCCGACAGGGACGTCCTGCACATCGCCGTCCTCGTTGACGGGGTATGAGTCGATGAACTCCGCATGCCCTCTGAAGGACGGTGCGCCGAAGACCTTGCAGAGAAGGCAGGCCCTCTCGTGGAAGAGTCTTATCGCGTTAGCGACGTTGCCGTTTTTCATCTCCTCTTGGATCTTTTCGAGCAGCTTCTTGACCCTGCAGGACTCGTGGTACTCTTGGTCCATGCAGGTCTGCTTGCTGAGACCGCTACAGACGGTGAGACCCTTCTGGTTGGCTAGCAGGATCGCCGTGCTCCTGAAGAAGCCCTTGAGGCTGCTCCCAGGAATGTAGGGGACGAGTTTGCCGTTCAGCTTTATCCTCAGAACTGCCAGATGGGCCGCCGAGCCCAGCGGAGCTTCCCTTCCTACGCCTATCCTTAGAGGGCTATCCGCGACGAGGTAACCCTCGAAGACCGCCTCCCTGAGGATCACCGAATGCGAGCTCCACGGAAGACCGCTCAACCCACACCGCCCTCGGCCTTCTTCACGAGCCTGCCGTCCTCGACCTCGTAGACCCTGTAGCTGCCTTTGTCGAGCCTCAACCGACCGTAGCCGAGCGTCTTCCTAGCACCGACCTGAACCATGCCGTCGACCAGCATGCCTATCAGTCTGTTGAGGAGCTCCCCCCTCTCATCTAGTGGCTTGGGGAAGACGCGGATGTTCACGATGTCCATCCTGAATCCCCATCGGACGTGCGGAACGACCTGCTGCTCCGTGTAGAGGATGTTGGGCGCCGATCCCCCGAACTCCCTGTTGATGCCGACGCTCGTCTTCACGAACGTTATTGCCTCGGTCTCGGGATAGGCGTCGTAGACGCGGACGTGGCTCGCTAATCTTGTGCTCCCGAAGATCCCACAGATGACGCAGTAGTTCCCGTCCTCAGCCTCCGCTTCAATTTTATTGAAGTCCCAAGGGCTGTGAACCTCCTTACCTTGGCTCCTTACCATCGTCTCCGCCAGGCTCCGCAGCACACCCTTCAGACTGCTCCCCGGAATGTAGGGGCTGGACCTTCCGTCGGCGAACCTGATCGTGATCGGCGCTGCGTCTACGGCAGATCCCAGCGGCGGCTCCCTGCCCACACCTATCCTTAGGGGCGTCTCGTTGACCAGCTGCCCGGTCACGACGGTCAGGACTTCGAGCCGATCGAGATCGTCGAATTGCGCCACGGAGATCACCGTGTCCTCTGCTGCCCAAACTGCTTCAAGAGGTGGTGGAGTGTCAGGTTCTCGGGGTTCGGAATGTTGACCTTGCAG
This sequence comes from Candidatus Calditenuaceae archaeon JGI OTU-1, assembly GCA_000494145.1. GTDB lineage: Archaea > Thermoproteota > Nitrososphaeria_A > Caldarchaeales > Calditenuaceae > Calditenuis. Next base: position 7,349 of record AWOE01000064.1, on the reverse strand, counting down.
TACGACCTGCCGTCCCTGTCTTCAACGTGGAGCCACTCGTAGATCCATTTGGCGAAACCGAGCATCTTCCTGGCATGGTCCTTATCGACACCTTCTCTCCCGTAGAGGTCGAGCAGCGCTTGGAGGATCAGGTTGGCTGTCCTTTCCCCAATTCCACCTTTCTTTTTCTCCCTCTGGTCCTGTTTCTTGTGTCTCTGGGCCTGTCTGAGAGCGAAGGCCGCCGTCGCTAAAAGGGCCTCCCTTCCACTGACCGAGTCGAGCGACGCTATCAGGTTCTCCAGCTGGCTGGACGCGACGTTATCCATGCAAGCAGCAACGCCGATCCGGGCGCCCCAGTCGAGGAGGATTCGTTCATCGATTTCCTGTTGAGAGGAAGAAGGCTGGGAACCCGAAGACTGGGAGGTCACGGGTGACATAAAACTCCATCCAATATAATAAGTTTCACAAAATAGCTTTGCAAAGAGGCGGCATGCTTGGAAACGCTGGAAAACGTGTTCAGTTTCAGACCCTCGACAACCTCTCCCTCAGCAGTCTGCTCAGAACGGCGCCGTCGACCCTTCCCCTGTACCTCTTCATCAGCTCACCCATTATCGGGCCGAAGGGATCGCGCCCTCCGAGCCTCGGCAGCATCTCCCTCACCAGCTCGTCGACCGTCCTCTCGACCTCCTCGAGCGGCGGTGCCAGGAGTCTGAGGGACTCGAGGGCCTCCTCAACGCTCGACCCGGGGTTCCCTGCCAGATAGACTAGGACGTCCCTCGCGGACTCCTTGGCGGTCCTCCCCTCTGCCACCAGCTCGAGGTACCTCCGGATCGCATCGGTCTTGACGTTCTCGACCCTCACGCCCTGCCTCCTGAGGTCCTTCGTCACCTCGGTCAGCAGGCTCGCGACGAAGGAGGGCGCTACTCCGGTACCGACGAGCGAGAGGAAGTCCTCCACCAGCTCCCCGTCGATCAGCTCCCACGCCAGCTGCCTGGAGAGGCCGTACTTCCTCGAGAGCTCGCCGGCCAGCTCCTCGAGAGGCCTCGGGAGGGAACGGGCTATCTCCTCCAGCAATTCCCTGCTGACCCTCACGGGCGGCACATCGGTCTCAGGGTACATCCTCGCGGAGCCGGGACGGGGCCTCAGGTACTGCGTCGTGCCGTCGGGCCTCGCGCCCCTCGTCTCGTCGGGTATCGCCTCCGTTGCGACGGAGGACCTCTCGAGGACCGCCTCGAGGGCCTCGATGCATTTCTGCTCGGGGCCCGTCACCAGAACGAAGGCGTCGCCGTCGCCGCAGCCGAGCTCCCGCCTCACAGCGGAGACCTCGTCCTGAGTTATCCCGTAACCCGGCAGCTCGTCGGAGTGGAGTATGCCCTGAACCCCGGCCCACGCCCTGGCGTAGTCCGAGAGCTCCTTGCCGAACCTGACGTCGCCTCCTCCGAGGAGGCCCGCGAAGCCCGGGAGCCTGACGCCCATCACCCTCCAGCCCTTGGAGAGGGCACCGGAGATCAGCCTGCTCCTGCTGGAGGCGAAGAGGTGCGTGAGGTCCCTGACCCTCTCCGACCTGACGGCCTCGGGCCTCACACCCCGTGACCTGAGCTCGTCCCTGATCCGCTCCAAGTGAAGCAGCCTGCGGACCTCGTAGTCGATCACCTTCGGCAGGTCCTCCAGCTCCTGGACGCCCTTCACCTCCACGAGCCCGCTACCGGCGATCGAGACGTTCAGGTCCTGCCTCACGGTGCCTATGCCCCTCTTCACCTTCCCGGTCGCCCTGAGGAGCCTCCCTATCGCCAGCGCCACCTCGTACGCCTCCCTCGGCTCCTCGATGACGGGTGCGGTGGAGACCTCGATCAGCGGTATCCCGAGCCTCGAGAGGTCGTAGACGACGGTCCCGTCCCTCTGCTCGACGAGCCTGGCCGCGTCCTCCTCGATCGTTATCGTCTGTATCGGCACGACCTTCCCGCCGACCGTGACGGACCCTCCAACCGCGACGACGCACGTCCTCTGGAAGCCGGTGGTGTTGGAGCCGTCGATGACGATCTTCCTCATCACGTGTATCTCGTCGACGGGCCTGGCGCCTACCATCGCCGCGAACGTAAGGGCCGCCCTGAGGGCCTCCCCGTTCAGCTCGTGCGGTGGCTCCTCGTCCATCTCGACCAGACAGACCGATCCCAGGTCGGCCCGGTAGACGATGGTCCTGGCGCGCCTCATCTCGAACCTCGCCGCGGGATCGACCTCTCCCAGCTCGCTCTGGGCCTCCCTCAACCTCCTCATGAACTCGATGGTCCTCCCGGTCGGCTTGGGATCGGTGGGGCAGTCGCAGAATAGCTTGGTCCTCGTGTCCAGCTGCCTGTGGATCTCGAGGCCGACCTTCAGGCCGACCTCGCGGTAATCCAGCCCCAAACCCGCCTGCCCCTCCTCCAGCGACCGATCGGCCCTCGTAGTAAATCTCCTTTGGCGTTCTTCTGCGGCCTCACAGGAACGCCCCTCCGCGGACCCCCTGAAACACGGTTTATGAGATGATGGAGGGGAGCGGGATGGGAGATGCAGCTGAAGCTCCAGAGGAGGCTCGCGGCCGACATACTGGGCGTCGGGGAGAACAGGATCAGGTTCGACCCGGAGAGGCTCGAGGACATAGCCGACGCCATAACCCGGGAGGACGTGAGGGCCCTGATCGAGGAGGGCGCGATATACGCGGCACCGGTCAGGGGCCAGACCAGGAACAGGGTCAAGGAGAAGAGGGTGAGGAAGGGAGGGAAGTACGCGACGCTGACGAAGAAGGAGCGCTGGATCATGAGGGTCAGGCCCCAGAGGAGGTACCTGAAGAGGTTGAGGGACCGCGGCATCATCGACAGGTCGCTCTACAGGAAGCTGTACCTGCAGGTCAAGGCCGGCAGGTTCAAGTCGATCGCCGACATCAGGAACCTGCTGGTCGAGATGGACGTGATCAAGAAGGAGGGATGAGGGGATGGCGGTGCTGAAGAGGATCCCGCCGAGGAGGAGAAGGGAGGGGGTGACCGATTACAGGGCGAGGCTGAAGCTGGTCAAGTCGGGGAGGCCGAGGCTCGTCGTCAGGAGGACCAACCGGTACGTGATCGTCCAGCTGGTCGAGTCGAGGGCCGGCGGCGACAGGACGGTGCTGACGGTGACGTCGAAGGTCCTCTCGAGGTACGGGTGGAGGGCCGGGACCAAGAACACGCCGGCGGCGTACCTGACGGGCTACCTCGCCGGGAAGCTGGCGGTGGAGAAGGGCTACACCGAGGCGATCGCGGACATAGGGATGAGGACGCCTTCGAGGGGTGCGAGGGTCTTCGCGGCGATCAAGGGCGCGATCGACGCAGGCCTGAGGGTCCCCGCATCGGAGGAGATCTTCCCCGACGAGGCGAGGATAAGGGGGGAGGTCATCGCCGAGTACGTGAGGTCTCTGGAAGAAGAGGCGAAAGAGAGGTTCTCGGCCTCCGACGTCGAGCTGCTGAAGGATCTGCCCTCCCACTTCGAGGAGGTCCTCGAGAGGATCAAGGGCGGCTGAAGCCCTCACCGGAGCACCCGGCCCTACGATCTCCTGAGCCTCTCCGTGGAGAGCCTCATCGCCAGCACTGAGACCGCGAGGAGCGAAGCCGCCGAGATTACGGCTGACGCGACGAGCTGTGGCTGTCCGAGCGGCAGCGAAGGCGTTCCCGTCACGGCCCTCCTCAGCAGCTCGAAGACGTGGGCTATCGGCGACGCGGCGATGACGGACCTGATCTGCTCCGGGAAGAGCTCGACCGGGATCATGCCGGAGCTCATCGGCAGCAGGAACTGGAGGACGTTGGTGACGATCCAGGGCCTCCTGATCCAGAGGAATGCGGAGCCGGCCAGCAGGGAGATCGACATCAGGACCACGTGGAGCAGGAGGAAGGACGCCGCCGCTCCCAGCGGATCCGTGAGGGAGGGCGTCGACCCGAGGAGCGTAACCATGACCGCGTAGGAGAGCGCCATCGCGAGGGCCGTATAGGGAAGGGACGTGATGCCCCTCGCCATCATCAGGACCTCGACCCTACCGCCGGCGAGCACGATCGAGTGGAGAACCCCCTCGTCCCTGACCTGCCTCAGGAAGTGGCCGACGTTCCAGAGGACGATCGAGGTGACGACGAAGTATCCCGCTCCGAGCGACAGGCCCCTCAGCGATCCCTGATCGTTGAGCAGCGACGGCGCGTGTATCGCGAACGTCAGCCCTATCCCCATCGACCATATCGGTGCCGTGACGAGGCCGACCGCGAACCATGGGCTCCTCAGCAGTAGCCTCGAGAAGGCCCAGAGCCCGGCCTTCAGGTCACTCGGTGACGACCTCATACCTCCCTCCCCTCCTGAGGGCGCGCTCGATGCGGGAGTACAGAACCGTGGAGAAGACAGCGTACCCAGCTAGGACCGCCAGCATCGGGAGGAACCTCGCCGGCTCGAGGACGCCGTAGAAGACCGCGAGCCTCACCGACTCGGCCACGTGAGGATGCGGAAGGAACTGGGCTAGGGCGACAACTATCTGGGGGAAAACGGTCAGAGGGTAAGCTATGCCGGTGAACGTGTAGACCGCGGCCGAGACCAGCTCGATGAAGGCCTCGGTCCTGACGAGGAGTGTTAGGATCGCCACGAGAGCGGCGAAGAGGAAGAGCGGCACAAGACCTACCGCCAGCACCAGAAGCGCCGGAAGGAGGTGGGAGACGGCCTGCGGCCCTCCCCTGAAGTAGACGAAGGGCACCGTCACGACGAGGTAGTAGAGGAGGGAGATCAGCGTGATNGTCGCCGAGTGGGCGCCGAGAACGAGCTTCGCGTCGACAGGGATCGTCTGGATGTGCTCGAGCGCNCCCCTCCTCCCCAGCTCTATGACGTACTCTCCCACCGCGGAGACCATNACGAGGCTCAGCAGCAGGACAGGCACGCCGGCCATCTGGTAGAGGACCGAGTCGCTGTAACCGGAGATCNTGGCGAANAGCTCCTCCTCACGCCTGACCAGGTTGCCGATCAGGAAGAAGAGGCCCTGGAAGAAGGCGAGGAGGACGGCCATCAGCAGGAGCTCTCCGGAGCGCCACAGCTCCTTCAGGTCCGACTCGACCACGACGAGGAACTTCTCGACCGATCCCAAGGCTCACGCCCCCTCCACGGCCCTGACGAAGGCCTCCTCCAGCGTCGGCTCCCTAACGCTGACCGAGAGGACCTGAACTCCCCTGGACCTGAGCTCCGAGAGGATGACCGGCACCAGCTCCGCCGGGTCCTCCCTGATCTGGACCCTCAGCAGCGTCCTCCCCCTCTCGCTTACGCCGAGCTCCGTCTCCCATCCGAGCCTCAGACCGCCCACGTCGCCGGAGACCTCCAGCTCGACGCTCCAAGAGAGCCCGAAGGCCCTCTTCACCTCCTCCGGCGACCCCTCCGCGACCACCCTGCCCCTGTTCAGGACTATCAGCCGGTCGCTCAGCTCCTCCGCCTCCCAGAGGTTGTGGGTCGTCACCAGGACGGTCCTGCCTTCCCTCCTCAGACCCCTAAGCCGCTCCCGCACCTCCCTCGCCGAGATCGGGTCAAGCCCTGCTGTCGGCTCGTCGAGGATCAGGACCTCCGGTTCGTGGATCAGGACCCTGCAGATCGCCAGCCTCGCCTTCATGCCCTTCGAGTAGCCCTCGACCGGCCTGTCCTTGGCCTCTCCCAGCCCGAACTCCTCCAGGAGCCTGATCCCCCTTGCCCTCGCATCGGACCTCGTGAGGCCGTGGAGGACCCCGTAGAAGATCAGGTTCTCCAGCCCTGTGAGGCGGCCGAAGTGGCCCTTCTCCGGTTCGAGCATCACGCCTATCGCCCTCCTGACCTCCCTCGTCTCCCTGACCACGTCGTGGCCCATCACCCGGGCCGTCCCTCCGTCNGGNAGGAGGAGCGTGCTGAGGATCCGGACCGTGGTGGTCTTCCCTGCGCCGTTGGGCCCCAGAAGGACCACCATCCTGCCCCGCTCGATCGAGAAGGAGACCGACTCCAGCGCCCTTACGGTGCGCCTCACCCTCCCGAGCCTCCGCTCGACGTAGGCCTTCCGGAGGTTCTCGGCCTCGATCGCCGCCACCATCCCTCCCGACGGATCACGGCATGCCCTTTTTGTGGGTGTCGCCCTGACCTTTCGACAGATGGTCAGGAGACCGGAGGAAGAGGGAGCGGACCGGCCCGACATGACGGCGCTGGGGATTGAGGAGGGCTTGGTCTACGAGATGGTGATCGTGACGCTCTCACCCGACGGATCTCCTCACGCCGCCGCCATCGGCTGCACGTTCCTCAGGGACGCCGATGGTTGGAGGGCGCTCTCGAAGCTCGCGAGGGGCTCGGTCACCTCCGCGAACCTGTTACGGCGGGGCGATGCGGTGCTGAACGTCGTGGACGAGGAGGTGCTGGTGGAGGCGGCCCTGGACTTGGGCGTCGTCGAGATGGGCTTCGAACGGATCGAGGGGTTTGACGTCCCGGCGATCAGGGACGCTGTTGCAGCGATTCCCGTGAAGGCCAGGTTCCTCGCTCAGGACGACGTCTGGCACAGGTTAGAGTTGAGGCCCTTCTCAGTCCACCTCGGCAGGGGATCCCGGAGGCCCTTCACGAGGTCCCTCGCGGCGCTGGTGGAGGCAGCGGTCCACGCCTCGAGGATACCGGTCTTCGAGCGATCCGATCCTGCGAGGGCCGAGGAGCTGAGGCTCAGGGTCAAAGAGCTCATCTCGCTCGCCGAGAGGTTGGGGCCGACCTATAGGGTCAGGGCGATCTGCGGAGCCATCAGGAGGAAGTACGGGATCGTCGATTGAGCCCATTAGCTGCAGAATCCGCTGAAGTACGCCATCCTCCTCAGCGCCCAGCGACCTCGACCTCAGCACCCCTGTTCCTCCCCCGCGTGACCAGCACGCTCCAACCCTCGCCCAGCTCCTCCTGAATCTGACCCGATCTCCTCGAGGCCTCCTCGGTCGAAGGGAAGAACCCGTAGACCGTCGGACCCCAGCTCGACTGGCCGATTCCCGAGGCTCCGGCCGATGCGAGGGCATCGACGGCCTTGAGCGAGTGGGCGCCGAACCTCCCTCCCTGGACGTGTCTGAAGGCGTCGCCGACGATCCTCTGGACCTCCTCCACGCCACCGCAGAACTCGCGGAAGTCCCTCCCCAAGAGGCCCGGAACGACCTTGCCGATGGCCGCTGACCTCAGCTCCTTGACCTGCTGGGGATCGAGCCTGAAGCCCTCGAGGGCCGGCCCCTCCTGGAGCTCGTCGGGCCCCCTCGCATCGCGGGGAACGCAGAGGACCACGCTCCAGCCTTCAGGGAACGGAAGCGCGATCAGGTCGTGCTCCCACCCGTCCACCCTCCTGCCTAGATCGACGACGAAGCCCCCCC
>AWOE01000063.1 GCA_000494145.1 Candidatus Calditenuaceae archaeon JGI OTU-1 | reverse complement strand
AGGCTGCGAAAGCTGGAGCAGGAGCTGGCCAGGTTGAGGGAGGAGCTGGTCTCGGAGAAGGAGGAGAGGATGAGGCTGATGGGATCGGTCGAGAGGCTGCTGCGCCATCTGATAGGCGTGGCCGAGACCGTCGAGAGGGTCGCAGGCCTCTACTCGCTCTCGGACGACTCCAACGCGAGGTCCCTCTCCGAGGGCCTGAGGCTGGTCTCGAGCTCGATCGAGAAGGTCCTGAGGGAGGAGGGCGTGGAGGTGATAGGGAGCGAGGGGGAGAGGTTCGATCCGGTCGTGCACGAGGCCGTCGGGTTCGTCGAGTCCGAGCAGCAAGAGGAGGGGACCGTCGTCTCGGTGGTGGAGCGCGGGTTCGCCTTCAGGGGGAAGGTCCTGAGGCCGGCGAAGGTGGTCGTGGCTAAGAGGGCCTCGAGGGGCGAGGGAGGGCGCTGAAAGACCTCATCCGATCCCCAGAACCCTCTCGGCGTTGGCCCAAAGGATCTTCTCCCGCGTCTCGGGCTTGAGGTCGATCTTCTCGAAGTCCGAAAGCCAGCGCGCCGGCCTGATCAATGGGTAGTCCGAGCCGAAGAGGACCTTGTCCTGGAGCAGGGTGTCGGCGTACCTCCATACGACCTGCGGGATGTATCTCGGCGACCAGCCGGATAGGTCAATGTAGACGTTGGCCTTGTGCAGCGCTATCGCCAGAGCCTCCTCGTACCAAGGCCAGCCGAAGTGGGCCATGATCAGCTTCAACCTCCTGAACTCCGCGGCGACGTTGTCCACGTAAATCGGCCTCCCGTAATCCAGCTTGATACCTCCACCTCCCTCGACGCCTGCGCCCATTCCTGAGATACCCGTATGGAAGAGCACCGGTATCCCGAGGTCCTCAGCTGCCTGGTAGACTTCGAAGCAGCGCTCGTCGTCGGGCCGAAAACACTGGAGCGGCGGGTGGAGCTTCAGACCCCTCAGCCCGAGGTCCTTGACGGCCCTCTCCAGCTCGGCGACGGCCCTCTTCCCCGCAAGGGGGTCTACGGTGGCGAAGGCGATCACCCTCTCCGGGTCCACTCGCTGTAGCTCGGCCATGTAATCGTTGGTGTCACCGAGGATGCCGGTCAGCCTCGATGCTTCAGTCGGCAACAGGACGAGCTTCCTGATTCCGGCCTCCTCGTACTCCCTGAGCGCCTGCTCTATTGTGATCTCGCCGAAGTCGGTCCTGAAGTAGGCCTTCACCTTCTCGAGGAACGGCCCGAGGGTCCTGAAGAACCCGGGCGTTGTGAGGTGGGCGTGCACGTCTATCGGTTTGCCCTTCATGTGAATTCTGTTTAATACCGCTATATTAGAATTTCTGATGGGTCCTGAATTTCGACTATGACTTTGACTCTCTCAGGAGGAGTTATCCCGTGCCGCGTCGATGATCGCTCAGCGGAAAGGGATGGCGAGGGTTCAGCTCTCGAGCCTCGACGTCGAGCGGCTCTCGGCCGAGCTGGCCGAACAGGTGACAGGGTCGAGGGTCCAGAACGCGTACCTGCTTCCAGACGGCTCCTACACCTTGAGGCTCAGGAAGGACGGCGAGAGCTGGGAGCTCCAGCTGATCCCAGAGTCTCTGGTGGTGCTCGTCAAGGGGACCTTCGAGGAGAGGGCTGAGCCGGACAGCTTCTGCAGGGCCCTTAGGGAGCATCTGAGGGGAAAGAGGGTGACCGGCCTCGAGTCGGTGAGAGGGGAGAGGGTCGTGTTGATCCGGTTCGAGGGAGGGCTCGAGCTCTGCTGCCAGCTCTACCCCGGAGGGAGGATCGCGCTGCTGAACAGNNCGGAGGGTTCGGTCNTGTCAGCACATCCTGCGCCGAGGAACGGCGAGGTTCTGGTCGACCAGTGCGGAGGCCGCCCACCTTCAACCGACCTGAACGCTCTGGAGGGGTTGAGGGCCGTTGCGCCCTCCAAGAAGCTGGGGTCCGTGCTGGTGAGGGAGCTCGGGATAGCTCCGAAGTACGCGAACGAGGCCCTTCACAGGGCAGGGCTGAGGGGCGACCTGAGGCTCGGCGAGGTGGGGAAGGAACGGCTGGAGAGGTTAAGGAAGGAGCTGGAGGCGATGCTGGAGGAGGCCCGCACGGGAGTTCCACGGCTCTACGTCCTGGAGGACAGGGCGGAGCTCTCGCTGGTGAGGCTGACGCATCTGGAACGCGAGGCTGTGGAGGTCAGGGAGTTCGCGGAGGTGAACGAGGCCGTCAGGGAGTACTACAGGACAGCGCTCGGGCTTCAGTCCAGGTCGGCGAGGCTCAAAGAGGTCGAGGAGAGGGCGAGGAGGCTCGAGAAGGAGGCGGAGGAGAAGCTGGCGCAGGCCTCCACGATCGGCGCGCAGGCCGAGGAGCTGAGGAGGGCGGCGATGGCGCTCTTCGTCAACGCTTCGGAGCTCGAGAGGCTCAGGGCGACCAGGTCGGGCGGTGTGGTGACGGAGGACCTCAAGGCGGAGGTGAGGGGGAACGCGATCGAGGTCGAGGTCGCTGGCCTCAGGCTTCAGCTGAGCATGGGGGAGCCGGTTACGCGGCAGGTCTCCTCGCTGTTCGACCGGGTGAAGGGCTTGGAGGAGGCCCGCAGGAACCTGATCGCCGAGGCGGAGAGGTTGAGGTCGGAGCTCGAGCGGCTCAGGTCCGAGGCGGAGAAGGTGGAGGTGCCGAAGGCTGTACCGGTCAGGCCCTCGAGGCCCAAGCAGTGGTACGAGTCCTACCGGTGGACCTTCACCACTTCGGGCAGGCTCGTCGTCGGTGGGAAGGACGCCTCGACTAACGTCAGGCTCCTGAAGCGGCACATGGACGGCGACGATCTGGTCTTCCACGCCGAGGTCCGGGGCTCTCCCGTGGTACTGCTCAAGGGAGGTGCGTCGGACGAGGCGGACGTCGTTCAGGCAGCGACCTTCTGCGCGGCCTACAGCAGGGCCTGGAGGGAGGGGCTGGGAAGCATATCGGTCTACTACGTCAGACCGGAGCAGATCTCCTTCACTCCACCTCCCGGCACGTACCTCGAGAAAGGGTCGTTCATCGTGAAGCCGCCTAAGAGCTACGTAATTGCCGAGCTGAAAATTGCCATAGGCATAACGGCCGACGGCGATGCGGTGTGCGGCCACCCGGACTACGTCAAATCTGTGTCGGTCGCATACGCCGTCATCAGGCCGGGACGGAGGCCGGCGAGGGAGCTCGTTGGAGAGCTGGTGCGGGAGGCGGAGAGAATAACGGGATCGAGGCCTGACGATCGGGTCGTAGAGCGTTTGATCTCCCTCGTCCCCTACGGCGTAGGTGAGCTGGTGGAGCTGAGGGCCTTGCGGGACAAGACGGGCGTCAGAACCCCCGAGAATGAGATGGGCTGATGGAGAGCTCAGACCTCGATCTTGCTGACCCTGAACACCTCCTCGAGGAGGGTTCCGAGGACCTTCCACGCCATCGACCTGTCGGTGGCGACGCAGGGTATCACGGGTATCCACGAGGGCACGTCGAGGACGAACCTCAGCTCTTCAGGAGACATCGCTCCCCGGATGTCCTGCTTGTTGGCCGCCACCACCATCGGCAGCCTCCTGAAGGTCGAGAGGGCCCTCGAGAACTCCCTCGCGGCCTCCGGAACCGACTCCCTGTCGGCGGAGTCGACCATGAAGATCAGGCCGTGGGCTCCGGGCAGAAACACCTTCCACATGAACCAGAACCTCTGCTGTCCGGGCGAGCCGAAGAGCCGGACGACGTAGCCCTCACCTATGTTCACGATGCCGAAGTCCATGCCGACGGTGGTCGTGCGCTTCTTCGCCCTCTCCTCCGGCGACGTAACCTCGACCTCGTGGGTCATGCTGATCTCCGACAGGGTCTTGACGAGCGTCGTCTTCCCGGCGTTGAACGGGCCGACGATCACCACCTTGATGCTCTTCATCCGCTGCGGTTCCAAAAACCTCCCCCCTTGAATCGTTTGCGGGAATGGACGCCGTAGGGCTTTCCTCGGGATGATGGTGACCTCATGGCCGGTTCTGGGCCGGTGCCGGATGTCCTTGGGTCCTCGATGCCCTGAAGGCCGAAAGCGACTCGGCGGTCATCGCGACTGCCCACTCGATGTCCCCGTGCGTTATCACGTACGGTGGCAGGAACCTCAAGACCGTCGTCCCCGCCCTCAGCGAGAGCAGCCCCCTCGACTGGAGGTCCTTTATCGCTTGGGACGGGTTGAACCGCAGCTCGAGGCCGAGCATGAGCCCCTTTCCCTTCACCGACCTGACGAGGTCACCGTTCTCGGCCGCCACCTCCTTGAGTCCGGCGAAGAGGAGCTCCGATGCGGCACGGGCCTTCGAGGGCACGTCGTCCGAGAGGAGGGCCTCGACACCACCGGTGACCGCTGCGAGCGCAAGGGGGTTACCGCCGTGGGTTGAGCCGTGCTCTCCCTCCTCGACCCTCGAGGCGATCTCGTCGGTAACCGCGACGAGGCTCACGGGGAAGCCGCCACCGATCGACTTGCCCGCCACCATGATGTCGGGCCTCACGTTGGCCCTAAGGTGGTCCCAGACGAGGCCTGTCCTGCCGAAGCCCGACTGGACCTCGTCGACGATCAGGTACGCCCCCACCTCCCTGCACCTCCCCTCCAGCTCCCTCAGGAACTCGTCGGTCGCCGGCGTGAGGCCGCCCTCTCCCTGAACTGGCTCAACGATCGCAGCGGCCACGTCCTCACCGATCCTTCGCAGGTCCTCGATCGAGTTGAAGGGCAAGAACTCGACCTCGAAGGGGAAAGGCTCGTAGCCTTCTCGGTACGCCCTGTTGAAGGTCACCGAGAGGGCCCCGAAGGTCCGGCCGTGGAAGGAACCCGTGAAGGCGACTGCCTTCCTCCTCCGCGTCCTCTTCCTTGCCAGCTTGAGGGCCAGCTCCGCCGCCTCGCTCCCCGAGTTCTGGAAGAAGACGTTCCCGAGGTGTGGTGGGAGTATCCTTCCGAGGGCCGAGAGGGCCTCCTCGAGGGCTTCGCTGTCGTAAAGGGGAGGCAGGACCGTGACCTTCTCCATCTGCTCCCTAAGCCTCCTCATCACGTAGGGGTTCAGGTGGCCGAGGAGCGCGGCACCGTTCCCTGTGTGGAAGTCGAGGTACCTTCTGCCCTCCGAGTCCCAGACGTACTGTCCCTGAGCCCTCGAGACCCTGATCCCCCTCGGTGCGAAGAACCTGATCAGCCTCACCATCTGGCCCGGCTTCGCGGGTTGCCGTAAAAAGCCTATCACAAGGACCCGTCACTCCGCGAGCTCCCTCTCGAGAAGCCTCGATCCGGCGAGCAGGAGGACCGGGAACGCCACCAGACCGATTGAGAAGGCCGTGAGGGACGGACCGAGGTCGCCGTAGACTCCCGTAGCTCGGAGACCCTCTACGAAGTAGTAAAGGGGCGTGAGGCTTGCTATCGTCCTCATGAAGGGCGGTGCGAACTCGAGGGGCCAGAAGGCACCTGAGAGGAACATCATCGGGAAGACGACGACGCTGCTCGCGGCGTTGACCGCCTCGACCTCCTTCAGCGCCGAGCCTATCAGGAGGCCGAGGGAGGAGAAGAGGAGCGAATCGACGAGGATCAGAGCGACCGCCACCGGCCCGAGTGAGAAGGAGGACCTGAAGACGGCCCATCCGACGGCGACGAGAAGGGCCGCGAGGACCGAGGTCATCAAGACCTGGACCAGCANGAGACCCGTCAGCAGCTCCGANAGCCTGAGGGGCGTTATCGCGAGCCGCCTGNGGAGCCTGGACCTCCGCATCTCCGCTAAGGCCGATGAGGTGCCGAGGACGCCGTTCGTCATGACGAAGGCCGTCAGCACGCCGGGTAGGTAGAGGTCGATCGGCCTGGTCCTCCTGAAGGCGAGGTCGGAGGTGCTCAGCGAAAGGGTCTCGTTCGCACCCAGCAGCCTGAGGTTGAAGGCCTGCAGGACCGACCTGATGACGCCCTCCACGGCCGAAGAGGGCTGGTCGTTGGGATCCCTGACGTAGATCACCTCAGCTGAGCCGGAGCTGAGGTTGCTCCGAAAGGCCCTGAGGGCCGAGATGCCCGACTCTATCCGGGACCTGTCTTCGGGTGATGTTCTGTTTCCGTAGGTGGCGACGATGTACTCCAGCGTCGAGACCATGACGTCGACCCTTCCGGCGACCGAGGCCCTCAGGAGCTCCTCCTCGAAGCCCCTCCTGATCACCAGGGCCCTGTAGATTCCCCTTTCCCTCATCACGTCCTCGATGCTATGACCCGATTCCGCGAGACGCACCTCGACTATCCCCGTGGAGTTGATGGCATTGACGAGGGCCGTTGAGAGCTCGGTAGGACGCCCCGAATCGTCGAGGTCCTCGTTCACCACCAGCAGCGGGTAGGTCTGGACCCTGACGTCGCCGAAGGCCGCGCCGAAGACGAGCAGCAGTATCAGAGGGAAGGCCACCGACCAGAAGACAGACGTTTTGCTCCTCATCCATTCCCTGGCGACGGCCGACGAGAAGGCTAACGACCTCCTCACGCGATCCCGCCCTCCTCCGTGATCCTGCGGCCGGTGAGCCTGAGGAAGACCTCCTCGAGGCCCGGATTCCTGACGGAGAATACAGCTTCCGGTGAGGCGGTTATGACGGCCTGCACTATCCTGTTAACCTCCGTCTGGTTCGAGGCGACCCATACNAGCTCCCCGTTTTCTNTCCGGNCTCCTCCCAGCTCCCTCTGCAGCCTCTCTGCCACCTCGGGTCCTATTCCGGAGACCCTTATGGTCTTAGAGCCGCCGTACTTCTCCGCCAGCTCCCCCGGAGAGCCGATCGCGACCATCTTGCCGTTGACGATGATGCCCACCCTGTCGGCCAGCGCCTCAGCCTCCTCCATGTAGTGCGTTGTGAGGAAGACCGTGACGCCCTCCCTCCTCATCCTTTTCAGGACGCTCCAGACGTCCCTCCTCGATCCAGGGTCGAGGCCGGTGGTGGGCTCGTCGAGGAAGACCAGCTCGGGATCGTTGATCAGAGCCGCTGCCAAGAGGACCCTCCTCCTGAGACCTCCTGACAGCTTGCCGTAGGGCCTGTCGGCGTGCTCCCTCAGGTCCAGCAGCTCGATGAGCTCTTCAGCCCTCCGGGCGTCGGCGCCGTAGAGGCGTCCGTAAAGCCTGAGCGTCTCCCTCACGGTCAGGAGGTCGAACGACTCGGACTCCTGCAGTATCGCCCCGACCCTCTTCCTGACGACCGAACGCCCCCTCCCTCCGAGGACGTCCTCGCCCAGCACGTATGCCCTGCCGGAGGTCGGTTTCCTGAGGGTAAGGAGGATCTCCACGAGGGTGGTCTTTCCGGCTCCGTTGGGACCGAGCAGCGCGAAGACTTCACCCCTCCTGACCTCAATCGATACGCCGTCGAGGGCCCTAACGGAGTTGCCGTAGACCTTGACGAGGCCCTCCGTTACGACCGCGTGACCCTCCTTGCCCAAACCCAGCCCGTCCTGCGATCAGTGCTCTCCTTCTATTGTGGCTTTCCCCCTGATACCCTTCATGCCATTTCCCTTCTGGACGGCCGCTGGACGCGCCCACTTCTCCCCCCACTCTCGAAGGGCCCTGAGGACCGGCACCAGATCCTCACCCATCGAGGTCAGCCTGTAGCGCACCGAGAACGGCTGGAGGCTCACGACCTCCCTCACCACCAGCCCCCTCGACTGGAGCGACTTCAGGGTCCTCGAGAGGGTCTTGGAGTTCATCCCCGGGATGGCCCTCAGGAGCTC
>AWOE01000062.1 GCA_000494145.1 Candidatus Calditenuaceae archaeon JGI OTU-1 | reverse complement strand
AGACAGACGTTTTGCTCCTCATCCATTCCCTGGCGACGGCCGACGAGAAGGCTAACGACCTCCTCACGCGATCCCGCCCTCCTCCGTGATCCTGCAGGCGGGTAGTCTGGAGGCGGTTGGCGACGAAGCTCAGGAGGTGTGCGGCCAGCTCGAGGTTCCCCTCCGCGTTCTCGACCTCCACGGGGTTCTGCTTCTGGGGCATGGTCGAGGAGCCGACCCGGGTGGGTGCGAGCTCGACGTAGCCGAGGAGCGTGAGGAGCCAGAGGTCCCTCGCGAGGTCCGTGAGGGCCATCGAGAGCGATGCGAGGTGGTGGAGGTAGACCGAGTGCCTGTCGGCAGGGAGGACCTGCTTCGTCACCAGAACCGGCTCCAGCCCCAGTGAGCTCAGGAACCTTCCGACGAACCCGAGCGTCCCCTCACCAAGGACCTCCTTAAGGCCGGCATAGCTCCCGATCGCGCCGCTCAGCTTCCCCGGCATCCTGAACCCCCTGAGCCTCTCGACCCACTCGAGCGCCCTCATCGCGTGGTACGCCAGCTCCCTCCCCAGCGTCGTCGGAAGGGCAGGCCTCCCGTGGGTCCTTGCCAGCATCGGCGTCGCCCTCTCCCTCCACGCGACCTCCGCCAGCTCCGCGCATAGCCCCTCGAGCTCGGGAACCAGCACTCCCTCGTTCACGGCCTTCAGCGAGAGCGAGAAGGCGGTCGAGTTCACGTCCTCAGAAGTCAGCCCCGCGTGGACCCAGACCGAAGCCCTTTCGAAGCCGTTCGCCCTCAGCCTCGACTTCAGGAACCTGACGATCGCCTCGACGTCGTGCCCCACCTCGGCCTCTATCGCCTTCACCTCCTCCGCCTCGGAAGTCCCGAAGCCCTCTGCGAGCTTCCTGAGGTACGTCAAGGCGCCGGGCTCCAGATCGACCAACCCCTCCTCCGCCAGGGCCCTGAGGTACTCGACCTCCACGACGACCCTGTACCTGATGTAACCGAACTCGGAGAGGTGGGGCCTGAGGTCCTCGACCAGGTCGGCGTACCTTCCGTCTACAGGCGAGAGGGCCAGGAGCCTCGAGGTCAGCGCTCCAGCACCTCTTCGATGGCGGGGCCTATGCCGATGTGGGAGACCGGGACGCCGAGCTCCGACTCGACGAACTCGACGTACCTCCTCGCGTTGGGGTGGAGCGCGCCGTAGCCTTCCCTCATCAGCCTCGCCCTCTCGGCCTCGTCGATCCTCGGCCACCCATCGAGCTCGACGTACCTGGGCCTCACCGACTCGAGCCCCTTCAGGTCCTCCGGGAAGCGGGCGGCGTTCTCGTAGGAGACGCAGACCTTGACCTTCTCGAGGCCGGAGAGCGTGTCGACCCTCGTCATGAAGACGGAGTCGACGCCGTTCAGCTCGACCGCGTACCTCAGCTGCGGCATGTCGAGCCACCCTATCCTCCTCGGCCTTCCGGTGGTGGCGCCGTACTCGCCGCCCGCCGACCTGATCAGGTCCGCCAGCTCTCCCTGNATCTCAGTCGGGAAGGGGCCTGAGCCGACGCGGGTCGTGTAGGCCTTGGCGACGCCGATGACCTTACCGAGGCTCCTGAAGGGAACGCCGCATCCGACAGCGGCGCTGGCCGATGTGGTGAGGCTGGAGGTCACGTAGGGGTAGGTCCCGAAGAGGAGGTCGAGCATCGTCCCCTGCGCGCCCTCGAAGACCACGAGCCCTCCTTCGCCGAGGACGTTGGAGATCAGAGGGCCGGTCTCCACGACCTTGACGCCGAGCCCTTCGAACGACTCCGTCAGCTCCCTCGCCTCCGCATCAGGGTCCATTTCGTCGAGCCGCCAGAAACCCTTCAGCTCCCTCAGCCTTGAGACGAGGGCGTCGGGTTCGAGCAGGTCCGCCACCCTGACCGCGAGCCTCGCGGCCCTCTCGATCGACGTCGGGCCGATCCCCCTCCTCGTGGTCCCTATGGCCTTGCTGCCCTTCAGGCCCTCGAGGAAGTCCTCGGCCGCCCTCGCCGACGGCCTTATCACCGAAGCCCTCGGGCTGAGGTAGACCTCGACCTCGCCCCTCACCTCCCTGACCTCCCTCAGCTCCTCCCGGAGGACCCTCAGGTCGACGAGGACGCCNGCGCAGATCGCGGCCGCACCGCAGACGACGCCCCCTGCCGGAACGAGGTGCAACCTAAGGACCCTTCCCCTGTAGAGGATCGTGTGGCCGGCGTTGGGGCCTCCGTTGAACCTGACCGCCAGCCTCGCGGTCCTCGAGAAGTAAGCTGCGACCTTGCCTTTCCCCTCGTCGCCCCACTGGAGGCCTATCACGGTCACCGAAGGCAAATCAGGTCACTCTCTCGACGTCGTGGGGCAGCCCCTCCCTGTAACCGGCCTCGGTTACCCTCACGAAGACCGCCCTCTCCCTCAGCTCCCTGATCGTCCGGGCTCCGAGGTAGCTCATGCCGGACCTCAGACCTGCGACGAGCTGCGCAAGGACCTCCGAGACCGATCCCCTGTAGTCGACGTAGGCCTCGACCCCCTCGGCCATGTAAGCGTAGTCGGCCACGTCGTCGAGCTCCACCTCACCCTTCTCCCTCGCCTCCCTTCCGAGCATCGCGTAAAAGGAAGCCATGCCCCTGTAGACCTTGCTCTTCTTCCCGTTCCTCACCACCACCGCTCCCGGGCTCTCATCGGTCCCTGCGAGGAGCATCCCGATCATGACCGTCGAGGCCCCTGCGGCGAGCGCCTTGACGAGGTCGGCGGAGCTCCTGATCCCTCCGTCGGCTATCATCGGCACGCCCGTTCTCTCGGAGACCTCGGCGCAGCTCATGATCGCCGTCAGCTGGGGAACGCCGACACCGGCGACGACCCTCGTGGTGCAGACCGCTCCAGGCCCGATGCCGACCTTTACTGCGTCGGCGTATGCGGCCAGGTCCTCGAAGCCCTCCGGAGTGGCGACGTTGCCGGCCACGATCTGGACCTCTTCGCTGAACTCCTTCCTTAGCCTCTTCAGGGTGTTGAGGACCATATCGGTGTGGCCGTGGGCCACGTCGATCACCAGCGCGTCCACCTCCGCCTCCAGCAGGGCCTTCGCCCTCTCGTAGTAGTCGCCCTTCACGCCTATCGCGGCCGCCACCCTCATCCTCCCCTTCGAGTCCCTCGTCGAGTGCGGGTAGAGGCCCCTCGACTGGATGTCCTTGGCGGTGATCAGCCCCCTCAGCCTCCAGTCCTCGTCGACTATCGGGATCTTCTCGACGCGGTGGGCCCTGATCAGCTCGATGGCCTCCTCCTGCGTAACGCCGGGCCTCGCCGTGATCAGCTCGTGCCTCGGCGTCATCACCTCCCTCACCGGCCTCTCGTCGGGCTCGAACATCAGGTCACGCCTCGTCACTATCCCCCAGACCCTCCTCTCCTTGTCGACCACGACGAGCCCCGAGACGCCGTATCTCAGCATCTCCCTCCTCGCGTCGCCGACCGTCGCATCGAGCGGTATCGTGTACGGGTCCTCGATCAGGACGCCCTCGGCCCTCTTCACCTTCTGGACCTCCCTGACCTGCTGTTCGACCGGCATGAACCTGTGGATCACGCCTATCCCTCCCTCCCTCGCCATGGCGATCGCCATCCTGCTCTCGGTGACCGTGTCCATCGCGGCCGAGACGATCGGTATGTGCAGCTCTATCTTCCTCGTGAAGAGCGACTTCGTCGACACCTCCTTTCGGGACTTGATGTCCGAGTACCTCGGGACCAAAAGGACGTCGTCGAAGGTCAGGGCCAGCTCCTCGACGAAACGGGCCAACCGATCCCACCGCTAACCCGAGGTCCTCGG
>AWOE01000061.1 GCA_000494145.1 Candidatus Calditenuaceae archaeon JGI OTU-1 | reverse complement strand
CACTGGAGTGTGAAGAAAAATTTGATTGTACTTCGTGTTCTAAAAGTTTTATACCAAAAACTAGGACAGTTATTATGAGCGGGGGTAGCCAAGCCTGGTCAAAGGCGCAGGGCTTAGGACCCTGTCCCGTAGGGGTTCGTGGGTTCGAATCCCACCCCCCGCACCTTTGATGCGTAAGAACGCCAGAACTTCCGCAACTGGAGTCCTAACTTTTCCTGAACGGAAGCGTTCGAGGACGTTCTTCTGTGAGGCACGCTGTCAGACCGTCACACCAGGCCCCCGCAACTCTCGAGAAGGGTCTGAATTGGTGCCCAAACCTCCGGGTGCTCCGCATGATCGGGGATAACGTTATTTACGCTCGTAGACCGGAATTTTCCGGTGTCGATAGCTGAGAAGCTGATAGAGGAGCTTGAGAAGGACCCGAAGATCAGGAGGAGACTCGCCGAGTTAATGGTTACAGACAGTGACGTCAGGCTTGCCATCATCAACGCCGTGCTTGCCGATGTGGCGACTAAGAAGGACTTGGAGAAGCTAGAGGAGAGGATAGAAAGGAGGATCTCAGCGCTCGAGAACAGGGTCAACTCGATCGAGGCCAGGCTTGCGAGGCTCGAGGGCCAGATGAACCTCTTCGTGAGACTTTTCATCGCGTTCAACCTCCCGACCCTGATCGCCGTGATCGGCATTCTGCTGAGGATGGTCTTCGCGTGAGGTTACCTGTTTCAGGCCGCCAAGACGTTCACAGTCCTCACGAGCGCCGAGTGGACCCGGTAGGAGTAGCGCTCCACCACCTTATCGGACCTCAGTATCTCGGGAAGGTCAGGTCCCTCGGGATAGACGACGACAACCCTCCTTCCCCTCCCGATCGAATCGAGCAGCTCCCCTATCACCGCGTCGACCAGTTCAGACCTCCTCCCTCCGACGACGGTCGTGGACTTGCCGTAGGGCGGATCGGTGGCCACGCCGTCGAACCTGCACCTCAGGGGGAGGAGCCTGGAATCAGCAGCCACCACCTCGGAGAGCCCTCCGAGCCCGAANGCGTTGAGGTTCCGCCTCGCGCCCCGGGCCACCCAGCCCTTCACCTCNACCCCGANCGNCATGTAACCAAGNGCCGAGGCCTCGAGGAGGATGGCACCGGAACCGGCGAAGGGATCGAGGAGCGTCCCTCCGAGTGGAACGCGGGCCAGGTTCACAACAACCCTCGCCTCCTTCGGCTTCAGCGTCGAAGGAAGCCTGAAGGGCCTGTTGACGGGTGACCTCCGGGCGAGGCCCTCGTTGTCCCTGACCCCGACGAGGGTCCCTCCGATGACGGAGCGCGAGGTCACGTAGACCCTGATCACCTCGCCCGGTCTCTCGAGGTCTACGCTCACTCCCTTCCACTCCTCCAGAAGCCTGCTGGCCACCCATCGCTCCACCTCCGTCCTCCGAACCGGGACCTCCTCGAGCTTCAGCGCCCTGACGGCTATTGGCCCCCTGGGACGTGGCAACTCGTCCAGGAGCAGGTCGAAGCTCCNNCCCACCTCTCTGGTCTCCACCTCGAAGAGCTTCATGACGGTCTCCTTGACGAGGGCAGAACGCCACGCCACATCCCTCGCGGTCNNNGCGTNNGCGACGAACTCNGGCANCCTCGNATGCGATCGTTCGCCGACCANGGAGCCCCCCAGCACGTCGAGGAGGGCCNTNAGTTCTCCGAGGCCGAGGGGGACNTTATCTCCCGAGAGGAGGGCGACGAACCTTCCCATCACCCCAANTCCATCCTCTCCCTGATGGCTCTGGCGACCTCACCTATGACCGAGACCTTGGAGTGGTCCGTGGGAACCGTGTCGGTCGAGATGACGGCCGAGGCCCCGGCTTTGACCAAACGTTCTGCAGCGTCTCCGACGAAGAGGCCGTGGACGCACGAGACCACCACCTCCCTGGCGCCCNACCCCANAAGCTCCCTGACGGCCCCGACCATNGTGCCGCCTGTGCTGACGATGTCGTCGATGAGGAGGACCCNCTTCCCNGNNGCATCGATGCCCTCTGCCCTGACGGTCACCTGACCGGTGAGTGGGTCCCTCGAGCTCGTCAAATGGAAAGGTTCGGCTCCGATCTCCTCGGCCGCCGACTCGGCCATGGACCTCCCCTTCTTTCCGGGCGACCCGACGAGGTGGAAGGGGCCGAGGAGCTCCATCACCTTCCTCGCGAGGAACCTCGTCACGTCGACGGAGACCGCCTCCAGGACTCCCGACGTAAGGGCCCAAGGCGAATGCGGGTTGACGGTCAGCAGCACGTCGATGCCCGCGCACCTCAGCGATTCCAGAACTACCCTGATGCTGACCACCTCTCCCTGGAGGAACTCCCTGTCCTGCCTCGCGTATGCGAGGTAAGGGACCACGGCGACGAGCCTCGAAGCCCCCCTCTCCTCGACGGTCTTCGCGATCATGAGGAGCTGAAGGAGGTGCCTGTCTTGCGGAGGATGTGTCCCCTGANAGAGGAGGACGACCTTTCCTCTGAGGTCCGCGTCGATCCGGAGGTAAGATTCGCCGTCGGGGAAGAGCTTGTGCTCGACCGGAACGTACTCTAGGTTCAGCTCCTCCGCCAGCCTCCTCGCCTGCGTCCGCGACGCCGGCCCCCCTATCACCACGGCACCCATG
>AWOE01000060.1 GCA_000494145.1 Candidatus Calditenuaceae archaeon JGI OTU-1 | reverse complement strand
CTCTAGGTTCAGCTCCTCCGCCAGCCTCCTCGCCTGCGTCCGCGACGCCGGCCCCCCTATCACCACGGCACCCATGCCCAGCTCAGAGCTCCGATCGGCCGCTCTTGACGGTTTCAGGCACCCGTTGGCGGATGGGAAGGGGCTGGACGGCTCGCCGAACTACGCCGCTGCGTGGAACGAATTGCCACGTGGGTCGTGATCCGAGACTCCCAATCGTATCAATCGGTCTTGGTCCCGGGCCCGAAGAGTTCCTCGAGCAGGTCCCTCACCGATACGACGCCGATAAGCTCGCCACGTTCGTCCTCTACGACGATGTGCCGTATCCTGTGCTTGCCCATGGTCTGGGCGGCCTCCTCCAGCGTGCTGTCGGCCCTCAGCTTGATGACGTCCCGTTTGCAGAACTCGGCGACCCTCTTCCCCACATCTCCCTCCTCGGCCAGCGCCTTGATGACGTCCCGCTCGGATAGGACGCCAACGACCTGCTCCCCCTCCCTCACGACCAGGAAACCTACGTTCTCTCTGGCCATTATCTTGATGACGTCGTGGATGGTGGCGTCGCTGCTGACGGTTATCGGCCTCCGCTTGATGAGGTCCTTGAGCCTCAGTTCGGCCACGTCGAGTGTGATTGCCCAGATGGATTTGAGCGTTGGGCCGTTAATGTCGCAGAGGGAACCTTTTATTAGGAGGGTCTAGCTGGCGTGGTCGGGACCATGACGCTCGGCGACTTGATGAGGAGCCTCAGGGGACAGTTCGCGGATATGCCCTACAATTTCGGCTGGTTCGACGAGGGAGTGGCCGCCTCGGGCAGGCCCGTGGACAGGTCCCAGCTGCGCTATGTGGCGTCCCTCGGGATCAAAGCTGTGGTCTCGCTCACGGAGGACCCGATACCGGAGGAGTTCGTCAGGGATCTGGGGCTGGAGTGCTACCACCTGCCGATGAGGGACCACCAGATGCCTGACGGGGAGACGCTGGAGAGGGCGGCCAGACTGGTCGTCGATCTGACCCGTTCGGGCAAGAAGGTGCTCGTCCACTGCGCTGCGGGCAAGGGCAGGACGGGGACGGTCCTCGCGGCGTACCTGATCTTGAAGGACGGTATCTCAGTGGAGGAGGCCATCAGGAGGGTGCGGTTTCTCAGGCCCGGGTCGATCGAACCTAACCAAGAGGAGGGGCTGAGGGAGTGGGCGAGGAGTTTGAGGGAGAGGCGGACGAGCGGGTGAGGGGCTCAGACTGCCCATCGTCGCCTCACGGGTCGGCATGGACGTTGCTCATCACAGCCCGAGATTTGCGGGTATTGGTGGCGTAATAACGCTAACTTTTCTACGGGTTTATACGGGATGGCCTGCGATCTCCTAGCAGAGGTCAACTAATTGACGTCCGGCCAAAAGTCGTCGGGGTTGAGGTATACGGACCAGGTGGAGGTGGAGCTCCTAGACCTCGGGCCGACGGTCAGCGTCGAGGGCGTTGAGCTCGGGCCCGACGAGGTGATAGCGCTCGAGGGAGTCGGCACCTTCTCGACGGTCGACCTCGTCCGGAACCTGAGGGAGCTTCAGGCCAAGGGGAAGGACCTGAGGAAGTTCTCGAGGAAGGTCCACTTCGAGTCGACGAGGCGTGGGCACGCTTCCCTCACCACTTCAGCTGTCCCGTTCATCGAGGTCAGGTGGTGCTCGAGGCTCCTGAGCATGCTGGTGATGGGGGCGAGGTTCGGGAGCTTCCTGCAGGAGAGCCAGCGGAGGTCTGAGGTCACGGCGGAGAAGATGCTGGTCCCGGCGGAGGTGAGGGGGACGAGCCTCGAGGCGAAGGTGAGGGAGGAGCTGATGCGGGTCCACGGATACTACAGGAGCCTCCTCGAGAGGGGCGTCGAGCTGGAGGACGCGAGGTACGTACTCCCGCTCTCTACGGCCACATCGTTCTTCTCCGCGTCATCGCTGGAATCGTTGCTCTACGCGGTGCTGAAGGTGAGGTCCGGAATAGGCATAGTCCCCCAGGAGCTGAGATCCTACTCCGACCGGCTCGTCTCGATCCTCTCGGACGTGACGCCTTCCCTCACGGCTTCGAGGCTCTCGTTCACAGGTCCCTGGACGCACTATCCTGTACCGGATCCGCTGAGGGAGGGTGACGGCCTCTTCGACGCGCTCTTCGGCGAGAGGCTTCCGGAGGACGCGGAACTCGTTGCGCTCCATTCGCTCGAGCCTTCACTGCCCATCCTCCCGAACGACGGCCTCACGACGTTGGAGCGGCTCTACCCCATAGTTCAAGCGGTAGTCCTCGAGGCCCCTTCACTCGTCGCGTACCACCAGTCGATAAGGCACAGGAGCGTCCCGACCGTCGTCGAGTCGCTCGTCGAGGCCGCGGACAGGGCTCTGAGGGAGCCGGAGAGGTCCATAGTGATACCGCCTAAGCTGAGAGGGTCGGAGTCCCTAGCGGCCGAGTACACCGGTCTGAGCCTCGAGGTGCTCGAGCTCTACAAGACCGTCAGGGAGGAGGTCGGGATCGAGGCCGCGCTCTACTTCGTCCCTCAGGGGGTGAGGATCAGGACGCTCAGGCTCTACGACCTCTTCAACCTTCTCAGCCCGATGGGGTTCGTCGCGACAAGGACGTGCAGCGCCGCGCAATGGGAGGAGAGGGCCATCGCCTACAAGGTGTGGAGGGAGGTGGAGCGGAGGATGCCCGAGCTGGGGAGGATGATGGGCGAGAAGTGCAGGCACCTCGGTTACTGCCCGGAGAGGGAGTGGTGCCCCATCATACTGAAGTACAGGAAATATAACGACGAGGCGCACCGGAGGTTCAACCAGCCGTAGCCCCAGTCGGGTCAATTAGTAGGCAGGTGCCAATCGCTGGCAGAGGTCGGATCGTGTCGAGGGGCCTGATCGTCGTAGGAGGCGGTCCTGCGGGAGCCTTTGCGGCGCTGACCGCGGCGCTGAGGGGAGAGCGGGTCACGCTGGTCGACCCGAGGGGGGTGCTCGGCGGTGCGGCCTCGAGATCGGCCGGCGTCGTCACGGTGCAGCTTGAGGACCCCCTCGACGTCAGGCTCGTGATCAGGAGCATAGAGCTGATACGCTCGGTCTCCAAGAGCTCCAGCGTACGCACGGGATTCCTGCAGATGGGCCGTGAGGTGGACCTCTACGATTCGATGGAGGCCATGAGGGAGGCGGGGGTGGAGCACGAGGTCCTGACGGCCGAGGAGATCCGGGAGAGATGGCCGGTCTTCCGGGTCGACGGCAACTTAATCGGCGTTTACACCGATGTGGACCTCTCGGTCGAGCCCCCTCTTCTTGGAGGAGAGCTCGGTGGAGCCCTCGCCTCGCTCGGCGTCGAGGTGATCAGGCAGAGCGTCGTCTCTTTCACGACCGACGGAGGAAGGATCGAAGGGGTCGTCCTCGAGGACGGAGAGAGGCTCAAGCACGACGGCCTGATCCTGGCAGCGGGATCGCACAACAGGGAGCTCCTGCTCAGGCTCGGAATCCGGCTGAGGACCACCGTGATCACGTGCTACGCGTACAAGTTCGACGTCGGCGAAGAGCTGGAGGTGCCGTCCTTCTCCGACGAGCTCCTCCACTCCTACTGGAGGAGGTGGGGGACTATTATGGTGGGTGGCGGTTACGACGCCGAGTGGGCGGACGGGCCCGACTACTCGATCGTCGAGCCACCGCCGCATTACGTCAGGCGGTCGATGGCGATGCTCCGGAGCCGTCTCAACCTCTCCCGTGAACCGAGATACCACTCGTCGCTGAGGGGGCCGTGCGAGCTGACGCCAGACATGGAACCGTACCTCGGCAGGCTGGAGGGCCTCGGTGACGTGGTCCTCGTCGGCGGGCTCAGGGG
>AWOE01000059.1 GCA_000494145.1 Candidatus Calditenuaceae archaeon JGI OTU-1 | reverse complement strand
CCTCGGCAGGCTGGAGGGCCTCGGTGACGTGGTCCTCGTCGGCGGGCTCAGGGGTTACGGGCTGATGAGGGGACCTGCGCTCGGCGAGCTGGCTTACGAGCTGCTCAGGTCCGGACGTATCTCGTCGCTCAACGCAGAGGAGATGGAGCGTCTCAGCCCCAAGAGGTTAATCCGCAGTTCCAAGAGGTCTCGCGTGGGAGGCATAAATAACGACGTTGCCGTCTAACCCTGCGAAGGGACTTGTCGCAACCCAAGCCCCAGCTCGGAGGCTCCGAGTTCCTCGAGGACGTTCTCAGAAAGGTCAAGGAGGCTGTGGAGATAACGGGCTACGACAGCAGCTACTACGAGGTCCTGAGGTATCCCAAGGTCCAGCTGACGGTCTCGATCCCNGTNAGGATGAGGGACGGNTCCNTNAGGACGTTCATCGGNTACAGGGTCCAGCACAGCAACGCCCGGGGACCNTACAANGGNGGCATAAGGTACTACCCNACNACGGANNTGGACGAGGTCACGGCGCTCGCGATGCTGATGACGTACAAGTGCGCGGTCGTCGACCTGCCNTACGGNGGNGCNAAGGGAGGNGTTGCGTGCAACCCGAAGGAGCTGACGA
This sequence comes from Candidatus Calditenuaceae archaeon JGI OTU-1, assembly GCA_000494145.1. Lineage (GTDB taxonomy): Archaea > Thermoproteota > Nitrososphaeria_A > Caldarchaeales > Calditenuaceae > Calditenuis. The sequence continues at coordinate 3,046 of AWOE01000059.1, read as the reverse complement.
GGGACGAGCTCGAGCGGCTAACGAGGAGGTACACCTACATGATCTACGACATCATAGGCCCGTACAAGGACATCCCCGCGCCGGACGTCTACACCGACGCTCAGGTCATGGCATGGATCATGGACACCTACTCGCAGCTCGCCGGCAGGCAGACGCCGGAGGTCGTCACGGGAAAACCCGTGGCCCTCGGTGGGAGCGAGGGGAGGGAGGAGGCGACGGGTCTCGGAACGGCGATAGGGCTGAGGGAGGCCGCCAAGGCGTTGAACATGGGGATCAAGGGGCTGAGGGTGGCCGTTGAGGGGTTTGGGAACGTCGGGAGCTATGCCGCGATGTACCTCCACGAGTGGGGAGCGAAGGTCGTTGCGGTGAGCGACAGCAAGGGCGGCGTCTACAACCCCGAGGGCCTCAACGTGCCGAAGCTCATCGAGCACAAGAAGAGGACCGGGACGGTCCTGGGCTTCGAGGGGGCGAAGGAGATCACCGACGAGGAGCTGCTGCACTTGGATGTGGACGCCTTGGTGCCTGCTGCCGTCGAGGGGACGATCAACGCCAGGACCGTTCACGACGTCAAGGCCAAGATCGTCAGCGAGGGAGCGAACGGCCCGGTCACGTCGGACGCCGACAGGGTCCTCANCGAGAAGGGGGTCTTCGTGGTGCCCGACATACTCGCGAACGCCGGGGGCGTCACCGTGAGCTACTTCGAATGGGTCCAGAACCTGAAGAGGGAGAAGTGGACGAAGGANGAGGTCCTCGCGAAGATGGAGGCTAAGCTTGTCAGAGCCTTCCACGACGTCCTCAACACCTCGAGGAGGTACGCGGTCAGCAGCAGAATGGGAGCCATGTGCCTCGCGGTCGAGCGGGTCTGCGAGGCGATTAAGCTCCTCAACATCTGGCCCTGAACGGATTCTCTACCTTGTTTTGCTGAGCTCACATTTTGTAGAACGCGATTGAGGCGTATCCGACCACAGAGGACCTGTCGCCGGAGACGTCCCCGCTGGTGGCGTATTTCAGCAACTTGGACCCGATGTAGCCCTTCCTCCTTGCGTACTCCATCACCGCAGCAATACCGCCGTACCCGCAGAGCGTCGCGTCCCTTCTCTCCATCTCCCTGTAGAACCCCGCCACGTCCAGCGCTAGGATCCTTTCGATCACTGGCATGTCCCTCCTCACGGCCTCGTCGTGCGGCTCGTAGTGGGTGAAGTCGCTGCTCGCGATCACGACGAAGTCCTCCGGATGCGGGATGGCCTCCGCGAGGGCCCTTCCGACCTCCTCCGCCACCTCTCTGCTCTGGTCCAGCATGCAGACCGGCAGGAACTTGAACCCCCTCCTGTAGACGAACTGGAGGAACGGGACCTGGACCTCGATCGAGTGCTCCCTCGAGTGGCTCAGCTCGTCCAGCGAGAAGACCTGCGAAAGCTCGGCCAGATGGGATGCCAGCTCTCTGTCGATCTCAACCTCTCCGAGGGGCGTGATCCAGTGACCGCCTGGATAGATCGAGACCTCGGTCCCAATGCCGTAATGGTTGGGTCCCACAACGACGACCGTCCTCGGCCTCCTCCTTCTCGAGAGCTCGAGGTATCCGTGGGCGGCCACAGGTCCGGAGTACATGTAGCCGGCGTGCGGTGAGACGAGGGCAGGAGGCGGGATCGAAGAGGTCTCGGGGCCTTCCGGGTCAGGGAGCTCTTCGGGTCCGTGCGGTGAGAGGAAACACCCCTTGATCTGCTCGAGCAGCGCATCCCTCCGTCCCTCGTAGAAGTACCCGGCGACCGCAGGCCTCCTCCTCATCACCTCCCACCACCCCTGTTGACCTTCAGGTGCTGGACAGGTGCGGTCAGAGCCAGATATCCGAGGATCGAGATCACCGCGAGGATTCCCACTGCGATGGCGTAGACCGTCGCCCTGACGAGCAGGTCCTGATCGACGATCCTCAGGAGGCCGAAGAACGTGGCGGTGTAGAGGAAGACGCCCAGTAAACCGATCGAGAGCATGGAGGCTCCGATGACCCTGACCAGCATCATCAACCATAGCAGGGACGATCCTGTTAGTATCGGTGACGGACCCTCGTTGGCCGTCCGTCGGTCCGAAATGCGACCATTAATAAGCCCTTCATCCCGGGTCGGAACGAGCGGAAAGCGGGTCGTTGCCGGAGGGAAATGGGGTTAACAGCTGGGAAGGTGGAGGGTTGGACGGGTCGGATGAGAGAGGTCACGTGGTCGTCTCCGGGAAAGGTGATCATCTGCGGAGAGCACTTCGTGGTCTACGGAGGGCTCGCGGTCGCCGCGGCGATCAACATGAGGGCCTACGCGACGGTGAGGCTGAAGGAGGGAGGCACGGTCAGGATCGGATCGAAGCAGCTGGGGACTGCCGAGTGGCAGAACGGCAGGCTCGTGAAGGAGTCGGCGAAGGGCGTGGGCGAGAGGCTCGAGGCCTTCAGGAAGATGGTCGATGCGGTGCTCGAGCAGCACGGTCGCGGCAAAGGCGTCAGCATCTCATTGGACTCGCAGATACCGAGAGCCTCGGGACTGGGTTCCTCGGCGGCGATCGCTGTTGCCACGGCAGGCGCCCTCCTCGACGCGCTCGGGGTCGAGTTCACGACGGACGACGTGATCAACTACGCCTTGATCGCCGAGTCGGAGATCCATTACAGGCCGTCGGGCATCGACCCCACGGTCTCCGCGATCGGCGGGATCATCGCGTTCAGAAGGGGAGCTAAGCCCACGAGGATCGAGGTCCAGAAGGGATTCGAGATGCTGGTGATAGAGTCCGGAAAGCAGAGGAGGACCGGGATGATGGTCAGGAAGGTCGCCCAGTTCAGGGAGCTGCACATCAACCTCTTCGACAAGCTGATGGAGGTCTCCGACATGATAGCGGGAGAGGTGGAGCTCGCGATCCACAACAACCGGATCGAGCGCCTCGGGAGCCTGATGACCGTCAGCCACAACATACTGAGGGCCATCGGCGTGTCGTCGAGGGAGCTCGACGAGATCGTCGACAGGGTCCTGAGGGCAGGCGCATACGGTGCGAAGCTGACCGGAGGAGGAGGGGG
>AWOE01000058.1 GCA_000494145.1 Candidatus Calditenuaceae archaeon JGI OTU-1 | reverse complement strand
CTGATTCCTGCGGTCCTCGCTGGGCAGGAGGTCAGCTCTTCCTCCAGAAGACTGGGACGAACCTCTTGGTCCTTCCGTAATCCGGGGGCGGGGACCCGACGATAGCGACCTTGTAACCGCAAGCGGGGCAACGGTTGTCCTTCGTCAGCCTCCAGTCGACTATGTCGAAGCCGTACCTCTCGACCACGAGCTCTCCGCAGCCGGGGCAGTAGGTGCTCTCGTAGGGGTGACCGGGGACGTTTCCTATGTAGACGTACTCCATCCCCTCCTCCTTCGCAACCCTCCAGTGCCTCTCCAACGTCTCGACCGGCGTCCAGGGAAGGTGCATCATCTTGTAATCGGGATGGAAGCGGAGGAAGTGGACCGGTGTCTCGGGGCCGAGGTTGTCGTGGATCCACCTGACGAGCTTCCTAGCGGCGTTCAGGTCGTCCCCCACCTCAGGCACAACCAGGTCGGTAATCTCGACGTGGATCCTCGTCTTCTCCTTGATCTCGAGCAGCGTCTGGAATATCGGCTCAGGGTCAGGTATCCCGACGTACCTCCTGAGGAAGTTGACCTCGCCGTTGCCCTTGAAGTCGACCGTCGCTGCGTCGAGGAACTCGGAGGCCATCCTGACCGAGTCCGGCGTCCAGTAGCCGTTCGTCACGAAGACGTTGATCAATCCCTTCCTCCTGGCGATGACGCCTATGTCGTGGGCGAACTCCATGAATATCGTCGGCTCGTTGTAGGTGTAGGCGATGCCGTGGGAACCGTACCTGATCGCGGCCTCCACGACCTCCTCCGGCGTCACCTCGATCCCCTCGACCTTCCGGCGCTGGCTGATGTCGAAGTTCTGGCAGTAGGCGCAGAGCCAGTTGCAGCCCGTTGTGGCTATGCTGAAGATCTTGGTCCCGGGCATGAAGTGGGTCACGGGCTTCTTCTCGATCGGGTCGACGTGGCTGGCGATGATCCGGCCGTACACGAAGAGGTAGAGGGTGCCGTTGACGACGCCCCTGATGCCGCAGAGCCCTATCTGGCCCTCGCCTATCTGGCAGTACCTCGCGCATGCCGTGCACTTCACCCTGCCTCCCTTCCCCTCGGTCCAGAGCCTGGCTGGCGCACCCGGTATCTGCTTCTGCTCCGTCCAGGCCATTCTCCGGATTTGAAGAGCGTGTCCCAAAACTTAAGGGATCCCCCGGAGAACCGGTTCCGGAGTTCCCCAGCCGGAGAGGGCCGATCCGAGCGCAGTCGGTCCATAACCCTCGATGCCAGCTACAGGTTCGGCGGCGAGTTAAGGGGGAGCTGGGTGGTTCTGTTGAGAGGGTCAAGTCGACTTTCGGAGGGACGTAATTCGCTATCCCTGCCGATCTTCGGAGGCCCGCTTACAACGGGCCCGCCGGGATTCGAACCCGGGACCTCCGGGTCTCTTCCAGACTGGGGCTGTTAAAAGCCCGTCGCTCTTCCTGGCTGAGCTACGGGCCCCATCGGGTTCTCCCCGTAGCTCGGTAAAAATCCATCGTGACTCAGCTTGTGTCGGGCTCGGTCGCCTCCCACCGGTCCGGGACGGTCATCTGCATCAGGTCCTCTTGCACCGAGGCGAGCTGCTCCGGTCTGAAGTCCTTGATGGAGCCGCAGTGTGTGCAGTGGAGCCTCAACAGGTAATCGCCGTCGACGGCACGCTTGAGGTCCTCCTCGCTGGGCATCTGGACGTTGACGTTCTCCTTGCAAACCTCACACCGGTACGTGAACGTCTGGCCGTTCCCCCTGATCGGGTGCTCCTCGATCAGAAGACCTCCGACGAGGTATAGTCTGGCGACTGGGAGCGAGATGCCCCTGGCCCTGAGGGCGTCGCGGAGCCTCATGACCTCGAGCTCCCTCTCCTGGAGCAGCTTCCTGGCGTCGTGGAGGTTCCTCTCCAGCATCGAGAACATCCAGGCCGGAACGTACTTCTCCCTCACGGCAGGGATGAGCGCGTTGGCTAACAGGTTCCTGATCCTCTCCTTCACCGATTCGTCGACTTGGGTTACCGATCTCGACCTCAGCGATTCGGCGAGGCGGCGGAGGAGGTCCGAGAGCTTGGCGAGGGTCTCGACGTCGACGTTACCGGAAGCCGACAGCAGCACCGTCAACGCCTCCATCTCCTCCCTCGTCGCCCTCAGCTCCCTGAGCTCCTCCCGTTCACGAGAGATGGTCCGATCGACGAGCCTGTTAAGGGCCTCCGAAAGCTTTCCCCCGCGCTTCAGCTCCCCTGTCGTCAGCAAGACGTGCAGCTCCTCCAGCAGCGATGCGGCCTCCTTCGGATCGATGCCGGTCCTCTCGACGAAGTCCACGATCTCTCCATACCTCGAGTAGGGGATGAAACGCTCCAACGCCTTACCGCGGGTGCTGGAGGCCCATTTTAGCAAGGACGCGAGGGAGGACGGAAAACAGTATGCCGGTAATTCCACGGTAATGCGGTGACCATACGTTCAACGTTATCAGCGCGCACCCCGAATGCTGTCACGTGAAGGTCAGGAGGTTCGAGTACAGTATCAGGACGAAGGGCGAGGGAGACGTGAGGGACGTGACAGCAATCGTCGAGGAGAGCGTCGCCAGATCGGAGGTGAGGGAGGGATTGGTCAACGTCTTCGTCACGGGCTCGACCGCTGCCGTATCGACGATGGAGTACGAGCCGGGTCTTATCGAGGACCTCTCGACAGCGCTGGAGCGGATAGCTCCGAGGGATGCCGAGTACAAGCACCACCTGAGGTGGGGCGATGACAACGGCCGCTCGCACGTGAGGGCCACTATCGTGGGACCGGGCCTGACGATTCCGGTTGCTGGAGGGAGGCCGCTTCTGGGCACGTGGCAGCAGGTGGTTCTGATAGAGCTCGACACGAGGCCTCGGGAGAGGAGCCTAGTGGTCACCGTGATGGGCGAGTGACGTCCTCTCGTAGTCCCTCAGGTCCGGGTACGTGATCCCCCTCAGCAGCAGTAGGGCAGGGACGATCGCCGCGAACCCGAGGCCGAAGGATCCCAGCGCAGATGAGAGCGTCAACGGACCGGACGGGTGTGCCCCGAGCGACGAAGCCATCGGGAACCACATCGCCTGAGATCCCATGCTTCCACCGAGGACCCTCATGAACGCCAGCATAGACGTCGTTATCCCGAGCTCCTCCCTCCTGGAAAGCGTCTGGGTGGCTATCAGCGTCGGCGGCACCACCATCCCCATCCCGAAGCCGAGCATCAGGAGCGACGGAACCATCAGGGCAAGGACTCCCTGAACCGCGGCCGCCGAGATGCCGACCATGCTCCCCGCTATGAGCGAGAGGCCGAGCCTCACGAGCGCACCGACCTCGTGGTCCACGACGAGCCTCGACGCCACGTTCGCGGCTGCGACCCATCCGAGGGTTCCTGAGACGATGACCAGCCCTGCAGGAGTCGGCTCGAGGCCGAGGCCCCACTGGAGGACCGCAGGCATCACCGATATCGTTCCGAAGAAGACGAAGCCGGCGACGAAGTTCACGGCCATGGCCGTCCCCACGTACCTGTCTCTGAGCGACCTCAGGGGGAGGAGGGGGTTCTTTGCGCTCCGCTCCAGCACCACGAACGACGCGATGGCCAGCCCTCCGATCGCCGCGAGGGCCGCTGCCAGCTCGGGCCGGCTCACCTCCGACTCGAAGAGGAGCATGAGGGATCCGGTTCCCAGCACGAAGAGAGCGGCCCCCCGCAGGTCGAATTCCTTGCCCGTCCCTCCCAGCCTGGGCATCGCGCGGAGCGCTATCAGCGCGGCCGCCGTTCCCGGAGCGACGCCGATCAGGAAGATCCAGCGCCATCCCACGTTCTCGGTCAGCCACCCTCCGAGGACAGGGCCGGCGGCGCTCGAGAAGGCCCAGACGGTTGACGTGTAGCTGGTGACGTACCCTCGCTCCTCGACGCGGAAGAGGTCGCCGATGACGGTGAACGTCAGGACCAGCAGCGCACCTCCTCCTACACCCTGGAGGACCCTGAAGGCGATGAGCGACCTCATGTCCCACGCGAGGCCGCTGAGGAGCATGCCGGTCGTGAAGGTCAGGAGTCCTGCGATGTAGACCGCCTTCCTCTCGATCACGTCCGAGAGCCTGCCCCAGATGGGGCCCGAGACGCTCGAGGCGACCATGTACAGAGCGATCGGCCAGATGTAGGCGCTCCGCTCGCCGAGCTCGCCGACGATCGCCGGCATCGCTACCGAGACGACGGTCGACTCGATCGACGCGAGGAAGACGCCTGTCGAGAGACCTATCAGGATCAGGCGCTTCCGCGGTGTTGTCAACTCCCACCCCGCCGTCAAGACCGTACCTATCGCGAACCGAGTCCGATATGACCTGAACGCTCTCAGAGGCCGAGGGGCCTGAGGGCCAGTAAAACGAGGAGCGCCGAGAGGGGGACCAGCACGTTGTCGTCCACCGGACCGAACTCGAACCTCTCGATCAGCGACGAGACGAGGCCCGCTAGGGCCCCCGAAGGCCCGAATACCGCGTAGCCGAAGGGGACGCAGAAGGCCGCCATGGCCACGTTGCCGGCGATCGCCTTCGTCCTCCTCCTGTAGATCAGGTTCCTGACGACACCGGTCACTCCGTCGCCGACCGCCATGAACATCACCGGCACGACCGCGAGCCAGACGTCGTTGAGAGCGAACCCCAGGAACATCGCCGCCCCCCACATCACGATGAAGTTGACCTCGTACATGTTCTCCGGGACCTGGTACCAGTAGTAGAGCCGGCCTGTCCTGTGGGGCATGTAGTTCCCGACGGCCAAGATCGCCACCATCAGCGCTATGGGGACGTAGGACTTGTAGAGGAACGGGACGAGGACCGCTACGACGCCTCCCGCTAAGACGTGGATGATCTTGCGGTTGAAGTAAACCGCCACGTGGTGCTCGAGGCCTTTCCTCCTCATCAGGCCGTAGGTCCAGCGGGTCAGGGGCATGGCGACGAAGAGGACCCATCCGAGGAGGAGCGCCGTGTAGATCCACTCCTCTGGTGTGGGGGGTGCCAGCACGGACCTCTCTCCGCTTTTCACGAGTTATGCGTTTCGCTGCACGTCCTTCGGGTCGGTGGACGTCCTCCTCGAGCGCTTGGTTTGGCGAGGGGAATCCGATAAAAGTCCGCCCTCCAAGGGATCGGCGGGTTGGTCGTCAACTTCGAGGCCCTCATCGAGAGGATCAGGCAGAGGTTCGGCGAGGAGGCGGTCAGACGGGTGCTGGAGGGGGTTGAGGAGGCCGTCAGGAGGGATCCGAAGCTGACCCGCTTCGGTGCGCTGCTGGTGGTCGCCGGCGAGCTGGGTTACCTCCGCTCCGAGGGCGACGCTCGACCCTCCCTCAGGATCGGCGAGCTGGTCGGAGGTCTGAGGTCCGTCACGGTGGCTGGAAGGCTCCTCGGATTGAAGGGGCCCATCGAGCGAGGAGGGAAGAGAATGCTGGTGCTCAGGGTCGCCGACGGTTCGGGCTCCGTCGACGTCGTCGCTTGGGGTCAGGCGGCCGATCGGGTGGCCTCGTCGGGCGTCGGGGTCGGCGACGCGGTCCGGATCTCCAACGCGAGGTCGAGGGAGGGGACCGGCGGTGAGGTCGAGCTGCACCTCGATGAGGGCTCGAGGTTGGAAGTCGCCGAGGTTCCCGGGCTCCCTCCCCTCACAGCCCTGGTCACCGGCTTCCCTCCGCCTCTCGAGGGCAGATCCTTGGACGTCATAGGGACGGTCGTGGGCCTTGCCGAGGAGAGGGCCCTCACGGTCTCGGGGAAGGAGACGGTCGTGAGGGACGCCCTGATCTCGGTCGGAGGGCGTCTGGTGGAGCTCACGGTCTGGTCGAGGCACCTCGAGGGCTCATCGCAGCTCGAGCCCTGGACGGAGTTCCTGATCACGTCGGTGAGGTACAGGGACGGAGGCCTCAGCACCAGCTCGAGGACCTGCGTCTCCCCGCTCTCCCGCTCTGCGCCCTCGGAGGCCCTCGGACCCCTCCGCGTCCTCTCGTCGAGACCGAACGGCACGTACCTCCTCACGAACGGCCGGTCCTACGTCCTCTCGAGGGGGAAGGAGCTGGACCGGGAGCTCGTCTTCTCGGTGGTCTCTTGCAGGTTCGTCAGGGAGGGGAGGCACTGGTGGATGGAGCCCGGTGAGGTCGAGCCGCTGGAGGGCGTTGAGGTCGCGGAGCCTGCGGACGTTCCTCTGGGAGGGCTGAAGAGGGGGATGAGGGGCGTCGCCGTCACTGGGAGGCTCCTGAACGTCTCCCAGCTCTCCGAGGTGAGGACGCCGTCCGGAAGGGTCGCCACCGTAGCCTTCTGGCTCTCCGACGGAGCCCGCTCGGTCTACTGCAGGGCCTGGAGGGAGGCGGCCGAAAGGATCAGCTCGATACCCGAGGGCAGGGCGGTGAGGCTGAGGTACGTCAGGGTCGAGGTCGATAGGTACGGAGGGACAGTAGTCACGGTGGATCCGGAGTCGGACGTCGTCGAGCTCGTCACGGAGGCCTGACGTCGAACTCGTCCGGATAACCCTCCTCCGTCTGCTCCTGCTGGACGCTGAAGGGCTGCTGGCCCGACTCGAGCGCCGATAGCGGAGGTCCCATCACGATCCCCCTCTTGCTCATGATCTCGAAGGTGTAGACCGTCATGTCGGCCGGCGACCAACGCATCTTCCTCACCATCAGCGTCCTCACGAGCCTTCCGCCGACGTTCCTGAGCCCGAGCACGATGACGCCCGACGAGAGGAACTCCTCGTAGCCGAAGCGGCTGAGCCTCGTAGACCCGGAAGGTATGTCGCAGGTCAGCACCGTCGTCGCCCCGATCTTCTCCTCGAGGAAGAGGATGATCTCCCTGATGTACTCCCTGACGGCGAACTCCTCGAGCGCACCGAAGGCCATCGCCGATATCGGGTCGAGCACGATCCTCGAGACATGGCCGCCGTTGGTCATCTTGATGATCGTGTCGATGTAGGCCCTGCTGCTCTTGCCGTACTTCCTCAGGTCCTCGGAGAAGATCCTGATCTCGAACGGATAGAGGAGGCCCATCCTGTAATACGACCAGAGGTCCCACCCGAGCGTCAGCGCTCCGTCGAGGACCCCCTGAACCCTCTCGTCGAGGGAGACGTAGGCGACCCGCTCGCCGTTGCGGAGGCCCTCCAGAAGGAACTGGAGCGTCAGGATCGTCTTGCCTACTCCGGTCTCGCCGGTGATCAGGTAGGTCTTGCCCCTGATGAAGCCCCCGCCGAGGATCCTGTCGAGCTTCGGGATCCCCGTCGAGACCCTTTCGAGCACCAACCCCTCCGCCACCCATCACCTTCCTAAGCTATAGGAGTTTGTCGTCCGAGGGTTTCGGATCCTCCGCAAGGGCCTTCTCCCTCCTCCGCAGCACGACCTTCCTCCTGGGATCGGGTACGACCCTGACCTTCGCGTCGCTGAAGCTGATCCGGAAGACGAGTCCGTCCAGGAGCCGGTCGAGGAAGACCGCGAGCGCGGCCACCTCGCTGTGAGGCTGGTTCCCGATCGAGACGTTGGCATCGGCGACCTCGTAGACCTCCCTCGGCACCTTGCTCGACCCCACTACGACCACCATCTCCCTCTCCGCTAGGACCCTCCTCAGTTCCCCGAGGACCTCGGGAAGCGGGAGACCGTACATCGTCAGGTGGACGACGTATGCTCCGGAGGCCTTCGCAGACCTCAGGTAACCCCTCCAGTCCTTGACGTACCGGACCTCGAAGGGCCCTCCCCAGAGCTCCGTCACCCTCGTCAGCGACTCGATCACGTCCCTGTCCTCGTCGCCGGAGATCACGATGCCGCTGGCACCGAAGGCCCTCGCCGTCAGACCGACGTGCGTCGTCACCCTCTCGTCCCTTCCTACCCTGTGGGAGAGCCTCAGGACCGTTATCCTCCTCATCTCAGGAACCTCTGGAGCTGCTCGACCTTCTCTTCGACGGCCTGCAGGAACTCGGTCGGGTCGAAGGGCTCCAGCCTCCCCCCGCACGTCGGGCACTTGAAGAAGTGGTCGACGGCCGTCGGGAAGTCGAGCTTCCTGCACGTCGCCTTACCGCACCAGTAGACCTGGTTCTGGGAGTAGAACTCCTTGATCGCCTTCAGCCTGTCGATGATCCTTACCACCTGTCCCCTGACCGAGCTGACCAGCTGGTCCGTGTGGAGCCTCCACCTGAATATCCTCCGGGCGTTCTCCTTGTCGTAACCTACCACGTACGTCACCAGCGAAAGCTCCAGCAGCCTGTGCAGCACCTTCCTCACCTGCTTGATGTCCATCCCCAGCACCTCAGCGAGCTCCATGTCCGAGATCTCCGGGTTCTCCATCAGGACGGCCGCGACCCTCCTCGCCTCCTCCCCTCCCAGCACCTCGATCAACCTCAGCGCGTCCTCCGGCTCGATGTA
>AWOE01000057.1 GCA_000494145.1 Candidatus Calditenuaceae archaeon JGI OTU-1 | reverse complement strand
ACCTCAATTGGTGCGTCGCCGCGTAAAAAGCTCCCCCCTCCCTCCGCACGGATCGGAGCCATTACGCAGACCGGGTGACGGTGGGTATTACCGCCTCATCGGGTCGGGGCGTCCCTCGGCTCTCCCATAATAACCGGCCGAGCCTGCTCCCCAGTGGATGGAGAGGCTCAGGGCAGGTGAGGTGCCGGCGGCGCTGACGAGGAGGCCTGCCTACATCACCGAGGTCGTCCTCGAGAACTTCATGTCCCACGAGTACTCCCGCATCTCCCTCACCCCCGGCATCAACCTGATCACCGGACCCAACGGCGCGGGCAAATCCTCGATACTCCTGGGGATCGCGGTGGCCCTCGGACAGAGCTACACCGAGCGCGGCGACAGGCTCGCGGACCTGATCAGGAGAGGCAAGGACTCGGCGAGGGTGACGGTGGTCTTCGACAACAGGCCCGTCGACGGCGAGCGTCCCATCCGGCAGATACCCTCCGATACCGTCTCGATCACCCGCTACATCAGGCGCCAGGGCGAGTACTGGTACTACGTCAACAACCGCTTCAAGACCAAGGCCGAGGTGGAGCAGCTCCTCAGGTCCATCGGGATCAACCCGAACAACCTGCTGATCATCATGCACCAGAACATGATAGAGGAGTTCGCCGCGCGGGACGACGCCGAGAAGCTCAAGATGTTCGAGGAGGCCGTCGGGATATCGGCCCTCAGGGAGAGGATCTTCCAGGCCCAGGAGAAGCTCTCGGCCCTAATCGGCGAGGCCAGCGACGTCAGCAAGGCCCTCGAGGAGGCGAGGGCTGCCGTTGACTTCTGGAGGAGGGAGCTGGAGAAGCTGAACGAGAAGAAGGAGCTCGAGCGGAGGAAGGCCCACCTCGAGCTCGAGTACCTTTACAGCCTCGTTCGCCAGACCGAGGTCGCCATCGAGAGGAAGCGCGCCTCCCTCTCATCGATAGGTGCCGAGCTCGAGCAGCTGAGGGTCAGGGAGGCCGAGCTGAGGTCCGAGGTCGGCAGACTCCGGCAGACTCTCCTCGGTTACGTCGATGAGGGAAGGAGGTCGTCGGAGGTCGCATCGGTCCTGGACGCCCTCATCCAGCGGGCCGTCGAGAGGGGCGTGACGGAGTACAGGGTCGCATCGCTCGAGAGGGANGCGAGGGAGCTGGAGAGGGAGATCAGGGCGCTGGAGAGGGAGCTCGAGGAGCGGCTGAGGAACGCCACCGCCAAGGGCCCGAGGGTCGAGACCTCGAGGGAGCCCTCCGAGGTCCTCGAGGAGCTGAAGTTCGTCGCGCTCCAGCTCTCCTCGATGGGGCCCGTCGTCGCAGAGGCGGAGGAGATGTTCTTCGCTGCCGACTCGAAGTTCAGGCAGATGGAGATCAGGGCCCAGGAGCTGGAGGCCAACGTCAGGAAGGCGATGGAGGAGCTGGAGCACAGGAAGAGGCTCTGGCGCGAGAAGATCAGGGAGCTCGTGGAGGAGCTGAGCCCGGTCTACAACTCGATCCTCTCGGCCGGCGGGGGCACCGGTTCCATTCGGGTCACCAACCTCGACGACCCGCTCAAAGCGCGCCTCGAGCTCTTCGCTGGCTTCAGGGGGAACCCTCCGACGCTCCTCGACGCCCAGACCCACAGCGGCGGCGAAAGGGTTCTGGCCACGATGGCCTTCCTCCTTGCGGTCCAGTCGAGGATCAAGTCGCCCTTCAGGGCCGTCGACGAGTTCGACGTTCACCTCGACCCCCTGAACAGGGAGATGGTGATGAGGATGCTGGTCGAGACGGCCAGGAGGAACGAGGGCGTCCAGTACCTGATCATAACGCCCGGAAGGGTTCCGGACCTCGAGGGCGTGAACGTGATCGTCGTCCAGAGCGTCTCCGGCAGGTCCTTCGTCACCCATTAGCCTCCGGAGAGCCCTCCGTAACACCGTTCTCCGCCGAGCGGCAAAGGTTCTATTCCGGCACGTGACGTGGTTGGGCGGCCGATGAAGGCGGTCGAGGTGCGGCGGGAGGAGCTGCTGAGGATGATCGCGGCGCTGGAGGCGGTCGTGCGCATGAAGGTCGAGCCCTTCGCGGTCGAGGTGGGACCGCTGCTGGAGAGGCTCAGGAGGATCGTCGAGGAGAACAGGGACGCCGAGACGCTTGTATTGGACGCCGAGGCCCTCTACAGGGTATCGGTGGTCCTCGCGCTCCAGCAGAAGTCCATCGTCCAGTCGGCCTCGTCCCTCTTCGTCGACTCCCAGATCGTCGCCTCCAAGATCGTCGGCTCCCCTCCCGTAGCCCTCGCAGGAGCCTTCCTCCTCGCCTGGCGACCGATGGTCAGGCTCGAGCACGTCTCGACGCCTCTGCTCATCAGGGGCTACGAGCATTTCCTCTCGCTTTCGACGAGGGCCCAGCCCCAGTCCGCTCCGGCACCTTCGGAGGGCCCGAGGGCCGAGTGGGCCTTCCTCGAGCAGAAGTTCGAGGAGGAGCTGGAGAGGGTCCTCTCGGAGCTCAGGTCGCGGGGCGGATGGGTCGACTACTGGAGCTTCATCTCCGGGGCAGGCAGCGGCGGAAAGGCCCGGATCGCCTACCTCCTGAGCTTCCTGATCACCCGCGGCGACGTCGAGGTGAGGTACAACCCTCTGACCGGCGAGCTGAAGATAAGGGCTGCCGAGCGCAGGGAGGAGACGGAGGGCGACAGGGTCTCGCTGGCGGTATCGGTGAGGTGACGCGTCGTGTCGGGGGAGCGGCAGGACGACGTCGGTCCGCAGGCGGAGGCTCAGGAGACCGCTGAGGAGGTGGTGGGGGAGCAGGAGCTGACCAAGATGGAGCGGAAGGTAGCCGTCGCAGCGGCCCTCATCCTCACCGCCGGTCACCGTCAGCCAGGAGTCAGGGGCTGGGAGCTGAGGAGGAGGCTCGGCAAGGGCTACCACAGGGTTCTCGAGGTTCTCGACTCGAGGCTGAAGAAGCTAGGCCTCAAACTCAAGGTCGTCTACGAGGACGAGTCGCAGGACCCCGAGCGGGCCAGGTACTACGTCGTGGTCTCAGAGCCCCTTGTCCTCTCCGACCTCACGACGCTGGGCTACAGCATCGACGAGGTCGCTATCCTCGCTGCTACGCTCGC
>AWOE01000056.1 GCA_000494145.1 Candidatus Calditenuaceae archaeon JGI OTU-1 | reverse complement strand
ATGCAGGAGAGGTCCATCGACGACATGCCGGTGATAAGCCCGTTCTTCCCGTTCCCACCCGATCAGCCAATTCTCTCGCCCTTCTTCCCCTTCCCACCGATCCCACCGAACCAGCAGCCGCTCCTGTCGCCGTTCTTCCCGTTCCCACCGGAGAAGCCGGCGGTGATCGCCGTCGAGGTCTTCACGCGTCCTTACGAGGACCAGTCTGCACGCGGAGTCCCCCAAGTTCTTGTTCCGGCCGATACCGCTACGGGGAACGTAATGCTCGCACCGTTCTTCCCGTTCCCGCCTATACCACCGACGGCGTAGGTGAGCGCTTGATGAAGCGTGCAAGCCCGGGTTTGAGCGTTGCGGTCCAAACGGCGGCCATGATAGTCATCACTGCTGCCATCGCCGGAACCCTTGTTGCCCTCTGGAGGCCGTGGGAGGCTGGACAGCAGGTTCAGGCTGGAGGCATCGCGAGCACCATGCAGAACCTCCACGAGGCCCTGCTCAGGCGCGAGGGAACCGTGCAGCCCCAGATCGGAATTACGGTTTATCCCCACAAAGAAATCCACAAGGTCGAGGTGGAGTGGAACGGCAACAGAATGCCCATTATGGTATCGGTGAGCACTATGGAATATCGAGGATCCAAGATGAGGTTGCCTGGCGTCTACTACCTCGAAAAGGGACAAGTGGACGTTCTCGGAACGTACGTGGCCGACAGGCAGAGGAACTACACGACCACCGGTACCGATGTCGTCTCTTACGTGGAGTACGAAGACAATGAGTTGAGATACGTTGTGAAGGCCCTTCCCTACGTCAGCGTTTCCGTAGATCGGATCTATCACGATGTCTTGATAACAGTCCTTGTGAGGTTCGTTGTATTGGCACCCGTCCCGATGAACAGTCCGGAGTTCCTCAGCGCGGTCGCGGAAGGATACACGATCGGCGCGGGGCAGATGGTCACGATCCGGATGAACAACACCTACAGGTTTTACATGCAGCAACCCGAATCGGTCGGCGGTGGAACGCTCAGGCTGTACTTTGACGGTGTGCAGGTCGAGACGGAGCCTGGCAGGAAGCTCGAGGTGAGAACGGACGAGCACACCATCGTCAGGGTCTTCGTGGACATGGTGGTCGTGAACGTCTGGGGGAGGTAGATGGCGTCGACCTACACCTACATCGTTACCATCGGCGTCCTGATGCTGATCGGGATGTCATCGGCCTACCTCTTTCTCCAGCAGGTCANCTCCATCACACACGTCGGACAGAGGAATGCGCTTGCAGTGGCTGCGTCACACGTCCTCGCGGGGATGTGGAGTGCCGTTGAGGAGGCGAAGCTAGTACCCGGAGGAGGGACCGAGTACAAGGCGATCTCAGTCGGCTTTCCGATCAGGGCTGAGATCGGTGTAAGTCCCAGAACTGGACAGCTATCGCTGTGCGTCACCGCCTTCGGCACCTTTTACGAAAGGCCCCTTCCCCTGCTACCTCACGTGATCTACAGGCCCTCAGGCTCCGGAGGCGAGGTCGTCACGGCCAGGGCCTCTGTTTCCGGAGAGTCGATCGAGATAGCGCTGGGCAACATGGACAGTAATGGCCAGTTCACGGAGGGTCAGCCGACGGAGTGCCTCCGATGAGCAGAATAGTACCTTTCCTGCTGCTCTCGTTCCTTACGTTGTTACTTCCGGCGCTCCAGCCAACGAGTTATGCGAACGGCTCCATCCCACAAGGACTTACAGAATCTTCAAGTATAATCTACGATTACCGCATAGGGCTCGATCGAGAATGCGTAGCCAGCGTCACAGTCCTCCTCCGGTCGGAAAACGAGACCGCCATCGCCTGGATCTTGATACCGAAAATCGGCACGGACTTCGTGACCAATGGATCGGTCATCAGAATCGACGCAGACCTGCAGGGACGCGGTACCACCTCACTGTACTGGAACGTCTCCGTCCTGCTGACGCCCGGGTCACATGTCGTGCTCGGATACTCCTTCCCGAACGCCTGCCTCGTCCTGAGGGGGAGGGCGGTGTTCCTCTCGCCTCTCCTCAGATTCCCTTCCGGGGCTAGAGGATCGGTCTCGGTGAAGGTTCAATGGCCAGGCGCATCCCTGACAGAAGTAGACGCAACCCCGTCGAGGGTGACGCGGTTGGCCGATGGGTTCGTGGTCGAGAGGGCGCTTCCCCTCACATCCGATAGGCTCTCGTTCACCTTCTCGGTCCCCAAAGAGGAGCTTGTGGAGGTGAAGTACGGGCCGCTGACGTTCGTCCTCCCCGATCGGTACAGGTGGGTGGCTGAGAGGCTCTCGGCTTTCTATGCCGACTTCGAGGGCAACCTGACCGAGCTCTTTCCCCGTTCCCCGGAAAGGGTCAGGGTGACGTTCTTTCTGCCCGACCGGTACGACGAAGGTCCCGAGGGATACGTGAGCCTCGACGGCGACGGAAGGGAGGGCAGCGCCTCGCTGAACCTCTTCCTGCTCCGCATGGTCGACGGGATGCTGGAGGTCACCTTCATGCACGAGTTGGTCCACCGTTACCTCCTCGCAAACGGCGTAAGCGCCGGAGCCACCTGGTTCCATGAGGGCCTCGCCACGTACCTCTCCGTGAGGATGGCGGGTGCCGCCGGACTCGAGGCCGCCCCTTATCTTCGGGCGATGTTCGATCGTTACGGGGTGACCGCCTCCGACCTCAAGGAGCTCATGGCCTGGAGGCCCGGCGAGTCACGAGGGAAGGGGAAGAAGGGCGAGAGAATTGGCTGATCGGGTGGGAACGGGAAGAACGGGCTTATCACCGGCATGTCGTCGATGGACCTCTCCTGCATCGTGCCGTCGGGGAGTGTGAAAATCGTCGAAGAGACTCCCCTGCCGCCGGGCAGCGAAGGCCGTTTCGGGTCGCCTAAAATCGCGATGTCGACGCTCGATCCCCGGAGGACCGGCCCGACCTCGTTCACTTTGACCCATGTGACGCTCGGCGGAGTAGCTCCCACCAGATCTATCAGGTCCTGCAGGAAGGGGGCAACGTAACTGTAATCGGCCTGGAAGGGTATCACGCCTCCAACTGGGTGCAAGACGAGCATGAACTCGTTATACCATCCCGCAACGGGTTTGACAGCGTCATGCGGCACCGCTATCGACCCCAGGTATCCGTAGTCGTCTGATGCGGCGCTCTTACCGATCTCGAACAGCGTGGCCTGCATCATCCCTCCCCTCCCTATGATCGGTATCCTGATCATGCTCGAGGCGTAGATCATGGCGTCCCTCGTCCTGACCAGCGAACCGAGTATCTTCCTCTCCTGCTCGTTCAGCTTCCTGACGCCCTCCTCCACCTTCTGCCGGGACTTCGAGAGCGCGCTGGCGGTGAACTCCCCTATGATGGATTTGACCGAGGAACCGAGCCTCCCAGTGCCACCGGAGCCCTGAAGCCCTCCGATGTCGAGCTTCACGCCTGAGAGGACGTTGTATATCGGCCCCAGAAGCTGGTTCATCCAGCCATCGATCGCCTGCACGATCTGCTGGTGCCATTCGTTGATCTTCTGCTTGATTGCGTTAATCGGCTCCAAAATCCTGTTGACCAACTGGTCGATATTGGCGAGCAGCTCGTTGATCGGCTTCAGCAAATCATCGATTATATCCTGCACGAACTTGTTGATTTGCTCCTTGATGAAATTCGCGATCATGTCCTTGATAGTTTGTGCTACCATTTGGCCGATGATGTTGAATTGGCTGACCAGCGGCTGGACGAGGCCGTTGAGGAGCGGGCCGAGGATCGCGCCGACGATCGCACCGGCCACCGAATTGATCAGGTTCGTGATGGCTGAGACCAGCTGGTTGACAAGACCACGGATCACGTTCTTGACGGTCTCGAAGACGGCCCTGATCTGTTCGGTGAGCCTGTCGAGGAAGCTGGTGAGCTTGTCCTTGATGGACGTGAGGACCGACTTGATATCGTTCACCATGTTCACTAGCGGACCGAGGATCTGGTTGAGCGCACCCAAGAGTTCACCGGCGAAGGAGCTTCCTAGGTTGCCTAGCAGGCCATCAATACCAGCGTTCAGGTCGGGCTCGATGATGTCACCGATGGTCGAGGTGGCCGATGAGAGCTGGTCGAGGGAGTTGTACGCGACGTCTCTCACGGTCTCAAAGGCCGACCTCACCGTAACGGCAACGCCCTGTGTTATCCCCGGGAACGGGTTCCAGCCGTAGTATGCCCTGAGCCTGATGACCGATGAACCCTTGCTGTTGACGACCTGGGTCGCGAGCGGGGTGGCCGAGAAGACGAGGAAGGTCAGCGTGATCTTCTGCTCCTCCGGAAGTGACTCCGGGTCGGACGCCGGTTCGGCTCTGAAATTGAGCGGGGCACAGACTCCATTGATCCTCTCGTCGAACTCCTCCAGCGAGCTCAGGATCCTCTGGAGCTGCTGGATCACTTGGTTCAACGAATCCTGTAACCCCCTGTCTTCTCTTATGGCAGCCTGGAGGTCCTGTATTGCACTGGATATCGATTCTTTAGCGCCGTTGACGTTCTGGATCGCTCCGGCGCAGTTGTAATTCACCAGCTTCACCCTCGCATCGCGGATGAGCCTCTGCGCGTTCTCGATCTTGTCGGCGGCGCTTAGGACGTAGGACATCGCACTGTCCGCTCCCCTGACGACCCGCAGCGCGGTCTTCGCCTGCTCGAGCGTCGCATCGACCTCACCGAGGGAGCCCGCGATGATACCGGCCATGCTAGACCAGGTGCTGGAGAAGGCACCGGAGAGGACCTGGAAGAGCCCCCAGATCCCCATGGCGTCCCTGAAGTCCACCGCCACCTTCAGGCCCCTGTCGCCGGAGTAGACGCCGAGGTACTGGTTGATCTTCCAGCCGGAGTCGGCGTCGGAGGAGACGTGGAAGGACGCGGTCAGCGGTATATCCGCCAGTCCCTTCGAGCCCCTCCATCCCGAGAGCGTGGGAGCCCGGAGGATCATGATCAGTATGGCCAGCGAGACCATGTACCTGTTCTCCGCCAGCCAGACCCTCTCCTTGTCTTCGGCAACGGGCCCGTCGACGGCACCCCAGGTGATGTACAGGTCGTTCACGAGCGAAGGATAGGAAGCGTAGGCGTAGACCATGAAACCGGGAGCGGTGATGGCAAGGTAAACTGCGGCGAGGATGGCGGTGATCATCATCGACTTTCCGATCGGGTGGAGGCAGCCATCTCCGGGGAAGCAGATGGTCGAGTGGTAAAGCGCGTAGCCGATCCTGTAGACGGTGTTGATCACGTCGAGCATCGACTGGAGCGTCGAAGACGGTTTGGCCTTGAAGACCATGTAGACGTTAGCTCCCGCCGACTCGCCCGTGATGAAGGCCGAGGTGCTGCCGTGGGCGAGCGTCAGGCCCTTGAACATCCCGAGCGGGTTGAGCCCGCCTCCGAGTATCAGCCCGGCCGCCTGTATCAGCCTCATGTCGATGCCCAGCGTCGCTAATAGCTTCTGGAAGCCCTGCGGCGTGTAAGGCGCGTAGAGTGCAGGTGTCGCGAGGACCTTGATCTCCTCGAACGAGATGAAGGTCTTGCCGATCTTGTCGATCTGCTTGAACGCCGGGAAGAGCAGCGGTATCTCGAGGTCTGGCGGTGCGCCGCCGGGCCTGAACTGCTCGACCTCCACCAGCGGCTCGACCCCTCCCTTCCCCTGCTGGCCGTATGCGGTCCCGATGAGGAGGACCGGAAGGACGGCCGAGGTGACGAGGAGCAGGGAGACCGTGACGATTGCGGTGCCCTTCGCTGCGGCCCGCGGCCCCCTGTTGACGTAGAGCGTGCCGAAGGCTATGACGGCGACGGCCAATACGGCGAGCCCGAGAATCAGCAGCGGGTCCACTGCGGCTCCCCTATTCTCAGGACCTGACACCGGCGGCAGCGACCTGACCCTGTCCATCGCCGTGGGGGGAGACGGGGTGATGCCCTCCGAGGGCCCTGTCGGTCCAGTGGGCGTTTCGGGCGCTGTCGCGTTGGTCTCCTCCGGGGTCTGCGGCAGACCCGTGCTCCCTCCTGTCGGGACGAACCCCATGTGCGACGTCCTGTTCAGCAGCGATCCCGAGCTCTCGAGCTCGTCGACGAAAGCCATGAAGTCGGAGAGCTTCCCCATGAAGGATTCGACCGAAGTGCCGTTGTAGCTGAACTCGACCGCGAACCTCCTGAGGTAGTCCTCCCCATGGAGCTGAACGTACAGCACGCCTGTGCCCTGCACCAGCTCTCGGACAGCGACGCCCGATGGTGAGACCTCGTAGGCGATCGAGTCCGAGCCGACGGGTGGAACGACCATCACGTTCAGCAGCGCGCCCTCCGATGCCCTCAGCTCGTTGACGCCGAGGGCCTTCAGCAAGTCGATCGTGTACCTGTCACCAGACGGTTTCAGCCGGTCACCGAAGGCCCTGACCTCGAACGATGTCGATACGCCCCAGCCCAACCTGACGATTTCGGACACGATGTGGGCGCCCTTGAACCGCCTCAGGTAGTCAACGTCGATGTGCTGTGCGAAGCCGCCGGACTTCGTGAGCGGCCTCAGCTCCGAGATCGTCCTTCTCAGCTCTTCCAGCGTCAGCCTCGAGGTGAAGACGTACGAGCTGTCTGTGGAGCTGTTGAGGGTGAGCTTCAGGTTGAGGTCCTTGCCGATGGAAGAGGCCAGATCGGCCGCCGCCTTCTCGGTGACATCCTCCCCGTAGACCTCGAGCTGTAGGGTGAACGGTCCGTCGGAGCCGTCGAAGAAGACCGAGAGCATCGCGCCCTCTATTCCGAGTTCCTTTAACGTCGTCGCCGATCTGTTGAGGGCCGATATCGGGTAAACGACACCGTACCAGAGGGTGAGGGTGCCATCAGGGAGGAGCGCCACCGTCAGGTCCTCCGACTCACCGGCAGGAAGGGGCGATTGGGAGAGGGCCGGCTGCATCAGCAGGAGCAGCGCCAACAAAGCGAGCACTGCGGTGCGCACCGCCCTCACCTCCTCAGCACCTCCGTCGGGACGCCCTGCTGGACCGGATAGATCCCGATCGTCACGCCGTTCAGGTTCCTGATCACGAGCGTGTGTCTTCCCGGCCCCAGCACGAGCTCCTCGGTCCCCAGCCTCAGCGGCCTCCCCTGCGTCCCGTAGATGACCCTCAGCCTTCCGTCCGAGGTCAGGGTGGTAGAGCCAGCTACGATCAGCTCCCACCCGTCGTCCTCGATCAGCCTGTATCGCCGGTCCCCGAAGGCTCCTGTGGCCTCCACGAGTATGCTGTCGCCGGAGCCCGTGACCCTGACGTAAGCGTTGGAGGGGACGTAGACGGAGATCGTCGCCGACCTCTCTGGGAGGCCGTAGACCCGCTGGATTGCTCTGTTGATCGATTCGACCGCGTCCCAGACCGACGACTCGAAGGTGCTGACGTACTGGTTCGCGAAGTAGAAGGCCGTTCCGACGAGGCCCATCAGGACCACCAGAACGACGAAGGACACGGGAGCCTGTCCCTTCCTGACGGAATTTTCCCGGACGAGTTTCCTCATTAAGCGTCACCCGGATAGTATGCCCCTATCAGCCAGACGCAGACGCCGAAGAGTGAATTGCCGTTGTGCAACGGAATGCCCACCCATACCAGGGGGTTATTGTTTGCAAGATAGGCCATTATCTTATCGCTTCCAGTAGTGGATTGGTAGAGCTCGGTTCCCTCTATATCCGCAGGGAGTTCTTCGTCAAGAAAATCGCCGAGCGCATTTGCCCACCTCGCGCTATAGTATTTCTGTGCACTCGCCTTGTCCGACAAACCCTCCTTTATCGCCATGTCGAATAATTCCTTGACCTTTCCGGCCAGAGCCTTCCGTTCATCGTCTGTTAGACGCTGATATTCGAGCCACTGTAGCCAGTCATTATAATCTTTAGGTTTACCAAGGTTAATTTTACTCTCCGAGATTTGCTGCACCTCTTTCACCAAGTTCAGCTTTTTAGCGGCATCTTTGAGCGGCTCTAATGGATTTCCGCCGCCTCCTCCTATAGGCCCTATGCTTATGTACAGCGTTTCGGAGTCCTCGGTGGTTGTGTCCTGCTTCAATTTTTTGGTCATTTTTAAAATCGCTCCGACCGGTATAAGATCAATCGCCACGCCTATAGCGATGGCTGCCCAGTCAATCTTGTTGTATTCCACCCACCTTATAGTCTCAAACCATTTTTCATCAGGTGCTCTGCCACCGAAGCGCTTGACTTTGTCACGGGGCTTCAGCATGACGAGCTCCATTGATTTTGTAAGGTCGTCTGGTTCGACCCAAGGATATACCCGTCTTTGATCGAAAACCGCTTTGTAATGTGTCACCCTCATGGGCAATGCGAACTCGACTCCCTCGATGTTTCCAGTCAGGCTACCTACTACCGGCACGAATCCGAGAGCAAATTCGACCCATGGAAGCCCCTGCCAAGGTGCTTTCTGTATCACCCCGCCTTCACCCTTGATCGTCAAATATTCCTCATAATAAGCGACGTACGTCTGGAAGTCTGATTTTGAGTTCTTCGTCCTGTACTCGAAAGAAACGGACACATGAACTGCCATAGAAATTTCGACCTTCCCAGCGCTTGCGCTTGTAGGGTTTCCGTCCCATTTAGTCGACATAATGGTAATTTTGGCTACTGGAATTGCTACCCTCACGCCTTTCAATTCTAGGTTATAGGATTTTGATGCAACTTGTATCAAGGAATTCTTTATACGATCTTCTATGTCATTGGCATAACGTGTAAAGTCGATGTATTGGTGTCTATTATCTGCGTAATACAGTGCTTTCGCACATTGGTATGCCGACATTCTCGTAACGAGCTCATCTACGGCCTGATTAACTACAAAACGTGCCAAGTTGTAGACACTGCTCGAGGGGTCGATGCTCGTGTTGATCACCGGCAGCGATGCGGCCATCGTCAGGAGTATCACCAGCATCAGCGTCGCAGCCCCGATCAGGACCTGACCCGAGGACCTTCTCCCCATCGTCCCGCCTCAGAACAGGAAGGTCATGGCAACAAGCGCCGCCAGCGTGTAGACGAAGGCGTAGAGGAACCCGGCAGCCGTTATACCGTCGCTCATCTTCCCCGTCAGCACGCCCAAGAAAGCGGCGTTCATCACTATCCCGGCTGAGATCGTGTCTATCAGCTCCGGCAGCTGGTCCGGTCTCAGAAGCCTGATGTTGCCCAGACCTATTCCCTGAGGGACGTTGACAGCTATGTTCGCAAGCGGAACTATTATCTGATTGATCAGGAGCGAGGCGATGAAGATCATCAGCAAAGCCACCATGAACCCGAAGTACTTGATGCCCGTCGTCTTGGCCTTGGCAACGCGGATCGCGTCCCTGATCTCGCGGCTGATCTCTGTGACCTCCTCGAAGATCTCCTTCTGGGCGCCGAGCTCCTCCGCGTCCGCCACCAGATCGAGTATCAGCTCCGACCTCCAAGAGACCCTCCCCCTGAAAGGTTCAAGAGCCTCCCTCAGGCTCCTGCCGACCCTGAGCTGGGCGGCGACGTGCTGCAGCACCGAGTTGAAGGCCCTGTTGTAGCTCCTGACCTCGGAGAGGTAGATCGTCGCCTGTGTCGGGCTCCTGCCCTTCTTCACCTCCTCAGTGAGGTCCCGAACGAAGCTCGGCAGAGCGTAGTCCACGTCGTTCATGAACTTGTAATCCCTGAAGAAGACCCACGTCGCAAGGGCCGTGAAGGCCACGAGGCCTGCACCGATCGAGATCGCGAGCTTGTACTGGACGAACCGCGCCCCCAGCAGCGTCTCGACCAGAACAGGCGAGAGGTAGAAGACCGCGGCAACAGCCACGCCTATGGGTGCGCCCAGCATCAGCGCCCTCATGTAGTACCTGTTGAAGGACTGGGGTGTTGAGGGGTATCCAGTGTCGATCATGACCGCGAGCGTAACCACCAGAAGCGGAGTCACCATGAACGTGAAGAGTCTTGAAGTCGATATGGCCATGTCGCTCGCGAAGACCGTGAGCATCGTGTAGAGGAGCAATGGCAGAACCCCGAAGAAGACCAGCAGCAGGTCCCCGAAGAGCTTGAGCTGGTCGCCGAGAGCCTTGTACCTCTCCTTCAGCTCGTTGAAGAGGCTCCTCATCTTGTCCTTCAGCACGTTGTACATCCCACCTCCTCCTCTCTCAGCCCCTACAGCCGACTGGAGGAAGTCCTTCAGCTGAAGGCTGCTGATCTTGTCGGCCTCCTCCTCGACCGTCTCGAGCGGGTCCTTCACCGTTATCATCCTCACCGCCTCCATCCTCCTGACCAGTTTCGCGAAGGCGGGGAAGATCCTCTCCTTCAATCCCACCGCGTTCATGGATCTGTGCGGAGGTATACCGACGGCCGCGTAGGAGGTCATGAAGGCTGCGACGTACGGCAGCTCACGCATGCACTGCGACTCGAAGGACTTGGCCTTGACTACCGGCCTGAAGAGAAGGTAAAGTGAGTAGGCGAAGGGCATGACGCCCACTATGACCATCGCAGGGACCTGTGCCACCACAAGCGCGAAGTACGTTATGACGCCTGTGACGACGGCCGACGCGACCAGAAGGTTGAACGCCCTCCTGACGTAGTCGCGGGGGGTGGCGGGGATGCCGCTGAGGTAGATGTAGTTCGCGAGGGACCTCTCCAGAACCTGCGTAATCGACGCCATCACTGCTCACCGGACTTCCGCAGCTTGGTCAGCAGCGCACCCATGCCCTTCCCCTCTTCCTCCTGCGTCTTCATCTTCCCCTTCTTCACGACCCTTGGAGGTCTCAGGACCAAATCGCCGGTCCCGACAAGCCTTACGGCGCCCAGCCTCTTCTCCTCCGCCTGCTGATCGTACCCCGCCTTCCCCTGAGCGGCGATCGTCTCCCTGACCACCTCCGGAATGGTGACCTTCGGCTTGACAGGCCTGACCTCAGCCCTCTCCCTCTCGACGGGTTTCGCCGGGGTCGGTGTCGGTATCGGTATCGACCTGAAGAAGTTCTTGTCGAGGTAGAAGTTGGCCATCAGTTGCTTGACGCTCTCCATCTCGGCCACCTCAGGGTTGGCCCTCGACATCCCGGTCAGCCACTTCAGGAAGTCGATCCGCGTCCTGTACTCCTCCATCAGCCTCTCCTTCGAGAGCCCGAGGTACTCCACCATCAGCCTGGCAGAGTTCGTCTCCAGCAGCTCCTCGAGGCTGAGCGATCTCGGCCCTCCCTCGGGTCCGGCCTCGTACCAGAAGAGTTTCCTGACCTCCCTCCCCGACTCGTCTATCTTCACCTCGAAGAACTCCTTCACCTTCCTGAGCCGCTTGAAGTATCCTTTTCCTATGTCCTGGAAGATGAAGCCGATGAACGCGATCCCCCTAAGGGCCGACAGGTGGGCCGTCGGGATGCCGAGCTGCTCGAGCCTCGCGAAGACCGTTTCGGGGTCCTCGGCGTGGATGCTCGTGACGCCTCCGTGTCCAGTCGCGACAGCCTGCATCCAAACCTTGGCGTCCTCACCCCTTATCTCGTTGACCAGTATGTAGTCTACGTTGCTCCTGAGCAGCAGCTTCAGAAGGTCGAATATCGTGACAGCACCTGTCCCCTCTATCGTCTGGGCCTCCCTGATCACGTACCTCAGCCAGTAGGTGTGCGGCAGCCTGAACTCGGGAACGTCCTCGGCCGTTCCGATCTTCATGTGGGTAGGTGTGAACGAAGCCAGCGCGTTGATCAGCGAGGTCTTCCCCGATCCCATAACGCCAGCAACGAGGATCGCCTGACGCGTCTCGATCATCAGCCATATCCATGCGGCCATCTCGGGCGTAATCGTGTCGTTGACAAGGAGCTTCGCGATCGTCCAGGGCTTCTCGGGGAACTTCCTGATGGCAAAGGTGCTGCTCGAAGATATCTCCGTCCGGTAGGTGCAGGTGTACCTGTGACCTCCGGGAATTGTCACGCCGTCGAGGAACGGTTTGA
>AWOE01000055.1 GCA_000494145.1 Candidatus Calditenuaceae archaeon JGI OTU-1 | reverse complement strand
ACTGGGTCCGGGAAGACGTGGTGGTATTCAGAGCCGAACCTCTCGATGAGGTGGCTCCTCTCCGCGTACCTCTTGCTGGCCTCCTCGAACGCTCCTATCAGCCCCAGAGCCCTCGCGTCCTCCTCGTGCAGCTCCACGTCCGCCTCGACGCCCTTCACCTCGACGACCTTCAGCCGATGCTTCCGCAGCGGTTCCTGCTCCATCCCCTGACCCCACCCTCAGCCCCTTCTCAAAACCCTGAGGCCCTTGGCGATGCAACCGACCGATGAGCTGAACGGNACGGTGAAGATCACGTTGGCCACCGACAACACCAGAAGCAGCAGCGTGAAGGCCCCGAAGCGTCCGGATGCCGCGAGGTACAAGGGGACCGCGAACGGAGAGACCATAGAGGCCAGGGGCCCTGCGATGAACATCGCGAAGTAACCGAACCTCCCAGCCCTGCTCCTACCCCGATCTATTTTGATGCCCAGCGCCACTATGAACTTCTTGAGCTCCCTCGGGACGAGTTTGGACCTGTACAGGTTGGAGAGGCCGACGTAGTAGTGGCTGAACCTCACGCCGGCCAACGCTCCCACAAATAGGTGGGCCAGGTCGTGGGTGAAGAACCACAGCAGAAACCACGCCACGAGCTTCGCGAGGTAATCGACCGGCCTCGGGAAGGCCCATATCGTCAATAACGCAGCGAGGGCGATGGCCAGGACGCTCAGCGCTGTGCCAGCAGCGATCGAGATCTTCAGAGGGTCCCTGAAGTCCGGCATCCGACCTCCGTTTAGAAGGGCCCTGATAGCCTCGACCCGATACTCAAGAGCCCTCCTGAGGACGACCCTTGCCACAGGGGCCAGCAGGGGATTGATATCCAGCAGGAACTCCTCTGTGACCTGCGTCGATCCGTCTTTCGGCACAAGACGCTGGAAGTGCTCGAGCTTGCCTCCGAGNACGTCCTCCAGCAGGTGGTNGCTGGTTGTCTCGTCGTCCTCGAGGACGGTGAAGNGCANGTCGACCGGTTGGCCGAGCAGCCTCCCCCTGACGAGGTAACGCGCTCCCCGAACGATCCTCCCCGGCCCTTCGACCACCCTCAGCGCGNACTCCTTCGGCCAGACCCTCTCGAGGTTCGAGGGGTCGCTNAAGAAGGCCTTGACCTCATTNAGCGGCCTCATCACCTCNTACTCAAACCTGTACCTGACCTGCAAACCGTCTCCAGCGTCCTCCGGCGACCTTAAAACGTGAACCCTCCGCGCGTGAGCACCTGACGATACGGCAGACGACCGTTCGGCGAAGGGGTAAATACCCACGCGGAGCTGGAGGTGGTCGGCATGGGCTCCAAGGACCCTGACCTCGCAGCCCGG
This sequence comes from Candidatus Calditenuaceae archaeon JGI OTU-1, assembly GCA_000494145.1. Classification (GTDB taxonomy): domain Archaea; phylum Thermoproteota; class Nitrososphaeria_A; order Caldarchaeales; family Calditenuaceae; genus Calditenuis. The sequence continues at coordinate 2,334 of AWOE01000055.1, read as the reverse complement.
ATCGAGAGGCTGGAGAGCGACCTCTCACGGCTCTCCTCGCGGATCGAGAGGATCGAGTCGGAGCTCAGGGAGGTCAGGCTCGAGCTGGAGGACTTGATATCGAGGCTCGAGGAACTGGAGCGGAGATGACTTCGGNCCGGGAAGCCTACGACATCNCCTCNGACGCCCGCTTCTTCTGCGACGACGAGCACTTCGACCATCTGNTTTACAGGGAGCTGGCGAGGAGGGAGCGGAACGGCCCGAGGAGGGAGCTGCTGGAGAGGCTCGCCGAGATGGAGAGGAAGCACTACGAGTTCTGGCAGTCCCTGGTCCCCTCGCACAAGCCGAAGTTCTACTCCCTGAGGTTCAGGGCGATCCTGCTGCTCAGGGCACTGCTGGGCCTAACGTTCGTGACGAAGCTCCTCGAGCGACACGAGTCCGAGGTCGTCAGGAGGTACAGGGAGGTGCTGGAGCNGGTGGACGGCGACGTCAGGGNGAGGGTCGAGGAGTTCCTCAGGGACGAGGAGGAGCACGAGAGGGCCCTTCTCTCCCAGATCGACGAACCCCTTCTGCGCTACATCGGCTTCATCGCCCTCGGCCTCTCCGACTCGATGATCGAGGTCACAGGAGTCCACGCGGGTTTCCTGGGCGTCACGGCCTCTACGATCATCGCAGGCGTCGCGGGGCTCATCGTTGGCTTCGCGGCCTCGATCTCGATGGGCGTCGCCGCTTACCTCAAGGCCAAGAGCGAGCTGAGGAGCAAACCGGTGACGTCCGGCATGGTCACCGGGACGGCATACCTTCTCTCGACGGTGCTGCTCGCGCTTCCGTACTTCACGACCCACGACATGCTACTCGCCTTCTCAGGATCGGTAATCCTCGCGATTCTACTTGCGAGCTTCTTCTCATACTACGTCGCAGTCATCAACGACTCCAGCTTCAAGAGGGAGGCTGTCGAGAACGTGGTTCTCATCATGGGAACAGCGGCGGCCACCTTCCTCTTCGGCGAGTTCCTGGGCAACCTCTTCGGCATCCAGGGTTACTTCAGGTGATCCCGAGCTTCTCGTTGGCTTCTCTCAGCTCCCTCAGCAGCTGCGCCCTCCACCTCGGGAACTCCGAGCTCCTCTCGGGGTAGTTCAGGTAGTGCCTGATCAGCCTCCGACTCTTGTCGGCGACGTACGCCAGCGACCTGGCCAGCTTCGGTCTCTCCCTCACCCTCCTCCTGAGCTCCGCGTCGAGCAGGACCCTCAGGAAGTTCGTCAGCANGGGGAACCTCGGGTGCTCCCTCCTNTTGATGCTCTCGATGTCGTCCTCGCTGAGGAAGTACTTCATCCCGAAGGAGATGTCGTCGTTGGGGAGCGTCTGGAGGTACCTCCTGAAGACCTCGAACCCCGCCATCTGGTAACCGTACATCCTGACGTAGTCGACGTTGTAGCCCCAGAGGCCGTCCTGGCTGACGTCGTCCTCCTCGACCGCCCTCACGATGTTCCGTCCGAGTATCACCGAGCCGTACAGCGAAGGCCCCAGNCCTCCGGCATCTATCGGCCTCGGCATCCACGCCGCATCGCCGACGACGACGTACCCGTTGGCCACCATGCAGTCGTTCTGCCGCCTCACNGGGACCTGCCAGGTGCTGTACGTGTTCCCCTGGTCCTGGTATCCCTCCGGCTCACGGGGGTTCACTATCGCCCGGTTGGTCCTGACGTACTGGTCGATCAGGGAGGCGAGGTTGTCCTTGAGGCCGTGGGCTGCGTTCCTCCGGTCCAGGGCCGTCTTCTGGACCCCGAGACCGATGTTCACCTTGTTCTCCCCTTTGGGGAAGGTCCAGCAGTACCCACCGGGCGCGAGGAACTGGTCGAGGTGGATGATGCAGTACCTCGGGTCGAACCAGGTCTCGTCCTCCACCACCCTGTCGAACTCCAGGATGTACCTGCCCGTCGCCTCCATGTCGTTCTCCTTGTCTATCTCCCTCTCGACGTAGCTCTCGATCGGGAGGTTGGCCCTGAGGACGGACGCCGATCCGGAGGCGTCGACCACGACCTTCGCCCTGACCTCCACCGGCTCGCCGGACTTGGAGGTCCCCTTCACGCCGACGATCCTGTTGTCCTCGCTGAGGAGCGTCCTGACGTCCACGCCGAAGACCACCTCGACCCCGAGCTTCTCGAGGTACTGGAGCTGCTTCTGCGGCCAGAGCTTCCGGTTGAGGAGGTAACCCTCTCCGTCGAAGAGGACCTTCGTCTCGTGGTCCGGCGAGATCACCAGCACGCCTTCGACCTCGTGCTCGATCTCCGGTCGCTCGTACCGGATCCCGAGGTTCTCCATGACGAACTCGAGGCTCTTCCTGCTGACCGCGTC
>AWOE01000054.1 GCA_000494145.1 Candidatus Calditenuaceae archaeon JGI OTU-1 | reverse complement strand
TTGATGCTCTCGATGTCGTCCTCGCTGAGGAAGTACTTCATCCCGAAGGAGATGTCGTCGTTGGGGAGCGTCTGGAGGTACCTCCTGAAGACCTCGAACCCCGCCATCTGGTAACCGTACATCCTGACGTAGTCGACGTTGTAGCCCCAGAGGCCGTCCTGGCTGACGTCGTCCTCCTCGACCGCCCTCACGATGTTCCGTCCGAGTATCACCGAGCCGTACAGCGAAGGCCCCAGNCCTCCGGCATCTATCGGCCTCGGCATCCACGCCGCNTCGCCGACGACNACGTACCCGTTGGCCACCATGCAGTCGTTCTGCCGCCTCACNGGGACCTGCCAGGTGCTGTACGTGTTCCCCTGGTCCTGGTATCCCTCCGGCTCACGGGGGTTCACTATCGCCCGGTTGGTCCTGACGTACTGGTCGATCAGGGAGGCGAGGTTGTCCTTGAGGCCGTGGGCTGCGTTCCTCCGGTCCAGGGCCGTCTTCTGGACCCCGAGACCGATGTTCACCTTGTTCTCCCCTTTGGGGAAGGTCCAGCAGTACCCACCGGGCGCGAGGAACTGGTCGAGGTGGATGATGCAGTACCTCGGGTCGAACCAGGTCTCGTCCTCCACCACCCTGTCGAACTCCAGGATGTACCTGCCCGTCGCCTCCATGTCGTTCTCCTTGTCTATCTCCCTCTCGACGTAGCTCTCGATCGGGAGGTTGGCCCTGAGGACGGACGCCGATCCGGAGGCGTCGACCACGACCTTCGCCCTGACCTCCACCGGCTCGCCGGACTTGGAGGTCCCCTTCACGCCGACGATCCTGTTGTCCTCGCTGAGGAGCGTCCTGACGTCCACGCCGAAGACCACCTCGACCCCGAGCTTCTCGAGGTACTGGAGCTGCTTCTGCGGCCAGAGCTTCCGGTTGAGGAGGTAACCCTCTCCGTCGAAGAGGACCTTCGTCTCGTGGTCCGGCGAGATCACCAGCACGCCTTCGACCTCGTGCTCGATCTCCGGTCGCTCGTACCGGATCCCGAGGTTCTCCATGACGAACTCGAGGCTCTTCCTGCTGACCGCGTCACCGCATGTCCAACCCCTCCTCGTCTTCTTCCCGAACTCGGACCTGTCGTTCCTGTCGATCAGGACGACCCTGAGGTTCTGCCTGGAGAACCTCGCAACGGCCATCGCCGTGTGGGATCCCGCTGGGCCCCCGCCGACCACGACGACGTCGCAGTCTATCCGCATCGTTCGCCCTTCTCCCCGCCCGATGAATAACCTTATCCCGGAGGGCCGTGAGGTGTTCCGGACCGTCGTGCAACGGGTCTCCTCGTATGCGGATGATGAAATGCGGCGCTTCTTCCCTACGGCGCACCTTCGGCCTCAACCTCCACCGGTTCTACCAACGGCCAGGAGCAGAAGTCAACGGCCAGCGGAACTCGTAGAGGTTGATATCGTGGGTCTCCGAGTCTGGATGCTGACGTCCTTCGAGGGCAGGAATGTCAGGCCGGTAGCTCAGTCTGCGATAAGACCTTACAACCTTGAATAAAAAGACATGCAGTTTTTTGAAAAGATGAATCGTATGCTGATTCATTCTACTTCCAGTATCCCAACTTTATTCGGGTTTGTTGTTAGCCGGAAGAAGTATCTGCCGGGCTCTTTCATCTTTATGCTGACCTTCTCCCCAGGCTTAAGTATGAAGACCATCTGCCAGCCTGGATATTTCGCGCTATAGAGCTCCAGCTGGTGGAATGCATGGTCTTTGTTGTGGAATGTTACCTTCCCGTTTTTACGCAGCCTCCCCACACTGGGCTTGAAGTATGGGTTTAATATGTTATCTGGATGTATATCAGGAATTTGCGCCGACGCCCCCTTGAGGATGGTTACCGTGAGCCGTTTCCTGCTTATGGCGACTACTAGGGGAAGCAAGAGTAGCGGTATTAGGGGCAGGATGAGAAGCTGCCACGGCAAATATCCCTCCGCGACTACTGCTTTGGTGGTTGTCTGCCTCACCGTCAGTGTGCGGTTCAAGGTCGTCTGTACGGTGACATAGACGATCGGCGTCGTGGCAGCCGTAGCGGTCACACGGATTGTTGTCGTGCCGGTCTGGGTGGTGAAGTAGGGGATGGTTGTGATGGAGGTTAACGTCTCATACCTTGTCACGGTGCCTTCCACAATTCTTGTAGTATAAACCGTCGAAAACACATACTCCGTCCTAACTACCGTGGCCACAGACGTCTTGGTGGAGGTGGTAAACCTTGTCACGGTGGTCGTCGGAGTGGAGGTAACCGTTCTTGTCGCCGTAAAAGTAGTTGTGGATGTAACCGTCGTGTTTGCGGTCGAAGTAGTTGTCGACGTCTCTGTAGTGGTATATGTTGTCACTATTCCCGGCTTTAAACGGAGGACACCGTAAAAACCTGCAGGGGCTGTCGAATCGTCCTTATCAAAAATTTGGTCGGGAAAATTTTGAGATTTAAAATTTGTTAATTCTTTCAGTTCGCTTTTGACTTGTTCGGGAGGGGCAATATTGATGAGCTCTGCGGTCCCGGTTATGTTTGCTGGGTTAAAAGGGTTGAACTCCAGATAATAGTTGCCTGCCGTGCCAGTGATATATGCGTAGTCTCCAAAGGAGCCTGCTCCCAGAACAGCTGAGAAGACACGTCCCCCTCCTGAGGTGGCGTTACCATCGAGGCTTACTAGCCTAAACATGTATTGGGCGTTCAGAGTATCATCATCGACGGCATAGACAAACCCGTCCTCTGGTGGATCGTAGATGGAAGGGCCTATAAACCCAACCATGTATAGTATGCCTCCAGCCTTTACAAACCCGGTCAACCAAGTGTTGTTCCTCCCGTATACTGCCGGCCCCGGGACATTCCAATGCGTGGGCGTCCACCTGTAGAGCCTAGCCGAGACCGATGAAATTATCGCTCCGAGTCCAAACCTAACTATGCCCAGCCTAATGGCTTCATCCCCGTCCTCACTACAGTCTGATCCAGTGCACCTAAAAGAGAAAGCGATGTTGACATCCCTTCGGCCCGTCGATTGGTCTTCGGTCAATATGATGTATGGTGTAAGTTCTATACTGGTAACTGATACATCATAGCCTGGGAACATAGGATTAATTACACGGGCATTAGATAAAGACAGGTTATCTTTACCGGCCGACATTAAGATTATCCTAGGACTTCCACCATTTTGCTGGTATACCCCCACCAGGTATAGAAAATTTTCGTCATCCGCCATGTCTGAAATGAAAAAGGGTTCTGGGCCAGGCATGTTGTATATTTTTAAGTCAAGTATGTTTAGGCTGCTGTCAAACCGGAATAGGTATAGGTAGTCATTAAGATATGTCGTTTGCCAAGTCTGAAGCATCAAATATATCGATTGTCTATTGCTATCCCAGAGCACCTTTATCCCCGCGCCTGCAATGATGTTATAAAGATTAACCCACTGGATACTTGAATCAATTAGCTCCCTGATGCCCGTCAATTTACAATCGCGTTTGTCGAAGACTGCAATAAACAGCCGGGCCAGCAGCCAATTAGCTGGTGATTCGCTGTAGGTGCCTGCAACGATCACATGGGTGCCGTTGAGTGCTACCGAGTAGCCAGCGGCGGGAACTCTTCTGATATAAGTATTATCTACTATAAGCTGGAGCACGTTTTGGCATCGGAATGTGTGGTCGGGGTTTAGGAACAGCACCATCGGGCCGTAGCCGGCATCTTTGAAAAATTCGCCAACGATGTATATGCCGCTCTCGTCGGCCGCTATGTCATATCCGGCAATGGATACATTAGGGGCTTCAAACCCTCTCAATATCCCGTAGTAGGGAACATCAGCCGAGGCTGGGGAATATCCCGCATAGACTAGACATAGCGACAAGATTAGCCACACCGATATAACGACCGTCGCGGTCTTCAACTTCAATTGTACTGGTCAAATGGATTGATAAAAGATTTTTGTTTTGATAGTTATAGTGCGATTGCATCTGTTTCGGTTTAACAGAGGGAGTCTGGGTTTTTCTTGCCGGAGTATTTGGAGTGATCAGGCGGGCAACGGCTATATTGGCGCCTTCGCTGCTGGTTTTACCACATAAGGCGGCCGACGTCGGCTGGCCATAGCTGGCAATATGAAAAGTGGCTTGTAATGAGACCTTTTGCGAATTGGTGCCAACACATATGACCACTGAATGTTGAAGGAGGGCCGCCTGCCCGAAAATCTGAAGGGCAAAGAGCGGCCTTTCCACCTTCCATAGTTGTGAGCAAGAGCAGGTCACCTTCGGTCTTCCGGGTTATCCAATCTCAGGCCAGACATGCTCATGCCAACCCCTTCCCCTTTATCTCCTCAGCCAATAATTTCGTCCAGATCCTGAGCACAATATTTTTAAATATAAATCATGCAAATTTTCTCGACGGGCCCGTAGCTCAGCCAGGTAGAGCGGCCGGCTCTTAACCGGTAGGTCGCGGGTTCGAATCCCGCCGGGCCCGCGCGGGACCCACAAATTGTGCTCCCAGGCCGAGGCAAAGGCTCGTGCATTTCGGCGATGGGAATAGATGCGGGGGGTGGGATTCGAACCCACGAACCCCTACGGGACAGGGTCCTGAGCCCTGCGCCTTTGACCAGGCTTGGCTACCCCCGCCCGTAGAAGGGATATCCACGGCTTGCTAATAGAACTTGACCCG
>AWOE01000053.1 GCA_000494145.1 Candidatus Calditenuaceae archaeon JGI OTU-1 | reverse complement strand
GCTCCCAGGCCGAGGCAAAGGCTCGTGCATTTCGGCGATGGGAATAGATGCGGGGGGTGGGATTCGAACCCACGAACCCCTACGGGACAGGGTCCTGAGCCCTGCGCCTTTGACCAGGCTTGGCTACCCCCGCCCGTAGAAGGGATATCCACGGCTTGCTAATAGAACTTGACCCGGGAGGAGCCCAACCTTCACCTCAGGGACGCCACCGCGCCAGCAGGAGGTACAGCGCNAGGAGGACCAACATCAACAGCGGCGAGGTTCCGATCGTCAGGTCGCCGACCCTGACCGAGACGAAGAGGAGCGGATGGACCTCCTTCAACTCCGGCAGGTACCTCAGCACCAACGACCCGAGGATCAGGACCGCTCCAGCCAGGACCAGTCCGATTCCGATGATCATCAGCGGGTCCCTCATGCCCACCTCGACCTCCTGGCGCTCCTGAGCAGCTCGACCACCTCCTCGTCCTCGACCTGGGGAAAGTGCTCGTAGAACTCACCGACCGCGAAGAACTCTTCAGGAACCAGCACAGCGTCAGCTCTGTCGGCCTCCCTCGAAACCCTGAAGAGCGCCTCCCTTGAGGAGACGGGGACGGCCACGCTCACGCTCCTCGCACCGAGCCTCCTGACCGACCTCACGCCGGCGATCATNGTGGANCCGGTCGCCATCCCGTCGTCGACCAGGAGAACGTCCGCAGCCCTGACGTCAANCCTCTCGGCACCTCCCCTCAGCCTCGAGGCCCTCTCCCTCACCTCGCNGAGCATCTCCGCTGCACGCTCCCTCACGTACGACTCGTCGAGCCCGTAAAGGTCCANGACCTCCTGCTCGACGTAGACCTCNCCGTCCTCGGAGACCGCACCTGCTGCGAGCTCCGGGTTTCCTGGAACGCCTATCTTCCGAACCATGATGACGTCGAGTCCCGCGTCGAGTCCTACTGCCACCTCGTATCCCACCACGACGCCCCCTCGCGGTATAGCGAGCACCAGATCGGGCCTCACCTCCCATTTTCTGACGAGCTCGAGCAGCCTCCGGCCGGCGTCGCGCCTGTCCCTGAACCTCATGGCGCTTCCTATCAGGACAGGGCAGTCCCTGAATTAACGTGTAATCCGGTGAGGACGGGTGGCAGACGAACCGGAGGTCGACGAACCCTTATGGCTGTAGACGACGCTCGGACGGACGTGAGGTACGGAACCGGTGACGACGGCAGCACGTGGCTCCTGGAAGGGAAGAGGGTCAGGAAGTACCATCCGAGGGTTGTAGCGTGCGGTGAGGTCGACGAGCTCAACACCGTCATCGGCGTCTGCAGGTCGCTGCTGAGGGAGAGGCATATGGACCTCGAGGTGGAGCTGAGGAAGGTTCAGGAGGCCCTCTTCAGGATGGGCGCGGAGCTGGCGTCGGAGGCGCCGGAGAATTTGGGGATAAAGCTGATCGGCACCGAGGACGTCTCGTCGCTCGAGGCCGCGCTGGATCGGCTCAGCTCCGAGTTAGAAGAGCTGCGGCACTTCATCTATCCTTCAGGCTCCCTTCCCGGAGCGATGCTCCACTTCGCGAGGGCCGTGGCGAGGAGGGCCGAGAGGGCAGTGGTCCTCCTCTCCGACCAGGAGAGGGTGAACCCGGAGGTCGTCAGGTACCTCAACAGGCTCTCGACGCTCCTCTTCCAGATGGCACGAGCAGTCAACGCGAGGGAGAAGGTGCCGGAGGACGAGTGGCCGGGAAGGGGGTTCGGCTGAGTCAGACGGTGACCGATCTNCTCCTCGTCCTGTTGTGGAGCAGCCGCTTCACGAGGAACTCGGCGATCGTCACCGCCTCCCTCCCCTCCAGATACTGGACCGCATGCGGCGAGAACTTGATGCTTACCTCCGCGCGCCCCAGCACGGTATCGCTGGAGGGCCAGAGCTGGACCAGCGTCAAAAGCCTCGGGAAGAACTTGAAGCTGAAGGAGATGCCGCCGAGCTTCTCCCTCCTCCCTCCAGTCGCGACCGCGGANTGCGTGAAGAGGTCGGCTTTGGTGCCGAAGGCCTCGATCATCGGTCTGAGGACCTTCCTGACGTAATCGCTGTGGTAGGCCTGCGCGTTGACGAACTTCTCGATCGCGACCCATCCCTTCTGCGGCTCGAACTTGACCTGGTTGGCGAGGTACTTCGCGATCACGACGGAGAAGCCGGGGTCCGCNGGNTCCNTCTTCACCACCTCCTCGGCAGTGCCGTCGGCAAGGTCGAAGCAGTAAGTAAGGTCGAGGACNTTCACGAGGTACCTCGGNCCCTTNCCCTCCNTNGGAGGAAGGTAGGCGACTTCGCACTTCCTGGAGACCTCCTTCGGGTCGAGGCTCCTCAGGTGGGAGAGTACCTCGTGGAGCGCGATCACAGCGCAAGTACCTTATCGATCGGAGTTAAACGTAGCCCCGTCTCGTGATCTTCACGTCTTACCGATAGCTTCCGATGGTGATACCACTTTGGTCCTGAGCTTCCCCCTGTACTCCCTCTTCCATGTCACGTAACGCGTTACCTCGTGGTTCGTCTCGAGGGACCTCTCGATGAGGACGCCTACGTAGTCGAGCCCCCTGAGGAGGTCAGGGAAGACGTCCTCGATGTGCTCCTCCCAAGAGGTCGGTGGAGGAGGGAAGAGGACGACGTGCTCCTCGCTCCTCAGGTATGCGAGGTAGAGCTCCCGGCCGGCCCTCTCGCCTNCAGCCTCGGAGACCGCGGCCACCAGGTTCAACAGGTCNAAGACCGTCACGGCCTTCGGCAGCCCCCTCGTCATCGAGATGTACTCCTCGTTGTCGGGATATCTCGGGTCGTCCTCCAGCGCAAGGTGGTGGATCGCTAGGACGTCGTAACCTANCGCGTCCACCTCTCGCCCACCTCCGTTCTCCCCTTCGCAGCCCTGAAGACCAGCTCGACCGGCGATCCGGACTTCTGGAGCCTCCCGCCCAGGTAGAGCGCCGTTGCCCTCCCCTCGGGGCTCGTCCTCGAGTACCTCATCACCAGGTACCTCAGCGCGTCGTTCACCGCATCGCTCCTGTTCTTGAACAGTCCCTCCGCGCAGAGCTCGTCGACCTTCCGGAGCAGGGTTGCGTTGACCCTTACCTGTAGCAGCACCGTGTCCGTCAACTTCCTGCATACTACAAACCGAATGGGCACTGATAAGTTTTGTTAAGGAGGACGGGTCGAGATCAGGCATACTTGCTGTTCGTATTCGCTTTGAGGTACGGTTCCAGGACCCGCTCCAGATATTCGGGGCCGAGGTCGTAAAGGTAGGGACCGAGGCGGGGGCCGCTGTCGCGGTTGAGCAGTACCCTGTAAAAGGTCCTGAAGGTGACGACGGGGTCTACGCCGAGGCTCCTCGAGAGCTCAAAGACGGCCGACTGGATCTCCTCCGGTCCTGCACCGGACTTGACTACATCGAGGACCTTCTTCAAGACCTCGAGCACCTTCGGGTCGATCTCCAACCTCTTCTCGGCCACCTCCCTCACGGAAAGGTCCCTGAGGTAGTTCAGCGCGTAACCGAGCCTCCTCCTCGCGTCCTCGTCGGCTGCGTAACCGTACCTCTGGAGCCTCTGGAGCACGAACTCCTCGACGTTCTCGGGGGGTGCGATCTGGGCCAGCTGGAGCAGCAACCTGTACGGAACCCTCCTCTTGGGCCTCTCAGGGACCTTCAGCAGGTGAGCGTACTCGTAGAGGCCCCTCATCTTCGCCGACTTCAGATCGTTCGACTGCGGGTTCCTGAAGTAGAACTCCTCGAGTCGATCGAGTTCCTCCATCATCCTCGGTATCGCGGCCGGAGCCACCTTCCTCGTCCTCGTGCTCCTCTTCAACAGGAAGAGCATCAGGCTCTCCGGTGACGCATACCGGTACCACATCTGAGGCGTGAAGACGTTTCCGGTCGACTTGGAGATCTTCCTCCCGACGGCGTCGAGGAACATCTCGTACCTCACGTGGTAAGGGTGCGGGTACCCCAGTATCTCGTCCGAGACCCAGTCGTTGACCCTGACCGAGTCGGCTATGTCCTTCCCGTAGGCCTCGAACCTCACGTCTAGAGCCGCCCACCGCGCCGCGAACTCCACCTTCCACGCCAGCTTCCCGTCGTCGGTCGTCACGTCCGCCTCGCCCTCGTAACCGCAGCCCTGATACCACCCCGACTTGAGCTGGACCCCGACGCACCGGTACCTGACCTTGAGCCGCCCGGGGTCGAAGGAGTAGGCCTCTGCGGTGTAGATCCGGCCGCAGTTCTTGCATA
>AWOE01000052.1 GCA_000494145.1 Candidatus Calditenuaceae archaeon JGI OTU-1 | reverse complement strand
CCCACGCCAAAACGTTTAACAAAGCTTGATTTAAAAATTTCGCTCTTTACTATAGACCTTATCAACTTTACTTAAGTCTTTCTTTTTCATTTCTATTGCATTGTTCCCTCATATCTTATTCTATCTATGCTATGTACATATGTGAAAAGGCCTATACGAACATACTAATTGTTTGCTGGTTTAAGTCGTAGAGAGCTTTCCTAGAGATGGTGTATAATGGATGCTTCTATGACATGGAAGAATATACGCGGACTTGAGGCCCGTCAGGACGTAACTGTCTCTGACCCTGAGCAGACGGCTGAAGAGGGACGCTCACGACAAAACCGATATGGGACTGGAGGTCCTTTTTTTTAGATCCGTGGACGAAATTCTCTAATCCGATCGCATGTAGATCTAGTGACGGGCGGGTATGGTGACCTGCGAAGTCTGCGGGCTGACGTCGCCGCTCATCTCGAGGGCGATAGGAGTCTGCAGGAGGTGCCTGAAGGAGGAGGAGAGGGCGCTGGAGGTGGCGCTCTCCAACCACAGGCGCTACAGGTCCGAGTTCGGCCTACCTCCCGAGCCGCCGAGGACTGTGGGTGGCTTGCCGTGCAACCTCTGTGCCGCGAGGTGCGTGATGGGTGAAGGCGAGCTCGGTTACTGCGGTATCAGGGGCGTCAGGAACGGCAGGCTCTGGAGCCTCTCGACGCCTGATAGGGGATTGCTCCACTATTACCTCGACCCGCACGTGACCAACTGCTGCAACGCCTGGTGGTGCCCCGCGGCGACGGGATGCGGCTATCCTCGGTACGCCGTCACCCAGGGTCCCGAGGTGGGACACTACAACCTCGCCCTCTTCTTCTACGGTTGCTCGTTCAACTGCCTCTTCTGCCAGAACTGGACGCATAAGGTCCTGAGCTGCGGCAAGCTCGTGAAAGCGAGGGAGCTGGTCGACCTGACGCTCNCCAACCGGAGAATCACGTGCTGNTGCTGGTTCGGCGGTTCNGCGGAGCCCCAGCTTCCGTTCGCGCTCAACGCCTCGAGGCTCCTCGTGGAGTCGAAGGGCGATAGGGTCTGCAGGATCTGCTGGGAGTGGAACGGCGACGGTAACCCTGCGCTGGTGAGGAGGGCCGCTGAGCTCTCGATGATCACCGGAGGGAACATCAAGTTCGACCTGAAGGCCTTCGACGGCACCGTCCACAGGGCGCTGACGGGGATGAGCAACGTCCAGACCCTCAGGAACTTCGAGCTCGTCTGCAGGGAGTTCTTCGAGGCGAGGGCGGAGCCTCCGGTTCTCGGTGCGACGACGCTGCTGGTCCCCCACTACGTCGACGCCGAGGAGGTCGGAAGGATAGCCGAGTTCATCGCGAGCCTCGACGACCGCATCCCCTACAGCCTCCTCGTCTTCCACCCCGACTTCAAGATGGACGACGTTCCGGTGACGCCGGAGCGGCAGGTCTGGGAGTGCTACAGGGCCGCGAAGAGGCACCTGAAGCGGGTGAACGTCGGCAACCTCCACCTGCTTTACTGGCCGGCGGGCGTCAGGCCCCTCGCATGAACTATCGCGATATCCTGATATAATGAGAGTTTACGCGAAATATCGGAATGAGGTGGTTCTTCGGGCCGGGTCCCTGGCACGGCCTCCGCTGGCTGACAAGGGGTGACGTGAGGATCCTGGTCCTGGAGGCGCTGGCGGACGGGCCGAAGAGGGGCTACGAGGTGATCAAGGCGATAAGGGACCGGTTCCACGGCCTCTACTCTCCGAGCCCGGGAGCGATTTACCCGACGCTTCAGCTGCTGGAAGACGAGGGGCTGGTGACGGTCGAGGTCGTCGAGGGAAAGAAGGTCTACAGGATAACGGACGAGGGGCGGCGCTTCCTTAGCGAACGGAGCGATCAGGTCCAGGCCCTGCTCGAGAAGGGGAGGAGGGTGATGGGACCGGAGGCGGCTGAGCTGATGGACGCCGCGAGGTCTCTGGCGATGACCGTCTTCCACGCCTACGCGACCCTTCCTCCGGAGAGGTTCCTCGAGGTCGCCGAGGTCCTGAGGGAGGCCCGCGTCAAGGTCCTCAGGGTGCTCGGAAAGGGGTGATGGGCGTGCCGGCGATCGAGGCCGAGGACCTCCGCAAGGTCTTCGGGGACGTGGTCGCGGTCGACGGAATCTCCTTCTCGGTGGAGGAGGGCGAGCTCTTCGGGCTCCTCGGGCCCAACGGCGCCGGGAAGACCACCACCATCAACATCCTCACGACGCTGATCAGGCCCACTTCCGGCTCGGCGAGGGTCTGGGGGTACGACGTGAGGACCGAGACCTCGAAGGTCAGGAGCGTGATCGGTTTGGTGCCTCAGGACCTCACGGTTGACGACGAGCTGACCGGCATCGAGAACCTCAGGCTGATGGCCTCCCTCTACCACGTGCCCAAGGACGTCGCCGAGAGGAGGATAGAGGAGGTCCTTGAGCTGGTGGACCTGAAGGAGGCCGCGAGGAGGAGGGTCGAGACCTACTCGGGTGGCATGAGGAAGAGACTGGAGCTGGCCGCAGCGCTCATTCACAGGCCCAAGGTCCTCTTCCTGGACGAGCCGACGCTCGGGCTGGACGTCCAGACTAGGGCGCACATCTGGGATTACATCAGGAGGCTCGTGAGGGAGGAGCAGCTGACGGTCCTGATGACGACGCACTACATGGAGGAGGCCGACGCGAACTGCGACCGGGTAGCCGTGATAGACAGGGGGAAGATCATGGCGATAGGGAGCCCGAGGGAGCTCAAGGCCGCCCACGGATCCGACGTGATAGAGCTCGAGGTTCAGGGCAACGGCATCGACCTCCACTCCCTCGTCAATGGGGTGGGAGGTGTTCTGGACCTCAGGGTCGAAGGGAGCAGGGCCGTGCTGAAGGTCAGTAGAGGGGAGGAGGTCCTGCCTGAGCTGGTTGGGAGGTTGATCGGCGGAGGGGCGATCGTCAGGCGGATAGAGATGAGGAGGCCGACGCTCGACGAGGTCTTCATCAGCCTCACCGGTCGCAGCATCAGGGAGGAGCACGGGAGCTGGGAGGAGGTCTTCCGCCAGAGACTGAACATAAGGAGGGTGAGGGGCTGATGGGCGAGATCTCCGCGATCATGGGCAGGGAGTTGAGGAAGTGGGTGAGGTCACCGCCTCTGTTGCTGATGGCCCTGATCCAGCCTCTCTTCTGGATGGGCCTCTACGGAAAGGCCTTCAACCTCACAGGCCTCTTCACCGTTCCCGAGGACGTCCTCAGGAACCTGCCTCCCGAGTCGACGAGGGTCGTGGCGTCGCTGTTCAACCAGGTGGCGTCAAGGCTTTTCGGCTCTCCGGAAACCGATTACTTCTCCTTCGTGGCGACAGGGATGACCTCGGTCATCGTCCTCTTCGTCTCGGTCTTCAGCGGCATGTCGATCGCGTGGGACAGGAGGCTGGGGTTCCTGAACAAGCTCCTGGTCGCACCGATAAGGAGGTCCTCGATAGTGCTGGGGAAGGTGCTGGCTGCGTCCGTGAGGGCACTCGTCCAGGCGACGATGGTTCTGCTGATGGGTCTGGCGCTTGGCGTGAAGCTGAACCCGGCTTCACCGCTGCTGGTAGCCGGAGCGATCGCGTCGATCTTCCTGCTCGCCGTCTCCCTCTCGTCGCTGGTGATAGCTTTGACGCTTCGCCTCAAGAGCTGGGAGTACCACATGGCCGTCGCGAACCTGCTGAACCTGCCGCTGATGTTCACCAGCACCGCGCTCTACCCGCAGTCCATCATGCCCGACTGGATGAAACCGCTGGCGACCCTGAACCCGCTGACCCACGCGATCGAGGTGTTGAGGGGCGCCCTCCTCTACGGCAACTCCGTCGACCTCGCTTCCTTCCAGTTTCACCTCGCCTACCTCTCGGTCTTCGCTATACTCGCCGCCGGCCTCGGGTCCTACGCCGCCAACAGGTACCTCAGCGCCGAGAGGTGAGGTTCACGGGAGTTCCCCGAGGACCCTCTCGATGATCTCGGACTTCGAGAACGGCGCGAGGTCGCTGAGGTCCTGGCCGGTGCCGACGAAGAGTATCGGCTTCCTGACGGCGTAGCATACGGATATCGCTGTGCCTCCCTTCACGTCGCTGTCCAGCTTCGTCAGCACCACGTAATCGAGTCCCACGTAGGCATCGAACTGCCTGGCCTGCTCGACCGCAGCGTTCCCGGTCAGAGCGTCGCCGACGTAGATCACCCTCCTCGGCATCGCGACCCTCCTGATCTTCCTCATCTCCTCGAGGAGGTTCCGGTTCAGCTCTGAACGGCCGGCGGTGTCGATGAGGACGACGTGCGCCCTGCTGGACCTCGCGGAAGCTATCGCGTCGACCGCCACTGCAGCCGGATCAGCACCGTACTTCTGGCTGACGCACCTCACGCCGACCCTCTCGGCCAAAGCCCTCATCTGCTCGATCGCCGCTGCCCTGAAGGTGTCCGAGCAGGCGATCACAGGGATCAGTCCGTTTCGCTTCAGGAAGAGCGCGATCTTGGCGACGGTCGTGGTCTTCCCTCCTCCGTTGGGGCCGACGAAAAGGACTGGGAAAGGCTCGCCGCTGGAGGAGTGGCTCTGCCTGATCTCCTCGACCAGCCCGTCCGGGTCCGCCTCGAGCAGAACCTCCTCGAGGGCCTTCCTGAGCGCTCCCGTGACCAGATCCCTCCGGTCCGAGAACCTCGGGACCCTCTTCCCCCTCAGCGCTTCCCTCACCCTCTCCGTGAGGAACTCGGAGGCCTCGAGCGAGACCTCGTTCGCGATGAGGCTGAGCCTGAAGTCCTCGAGGACGCCCTCGAGCTTCTCCTCGGTGAGCTCCTCCGTTGTGACGGATTCCACGAGGCCCCTGATGGCCCTCCTCAGCCCCTCAAGCACCAGCTTTTCCCCCTTCGGCCTGCCTCGCGGAAGAGACGGCCTCCTGGACCCTCTGGAGGAAGCTTCTCAGCAGCTCCGCCCGCTCGAGGTAAGCGTTGAGGGTCTGGACGAGCTGGGACCTCGAACGCTCGATGAGGGCCTTCCGGGAGCTCACTATTTCCCTGCACCTCTCGACGGGGGCCTCGATCACGACGTTCTGGCCTATGTTGACCTTCATCCTCCCCGAGAACCTGATCTCGGCCTCGACGAGCCCTCCGCCGCCGATCGGCACCAGGACCTTCAGATCGCTCGGGTTGCTGGAGATGTAGTCGATCAGCTCCAGGGCCCTCTCGTAGTCGAGGATCGAGGCGTTCAGCGCCGTCAGCCTGTTCTGCAGGTCGACGATCAGCTGCTCGAGGATCGAGAGCTCCTCCAGAGCCCTCTGGACGTCCTCGTACGTTATCCTGATCTGCCTCCCGGACATCCCTGTTCCTCAACCGGTCCTCCGCATCGGCATTTAAATTAACACGGCGTCGGGGAAGGAAGGGACTTCAGAGCCCTTGGGTCGGGAAAAGCGGGATGTCGATGGCCGACCTGAAGAGGATCGTCGACGAGGTCCTCTCCTCCGTGCCGGAGGTCAGGGAGCTCGTGGACCGGTGCCTCGCCTCGAGGAGGTGGGGAGGGAGCGCGGTGCTGATGGTCGTCGACGCGTCCTTCACCTCCATCGGCATGTCGTACTTCAGGACCGTGGTCCCTGCGGTCATCAGGTTCAAGGAGCTCTTCGTCGACAGCGGTGAGATATTCACGCTCAGGGACCTCGCTTTTCACGACGTCGATCGGCTGCGCAGGGTCTGGAGGAGCAGGAGGTCGTGGGAGGTGGCGCAGGAGGTCGCGCGGAGGCTCACCGCGTTTGACGGCCACGACGACGTCCAGCGTCTCAGAAGGTGGGCCCTCTCCAGCACCCTCGAGGGCTGGAAGAGCGATCCTGTGGGCTCGGTGAGGGGAGTGGGCCTCGTCACGTACCAGTACCTGAGGATGATGGGCGGTGTTGACACCGTGATGCCTGACAAGGTGGTGAAGCGCGTCATCAACTCGATGCTGAGGCGTGCGGGGCTGGAGGAGGTCTGGGACGACATGGCCTTCGTGAGGGAGGTCGAGAGGCTCGCAGCCGAAACAGGTCACCGACCTGCGGAGCTGACGTGGATGACTTGGCTCCTCTCCGAGAGGGAGCTGATGGGCGAGCCCTCCTATGCGAGGGTGCTGCACCTCATCTGACGCTACGTTCTCCGCGTATCGGTGCGTCTCCCGCTACGCGGGCCAAATCCCATATACATCCCGCAGCTGTTCGATGCGTGAGGTGACCGGTTTGGAGAGATCGGCCTTCCCCCTGTCATTGGCGCTGGCCCTGCTGTTAGGGTCGCTCCTGTTGCCCTCCGGGAGCGCGATCACGTTCAACTCGCTGATCGACGATGGCAAACTCGCCGTCACCCTCAACTACCCCAGCGAGGTGAAGAGGGGCACGTGTTTCAACGTCAGGGTCGAAGTGAATGCGCTCACAACGATGAACGACCTCAACGTGACGCTGGTGATCGAGCTGAGGTCCGGGCCATCCGTTTACGTTCTCTTCTCAGGTAAGGTGGTGGACGACTGGAGCGGTGGACCGGGTCCGGTCGCCAACAGCATCGTGGGCGCTTGCGTCACCACATCCCACCCCACCGGGCTGATCGTGCTCAGGACCTCGATCGAGTACCACATCGGCGCGAGCAGGCTGACGCTCGATAGCTCCTTCCTGATGGGTTACGCGAGGGATACCACCTACAACGAGTTGGCCGCGCTCTACTCGGCTGCCCAGAGCGAGATCTCGAGGCTCAGGTCTGTCGTTGAGGACCTGAGGAGGGAGGCGGAGATGCTCAGGACGAGGATCTCGGAGCTGATGTCGGAGATCTCTGCGCTGGGAGCGAGATACGACGCACTGAGGGAGAGGTACGCTAGCCTTCAGTCCGATTACGCGAACCTCCTGTCGAGGTATCAGGAGCTCCAGCAGAGTCACGAGAGGCTCCAGAGGGATTACGAGGGCCTGACGAGACAACTGGAATCCCTAAGGGCCTCCGAATCCGAGCTCAGGAAGGCCTACAGTGCCCTGCAGGAGGAGCTCGAGAGGCTGAGGGCCGAATACGCCGCGCTCCAGAAGCAGCACGCCAGCCTTACGGCTCTCCACGAGGACCTCAAGAGTAGGTACGAGCAGCTCGACTCGGCGCATCAGGAGGCGGTGAGGCAGATCGGGTCGCTCTCCGGTGCCCTCGAGGAGAAGGGGAGGCAGATGGACGCGGTGATGGCGATGCTCGACAACGCCCTGAGGGAGAGGAACGTCTTCAGCAACATCGTCATAGCCCAGGCCCTAGGGCTCGGCGGCCTCGGAGCCCTTTACCTGTTCGAGAGGAAGAGGGCGAGGAGGTCTCCGTCACCGGCAACCCCTTCAGTCCACGTGCCTGAGGGAGGATCAGGGGAGCCGCCTTCGTCCGAGGTGAGCAGCGCTCCAGCCCAGTCCGAGCTCCAGTCTCAGGAGAACGGCAACGGCGGCATGGTCCAGAAGGTCATCTCGGGCAGGAGGATCACGATACCGAAAAAGGTGGCCGAGCTGCTCGGAGTCGACGTCGGCGACCAGGTGGAGCTGGGAGTGATCGGCGACGCGCTGATGGTCAGGAAGCTCCGGAGGCCAGCAGACGGTCAACCTCCTGCTGAGCTTGACGGACCTTCTCGACGCTCCTGATCAGCGCCTCCCTCTCCTCAGGGTTCAACTCGAGCTCTATCACCTTCTTCACCCCGGTCCTCCCGATCACGGCAGGCACGACCGAGCAGACGCCCTCGAAGCCGTACTCGCCCATGTGGTAGAAGGAGACGGGGATCACCGCGTTCCTGTCCCTTACGATCGCGTCGACCATCAGCGCTGCTCCAGCACCAGGAGCGTGGTGCGCAGACCACCCCTTCAGCGAGATTATCTTCGCACCCATCTCCCTCGTCTCCTTCAGGATCGCCTCGATCCTGTCGCCGGTGAGCAGCGAGGTCAGGGGCCTTCCGCCGACGGAGGTGTGCCTCGGCAGCAGAACCATCGAGTCGCCGTGCTCCCCTAGTATCGGAGCCTCGATCGAGTTCCACGAGACGCCCAGCTCCTTCGCGATCAGCGTCTTGTACCTGCCGATGTCGAGGAGGCCGCTGAAGCCCATGACCCTCTCTCGCTCGAAGCCGGTCGTCTTGAGGGCCACGTAGGTCATCACGTCCAGAGGGTTCGTGACGACTATCACCTTAGACTTGGGGGCGTGCTCCTTTATTTTGAGCGAGACGTCCCTGATGATCGCGGAGTTCTTGGTGAGGAGGTCCATCCGCGTCATGTCGGCCTTCCTGATGAAGCCCGCCGTCACCACGACCACCTCCGAGCCCTCTATGTCCCTGTAGTCGTTGGTGCCCGTGTATTCCACGTCGAGCCCGAGGATCGCGGCCATGTGGTTCAGGTCAAGGGCCTCGCCCTGGGGAAGGCCCTGAACGATGTCCACCAGAACCACATCGCCCAGCTCCCTTAACCCGATGTGCAGAGCGGCCGACGTCCCAACCCTTCCCGATCCTATGACGGATATCTTGGGCCTCATGCCACGTCTTGAAAGGTTTGCGGTAAAAGAAAAACCGAGTGTTGCCGTTCCGCTCCCAGCGTCGAAGGTTGAGGGGCCAGACCTCGGAGGCCCGCATCAGGCGGTCGGCCTGGTGAAGTTGACCTCCCTCACCAGCAGATAAGGCGCCATCACGGGCGTCTCCACCTCCCACCAAACTATCGGATACCTCTCGGCCGACATGTCCTCGATGCTCGAGAGGATCCTGAGCATGTTGTCGGAGATCCTGAGGCCCTTCAGCGCCCTCTCGATCGAGCCGTGGCGTACAAGGAAAAGCCCGTCCCGCGGTATCGTCGAGAACTCGCCCCTCCTGACGTCCCTGTATCTCAGGTACCAGTCGTTGGTCACGAAGATGCCGTTGTCGACCTTGGAGAGGAGCTTCGAGAACGGCGTGCTCCCTCCCTCGACGACCAGCTGGAAGGGTAAAGGGACGATGATCCCGGCATTTCCGGTCGACTCCGTGTTGAACTTCCTGGCCGTCGCCGAGTTGTGGAGATATCCCCTGAGGACGCCGGACTCGATTATGGGCTTCCTCGTCGTCGGAACGCCTTCCTCGTCGAAGGGCTCGGAACCGTAGCTTCCCGGAAGCGTGGGGTCGTCGAGGAGCGTGAAGAGATCCGATGTCACCTTCTCGCCGAGCTTCCCGGTGAGGAACGAGAACTGGCTGTCGACGTAGAAAGCCGACGCCATTCCCCCGACCTCCTCGATCACGTTGGCGGCCGTCATCGGCCCGATTATCGCGTCGTACCTCCCCTCGCCGACCTCGCCGGGGTCCCTCGCCATCTTAGCTATCTCTCCCGCCTCCCTCCCGACCTTTCCGGGGTTGAAGTCGCCGAGCTTTCCGGTCCCGATCGCGAACTGGCCGCTCGACTCGCCGTCGAGGAACGCCCTGACCGAGATCTCCAGCGTGTCCTTCACCGCTTCAGCCTCCACCCCACCGCTCGTGACGAGCCTCCTGAGGACCCTCCTGTGAACGAGGGTTCCTGCGGCACGGCTGGCCCCCGCGTTGAGAGCCTCGTTGACCGCCTCCTCGACGAACCCCACAAGCCTCTCCTCCGTGATCCCGCGGATCCTCTGGTCGAGCAGCTGCCTGTCGTAGTTGAACGGGCCTGCTGGGAGTGGAGCGTAGAGGTCGCTCGGTGGCGTGCTCCTCGCTGTCCTTACCGCCTCCTGCACGAACCTCCTCAGCCCTGCCGCTGTCAGGTCGGTGGTCGTGAGCACCGCCCTCTGGGGACCGAAGGCCACGTAGAGCTTGAGGCTGCTCTCGTCGAACCGCTTCGATGCCGTGATCTCGCTGTTGGCGAACCTGATCATCTGTGTGACCGTCGTGAACGACTCGACCGCGACGTCGGTGGCGCCCGAGCCCTTGAGCCTCTCTACAATCGACTTGGCCTTCTTGAACGTCAGGCCCACATCGCCTGATCGGTGCAGGCCGGTGATATTCCTAACGCCGCCTCCGTACCCGTCGGGGCCGGTCAGACTGGCCTCGCAACCCTCCTGACGAGGAGGACGGAGAAGATCAGCCCGTGGATCAGAGGCAGGGTCCAGAGGACCACCGCCTCACCGGGTCCCAAGCTGACCAGCCCTGCGGCGGCATGCATCAGCCGTGCGACCGACGTGGTCGGCGCGATGAACGTCACGGCCCGAAGCACAGGATCCGGCAGGAGCTCGAGGGGGTAGTAGACCGGCGGGAGGAAACCGAGGAGCGCGGTCATCAGCGGCGAGTAGACCCAGAGGTCCCTGATGTCCCTCGCGTAGGTGCTGATCAGGTAGCCGAGGAGCGAGATGATCGCCCAGATCGTGAAGAGTGCCCCTAGCATCATAACCCACGCAGAGGCCGAGGTGACCCCTGCCATCGTCCAGAGGAGCACCGAGAAGATCGCGGCGCCAGGAAGGGCGTTGATCAGGTTGCCCAGGGCCAGACCGATCGCATAGGGTATCAGCCCTCCCTTGGTCAGCGCGAACATCGAGTCGAGCTTCAGCACGATCCGGTTGAAGGCCGCATCGCTCTCCATGGAAATCGAGTTGGCGACCACTATCGAGATCAGCCCTCCTATCAGGGCGAAGGGCACGACCTGCTGGACGCGGTAGATCGAGAGGAAGAGGAGGAAGGCGAACGGTGCGAGGGCCGGGGAGAGGGCCCAGAACGGGTTGAGCTTGAACGGTATGACGCCGAAGAGCATCGTCGAGGCGTAGAGCGATTTCACGAACCCCTCGAGGGCCTCCCTAACCCGCATGCTCCTCCACCTCTCCGACGAGGATGACGAAGGCGTCCTCGAGCGTGGTCTTGGAGAGCGATGCGGTCCAGCCCCTTGCGATGGCCAGGTCCAGCAGCTCCTTCGCGGCCGAATCGGAGAGGTAAACCCTGTAACGGTCGCCGATCCGCCTGACGAACCCGTACGCGCTCAGCTCCTCCGGGACTATCCCCTCTCCCTTCAGGTCCACCCTGTGACCGTAGCCGATGACCGATCTCACCTCCTCCGGCGTCCCCTTTGTGACTATTCGGCCGGCGTTGATGACGGCCACCCTGTCCGAGATCGTCTCGGCCTCCTCCATGTTGTGGGTGGTCACCACGACGGTCCTCCCGTCCTTCGCGCTGGCCCTTATCCGCTCCCAGACGGTCTGCTTGCTGATGGGGTCGAGGCCTATCGTCGGCTCGTCGAGGAAGAGGACGTCGGCCTCGGTCGCCAGCGCCATGGCCACGAGCACCCTCTGCCTCATCCCTCCCGAGAGGTTGCCGCAGATCACGTCCTTGACCTCCCAGAGCTCGAGGTCCTGGAGGTACCTCCTCGCCCTGAGCCTCGCCTCCGACCTCGGAAGCCCCCTAGCTATCAGGTAGTAGTAGACGTGGGACCAGGGCGTGTTGAGGTTTGAGGGCCTCCCCTCCTGCGGCACCAGCGCTACCCGCTCCCTCACCCTCCCCGCCTCCCTGGTCACTTCCATTCCCAGAACCCTCACGGTCCCCCTGGTCGGCTTGAGGAGGCTGGAGGCGATCCTGATGAAGAATTCAATGATATAACCGAGATCTCCATTGATAATGGCTCGGTAGAGGTAAAGATAACCCGGGGTACGCCTCCTACAACGACTACA
>AWOE01000051.1 GCA_000494145.1 Candidatus Calditenuaceae archaeon JGI OTU-1 | reverse complement strand
AGCATCTCCTCCATCCTCTCCGCGAACGACCTGTAGCTCCCGAAAGGGTCCTCGATGTGGCTCACAGGTCTGAGCAGGTCCTCCCTCATCTTCTCCGGCATGCCGGCAGGGACCTTCCGGAGGCCGTCGAGGTCGTCACAGAAGAGCACCATCTCCGACCTGTATCCCATGTCCCTCAAGGCTAGCGTAACCGCGTAGGCCCTGACCGCATCGGCCATCGAGCCTATGTGTGGGATGCCGCTGGCCCCGAAACCGCTCTCGGTCCTGATCAGGTCGAGCGACCTGCCCAGCTCCTTCTCCCTCCTCACGAGTCGATGGGCGACCATGTCGATCCATGTCCCCCTCCCGATCACCTGCCTTACCTCAGGCCCCAACCCAACCGACTGCTCAGAGGAAGGGGATAAAGCTGAGAGCGATAAAGCTGAGAGCGGCCGCCTTCTGCGAAGCGGACTATCTGGTGGAAAGGACGAGGCGCCGACTCACTGCTCCGTTGCCCCGGACCCGCTCCGTTGACGCCTGGTGAGGTACTGGAACTGCCTCGGGCTTCTGATCCCTCTCGGGCAAAGCCTGCCCTCCTCGACGCACAGCCCGTGGGCCTTCATGGTCTGGCAGGAGGGGATGGAGTACTTCGTCCTGCTGCCCCGCAGCCCGGCGATGTGCTCGACTTGATACCTGGCGATCCTCTCGTTGAAGTCAGGCCTCTGGGAGTAGAAGGCGACCACCTCCTCGACGCTGTAGCCCGACGACAGGAGGAAAGAGGCGAAGGCGAAGTTGCCGAAGTGACCGACCTTCGATCCTGAGAGGAGGGCGTTCTTCAGCGCGACCATGCACGGAGGCCATCTGGTTTCGTCCCTCGAGTCCTCAGCTTTGGGTAGGGCCCTGGCGAACCTCGTGGCCAGCATCCCCCTGATCCTCTCGACCGTCTCCTTTATCGGGTCTGGTATCTTGGAGACCTTCAACTCCTCCAGCCTCTTCAGGATCCTCGACTCGACCTCCTCCGCGATCAGCCTGATCAGCTCCCTCCTCGTGACGTAGACCCAGCCCTTCCAGACGGTCCGGTTCACCAGCCTCCACTCGGCACCGTCGATCCCCTTCACGAGCCTCAGGTAATCGGCGACGGAGATTTTGTAAGGAAATCCCGTCCTCTCCGCCTCGTCAGGTCCGCACCTTCCGGCCTTGAGGCCGAGGTCGGTCCAGACGGCCTCGAGGACTCCGTCGTCCTCACCGCTCAAGAAGGCCTCGACCCTCCTCGACTCGTAAAGGGCGAGCCTCTTCTGGAGCCACTTGTCGCCAACCGCCGCGGCCAACATCACCGCCAGCGGGAAGCTGACGATCTCCTCGTCGGGATCGTCGGAGTGCATGACGGCGCCGACGTCCTCACCCCGCTCGAGGGCCTGGATGATCCTCCTCTCCGCTACCCGGACCTCGTCTCCCCAAGCTGCAAGCTCCTCCACCGAGAGGTCGGCCAGAGCGACGTAGCCTCTCGCCTTGGAATGGAACGGATACTTGGCGAGGAACTCCTTGGTGCTGACGTAGAATTTGACGCGGTCAGAGAGCAGCCCCGGACACCTCCTCGACGAGGGACCTGATCTCGGGGTCCTTGAGCTCGTTCAACGCCGAGGAAATGAACTCCTCGACACCGGAGGCGCCGAGCTCATCGCGGTAAACTAGGGCCTGGAGAACCATCTCCAGCTTGTCGACCTCCCTGACGATCCTACCCTCCGCTGAAGATCCCTCCTCGTAATCACGCAGGGACTGCAGGAGGACCCGTTTCACCTCCTCTGGTGCATCACCAGTCAACCTCTCGATAGCCTGCCTCTCGACCTCCCTCAACCTCGTTTCGCCCATCGAGGCCTTCTCGTCGGGCGTGAGGTCGCCGATCACCGATTCGACTATGTCGTGGAGCACAGCGATCAGCGCAGCCTTACCCGGGTCGAGGCCGCGGGAGGCCGCAATCGCCGCGGAGAGCACCGCAACGGCCAGCGAGTGGTCAGCGACGCTCTCAGCCTCCTTCACCCCCCTCANCACCCACCCNTTCCTCTTGACCGATTTGAGGGAGGCCGCGGCAGCGAAGAGGTTGAGGATCCAGCCGGCAGAACGGGTGCCCCGGTTCAAGGGGCAGTTCCCTCCGTCCTCATCATCTTCCTCTGCTCGATGATCGCCTTCACGAGCACCTCGAGCCTCGGCGAGCCCTCGCTGAAGGGTGGGGGATGGGCGGACCTCGTCGGCGAGCCGCAGACCGGGCAGGANTCCTTAAGCGTGTACCGGCCGCAGGAGACGCACTTCCTCAGCGAGCTCATCCCCTCTCACTCCCCGGTCCCTCCAGGACCTTCAGCTCGTCGCCGGGTCCGGACAGGACGGACCTCATCCGCCCGATGACTTCCGAGAGGAGGGCCTCCGCCTTCTCCTTGTCGTAGGCCTCGACCCTGATCAGGTACCTCGGCGAGCCTATCAGGGTGATCCTGACCTGTCCGTCGGCGACCGCCATACCTTCCTCCGCAGCCCTCTTGAGCCGCCCGACGCCACCGTAGCGGGAGGTCATCTTCACCACCGCCTTCACGACGTATGTCGGCCTCTTCAGCTCCCTCCGGGCCCTCTCGACCAGCTTCTCGGCGAAATCCTTCGGAAGCCTAACCCAACTCGGAAGCTCCTCTCCGGAGGCGACCTCCTCCAGCAGCTCGTGGACCTCCCTCCCCCTCTCCAGCACTGGCTCTATCAGACCAGAGACCACGACCTCGAGCGTCGTCCCCGTCTCCTTCATGACGGCCTCCAGCATCTTCGAGACCTTCACCCTCCTGCTCCACTCCATCATCTTCTCCGCCTGCTCCTTCTTCGAGACCCTCCTGAGGCTGGCGTCGACCTGCATCTTCTCCGGGTCGCTCCTGATCACCTTCAGCACGGTCTTGTGTCCCACCCTCAGGTAATCGGAGATGTTCCTGACCCACTTCAGCGAGACCTCGGAGATGTGGACGAAGGCCTCGAGGCCCTCGTACTCGTCGAGCGTCACGACGGCTCCGTGCTTGAACGTCTCCTTGACCGTCGCCACCACCAGCTCCCCCTCCTTCGGGAACCCCTTCTTCTTCAGCAGCAGCGCCATTCCTCCTGTAGGATAATCGGCTCCGTAAAATGGATCTCGGCATCGCCCAAAGCGCAGACGCCCCGATCAGACGGCAACGTAACGGTACTCCCCCTTCGTCCCCGTCCTCCTCAAGCGCCCTTTCTTGTAGAGGATCCCGAGGGCCTGGCTGACCTTCCGGCTCTGGAGCCTGAGGCCGCTGACCCGCTGTATCTCGTCCCTCACGTCGGCCGTCGACCTCGGCGCGCTGAAGTATCCCGCCGGCAGCAGATGTGCCTCGATGATCTCCTGCGCGAGGACCGTCTCTGACCTGCCCCTCCTCCTGACGGATACCGTGACCGCCGCAGGTGCCTTTGGCCTCAGCTCGACCTCCGCGGCCTCGAGGACCCTCTTCAGCTCGCCCAGCGAAGCCAGGGCCTCCTCGACCGTTCCCGCGTGGACCGTCACCTCGATGTCGCCCCTCCTCACGCTCACCGAGTAGCCGGCCATCCTGCTCAAGGGACGAGTCCCGGCGTAAATCCCTCCGAAGTCCTAGGAGGTGCGCCAATACCAGAGGATTACATCGGTATACGCAGAGGACATCTTCAGAGCTCGGCCTTGTTCACGGTGAGGTACCTGACGCGGCCCGTGGCGATGTCCGGCACCGCGATGAAGAAGTTCTTCCTGACAGACCTCGAGAGCCTGCCGGCCCTGATGACGTCGCTCGCGGTCAGCTGGTCGTCCTCCTTCCTCACTAGGACGATGAAGGGCGCGTGGTCTATCCCCGGGCCGTAGACGTAGGCTGCGAAGTCGGAGCCGAACTTGATCCCGCTGGTGACGTGGAAGCCCCTCCTCTTGAGGTCGGAGTAGACGGCGCAGAGCTCGTCGTACCTCGAGTAATGTCGCCTTCCGAGTTCCACCAGCTCCTCGAGCTCCAACCTCCGCCCCTCCCGGTATACCTCGAGGAATCCGTTCTCTGCGAGGTACCGGGCCTCTATCAGGTCGAGGACCAGCGGAGCCTCGAAGTCGGGGCCCTTCGGCTTCGGCACTCCGAGCGGTTTCCCGTAGTAACCCATCGCATAGAGCTCCCTCGCCATGGCTACGTCCAGGACTACCACGCTGCCCTGGACGTACAGGCCCCTGAACCTCGGACCTTCGCTCCTGTCCAACAAGAGCTCACGCAGGGTAGAGAACCGCCAGGACGTTGGCCGCCTCCTCCGCCGTGTCCGCGACCGACTCGAGCATGTCGATGATCTCCCTCGAGAGCAGGAGCTGGGGCAGGGGAACCTCCGTCCTCAGCAGGTCCACCGTCACACGCCTGAAGGCCTCGTCCGTCTCCTGCTCCCTCTCCGAGACCTCCTTCAGCAGTTTGTGTCCCTGGGCCGAGTCCATCTCGAGGGCTGTAATGGCCCTGTTCAGCGACTCGACCGAGTCCCTCACGTGATCGAGGATCTCCTGGATCGCGCCTGCGACCCATTCCGATGGGTACGAGATCTTCGTGAGGGCCAGGAGCCTGTAGGCAGCTCCCTCTATCCGGTCCGGTATCCGGTCGATGCAGCCGAGGAACCTGATGTACTCGCCCCTCTCGGCGAGGAGGGCCCCCGCCTCCAGCACCTTCCGCTCCGCTTGGAGCCTGAGGTCCTTGCACTCGTCGTCGATCTTCAGTATCTCGGCGTACTTGGAGTTGAAGGCATGCTCGTCCCTCACGCCTCCCTTTATCTCCTCCAGGAGCTGGGCCAGCGTCCTCACCGCCATCAGGGACTTCCTCGTGTGGTCCTTCGCCAACATCAGCACGAGCCGCCTCACGTCCTCCAGCTTCTGACGACCTGTGAACGCCAATTCCCCTCACGTATGGTAGGACCCGCCAGTGGATAAAGTTGAGCTGTTCTCGGTGATACTCGGTTAATCTGAGCGGCCCTGCTTCTTCGAGCCCAAGACCTTAAGGACCTTCTCCTCCTGACGCTGGGTCTGGACGGCCGAGGCCTCGAGGTTGGCTAGCTCCATGACCTGCGACATCAGGTAATGCGAGAAGCTCTCGTACCTCTTCCTGTACCTCCGCTCGCTGAACCTCTCGAGGTAACCGATCGAGACGAGGGTCTGGAGGAGTGCGCCGACGCTCCGCATCACGTTCCTCTTGCTCACCATCCTCTCCGGCAGGTACCTCCTCAGCTCCCTGAGCGAGAAGGGCCCCTCGCCGACCTGCGAGATGGCTCCGAGGACTGCCACTACGTCCTCGGGTCCGAGGTGCCTCCTGCTCTTCCGGAGCAGCGCGACGATGGCGTTCTTCTCCGGCGACGGCATGACCTTACTCCGCTGTGACCTTCCCTCCTATCAGCCTTGAGAGCTCTCCGAGGGTCATCCACTTGATCAGCTTGCCCGAACGGTTGATCTCGCTCCTGTGGAGCGCGTCCTCGACGGTAACGGGTTTGACGCCGGCGAACTCCTCGGGCACGCCGCTGTAGACCCTGAGCCGTGAAAGGGCCTCCCTGCCCCTTGGCTTCCTTCTAGGAAGCATGCGGCGGACGGTGTACCAGAAGATCCTGTCGGGCCTCCTCGGGTTCCAGATCTGGACCCTCTCGATCGACGAGAGCCACTTCCTGTCGAGCAGGTACTGGTATCGTGCGAGGATNGCGCTCTTGCTNCCNGTGATCACGATCTTGTCGGCGTTGAGCACCACCACCCTCTTCCCCTCGAGGAGCATCTTCGCCACCCTCGACGCCAGCCTGCCGAGGCGGTGGTTCGTTCCGTCGATCACCACGAGCTCCTCCCCGTTCACCCCCATCACCCTATCAGCCTGATGCCCGAGACGTCCGGTTTACCGCCACCGGATGTAATAAATTGATCAAGGTACATCGGCTTCCCACCGGCCTCCATCACCTTCCTGTAGGAGGTCTCCGAGAAGTCGAAGGCGATCACCGTCAGCGGGTGCCTCAACTTCCCCGTGCCGAGGAGCTTGCCGAGGACGAGGACCCGCTCGTTGGGCTTCGTCACCCTGTTGAGCTTCTCGACGTTGACGACCCTCCTCCGCCTCCTGCTCCTCCTCAGCTCCTCCAGCACCCTCTCCCAGAAGGGGCTCTCCTCAGCCAGCCTGCTGACCGACCTGACGAGATGCGCGTACCTCGTCGGCTCAGGTTTCCTTCCCGACATCTCCAACCGCCTCCAGCATCACCTTCTCCAGCTCTCCGGCCCTCTTCTCAAATATCTTCGCCGCCTCGATGACAGCCCTCGCAGGGGGCAGGAACCCGAAGGACTCGAAGTAAAGGACCCGGGAGCCGTCAGGGCCGTCGTATAGGGTCGCAATCCCAGGTATCCACTTGGCGTGCTTCCTGCCGGTCCCGAGCCTCACGTAGAGCTCCAGCTCGATCGTCTGGCCCGGAGCGAGCTTCACGATGGGGAAGTCGCCGCTGACCGGTTCCACCACCTCCGTACCCGTCTCCCTCACCATTTCCCTCGAGTAGACCGTGATCACCTCGGAGACGGCCCTGGCCCTGAGGGAGAACCTGACGACGCACCTCTCGCACCCGAGCCTGTTGCCGCAGTTGCATTCCTCCGGCAGGACGAAGTTCTCGAGGTCGGTCCTGAACGGTATGAGGGATATCCTGTGGGTTAAGACCTCGTTGTAGACCGATGAGGTGTTCTCTATCACCATCACCTCCTCCACCGCCATGGTGGGGACCTCGTTGATCAGGTGCCTCCTCAAGGCGTTCGCTATCGAGAGCGGAAAGCCCCTCAGTTCGATCTCGAGCGTCTTGTCGTCCGCCCTCAGCACCCTAGCCTCCATTTCCACCCCGTCAGGCCGCTTTCCGGTTAATGACCGTGATGGTGATGGTGGTGATGGCCCTCCTTGGCGTGTTCGAGGGCGTGCAGCACGTACTCCAAGAAGATGTGCTCCGGGACCGCACCCTCGAAGGCGAGGACGTCGTTGATCACGACCTTCGGTACGGCCATCACGTTGTACTTGTTGGCGAGGTGCGGGAACTCGAGCGACTCTATCATGTCGCCGACGATGTGCTCGTTCTCCAGCGCGAACATATGGGCTGTCCTGACGGCCCTCGGACAGTANGGGCAGGTCGGCGTCACGAAGACCTGGATGTGGACCGGCTCCCTGATCTCCCTGAGCCTCGCCTTGGTGGCGTCCGAGAGCCTGGACCTCCCCTTCGAGACGTCGACGATGTCGTCCAGTAGGGCCGCGAACTCGTAGCCCGTCGGCATCCCGAAGTACCTGATCCCGTACTCCCTCTTCCCGAAGATCAGGAGCGCAGGGATCTTGTCAACCCTCCACTTCTTCGCGAGCTCACCGTCCTCCTCGAAGTCGTACACCTCGACGCTGAGGTTAGGGGAGAGCTCGGCCAGCTCCTCGGCGATACTCCGCGTGACCTCGCAACCCTCGCATTCGAACTTCTGCGTGAAGACGACGAGCCTGACCTCGCCCGAAAGCTCCTTCTCGAAGAGCTGCTTGACGTACTTCCTTTCCCTTTCCTTCAGGACCTGCATGCCTGTACCCATGCCGTTACCTCAAGTTATAGCCATTTGCGCTGCGCCATCATCGGTGTTGAGTTGAGGGGCCGCGACCGGAACGGCTAAGCGATCACGGGCCTGAACTTGAAGCCGTAGACGATGACGCCTGACTCTCCGTCTTGAGCAATCTTCCTGACGACAGCCTCCATCTCCATGCCGGGCCTCAGCTCCTCGTAATCGACGTCGGTGAGCTGCGCCACGATCCTCGTCCCGTCCTCGAACTCCAAGAGGCCGACGAGGTAGGGTGCGGTCTCTTCGTGGATGTCCGTCGTCGACTTGACCTCGGTGAACGCGAGAAGCCTCGCCCTCTCCGGGAGCCTCTCGGGGACGAGGGATGTGGACCTGCAGCGCCTGCAGACCCTCCTCGGCGTCATGTTGACCGTTCCGCAGCTCGAGCACCTCAACACTTCGAGTCTGTACCTGAACCTCTTCGCCCTCCAGTGCTCCTGGGGCCTGATGCCGGACCTCACGCGCCGTCACCTCCCAACAGGACAGCTGCGCCCGATATCGCCCCGAGACCGGAAGTGGAGATCGCAAGGCCGCTCCTCGCCTTCTCTACCTGGTTCTTTCCGGCTCTACCCGTCAGCTGTAGGTGGAGCTCCGCCAACTGGTAGAGCGCAGTCGCCCCGAACGGGTGACCCCTCGCCTTGAGGCCGCCGAAGGTGTTGATCGGCAGCTCCCCGTTCAGGTCGTAAGACCCATCCTTCAGCAGGAGACCACTCCTCCCCCTCGGAGCGAAGCCTGCGCTCTCCAGGATCAACGGGGCCATGATCGAGAAGGAGTCATGGACCTCAAGGACGTCGACGTCGTTCCTATCTATTCCGGAGCGCAACAGAACTTCCTCCACCGAGAGGGCGACCGACGAGACGAAAAGGGGGTCCTCCCTGTCGAAGGGCGAGACGTAGTCGGTCCTCAGGCTAACCCCTCCGACCCTCGTCACGGACCCGGACCTCACGCTTCCCAGCGAGTCCCCAGACACCAGGACTAGGGCCGCCGCGCCGTCACAGGGCGCTGTGGTCTCGAGCCTCCTGAGAGGGGGAGCGACGTAGGGTGAGGAGAGGACGTCCTCGAGCTTCACCTCGAACGGGAACTGGGCATGTGGCACCCCTTTGGCGTTGCGGTGCATGAGAACTGGAAACTGCGCGACGAACTCCTGTGGCACCTCGTACCTCTCCGTGTAGATTCGGTAAAGGAGCGCCGCCACCGCAGCGGGCGTTATCCCCGCGAAGCCCATCGTCTCGTGCGGCAGGGTCATCGTGTAGACCGTGTTGTACTCCTCCGGCATGAGGTCCGATAGCTTCTCCGCCCCCACCACCAGCGCCACCTCCACCAGCCCCGAGGAGACCGCAGCATGGGCCTGAACGAAGGCGGCCATTCCAGAGGCCTCGCCGCACTCTATCCTGATTGCGGGCACGCCCGAGAGGCCGAGCTCCTCCGAGACGATGGCGCTTATGCCGATCTGGTGAGAGGTGATTTCGGCCGTAGCGTTGCCCAAATAGATCGCGTCGACCCTCTCCACGCCCGCATCCCTGATCGCGGCCAGAGCCGCCTCGGCTGCGAGCTCCGTCAGGGACCTCTCCCAATGCTCGGAGACCTTCGTGTACCCCGCTCCCGCGACGTGTACCGTCCTCATCCCGTCATCACGACGTCCTGATCTTCTCCCGGTGCCTCAAGTACCGGGCGTAATCGATGTACTTGGCCCGCGCTATCAGCGAGTCCAGGAGTGGCGCGAGGTTCCTCTTCCTCTCGAGGCCGTCCTTGGTGACGATCAGGAACGAGTCGCTTCCAGCACCCGAGCCGAACGATGTGAGGACGATCTTCTGACCCGGCTTGGCCTGATCGAGGACCCTGACGAGGCCGAGCGGAGAGCACGCGGCGTAGGTGTTCCCGATGACGTTGGTCACGACTCCGGGATCCACCTTCTCTTTCGGTATCTGGAGGATCTTCGCGGCGGCGTAGGGGAACTTGTAGTTGGGCTGGTGGAAGACGAAGTAGTCTATGTCCGATACCCTGAGGCCCGTCTCCTCGAGCAACGCCCTCACGGCCGAGACCGTGTGGTGGAAGTAAGCCGGCTCGCCGGTGAACCTCGACGCGTGCCTCGGGTACCTCTCGTGGGCCCTCCTCCAGAAGTCCGGGGTGTCCGTGACGTAGCTCACCATGTGCTCTATCACCGCGACCTCATCGCCGTTGCTCCTTCCGAGGACGAAGGCCGCTGCGCCTGCCGCGGCCGTGAACTCCAGCGCGTCCGAAGGCCTGCCCTGCGCCGTGTCAGCACCGACCGCGATCCCGCATTCTATGAGCCCGGAGGAGACGAGGCCGGCGATCATCTGCATCGCCTCCGTTCCGGCCTTACACGCGAACTCGAGGTCCGCCGAGAGGTGGGTGGGGGGTATGCCGAGGGCCTCGGCGACGACGGTTCCGGTCGGCTTGACCGCATACGGATGGGACTCGGAGCCCACGTTCACCGCTCCCACCTTTCTGAGGTCGATGCCGGCCCTCCTCAGCGCATATCTGCACGCCTCTATGGCCATCGTGATGACGTCCTCGTCGATGCTGTTGACCGACTTCTCCTTTATCGGTAGGGCGTCGTCCTCCCTTCCCCACACCCTCGCTATCTCCGAGGCCTTGATCCGGTAACGGGGGACGTAACCTCCGTATCCGAGGATCGCGACGTCCTTGACCCTGCTCAACACCGCGTCTTCCCCTTCAGTCCTTTAAATATCTTTATTTCGCTGCCGTTAGACGATTGCCAAAGTCAAAACGTTTTAAGGTGAGCGGGTTGGGTCGTCACCGTGACGGAGATCGACGAGAGGGACCTGAGGATTCTGGAGGCGCTCAGGAGGGACGCGAGGAAGTCGTTCACGGAGCTGGCGGCTGAGCTCTCGATGCCAAGGACGACGGTGCAGGAGCGGGTCCGGAGGTTGACGGAGCTCGGGTACATCAGGCTGTTCACCGCGATCCCGGATTACGCCAAGATCGGGAGGGGCACGACGGCCTTCGTCCTCGTGTCGTTCACTCCGGCCCAGGAGATATCTCAGAGGGAGCTGGCGGCGCAGATAGCCCGGATCGAAGAGGTCTACGAGGTCCACCTCGTCAGCGGGCAGTGGGACATGATCCTGAAGGTCAGGGCCTCCTCGACGGAGGAGGTGGGGAGGCTCGTTATCGACCGGCTCAGGACGATGAGGAACGTCGCCAAGACAGAGACCTGCTTCGTCTTCGACACGGTGAAGGAGGTCCCGTGAGGTAACCGAGGGCGTTCTTCTCGTGACACCGAGGCGTCGCACGCAAGGGCACCCGGGTGCGCACTTTTATAGCAGGGGACGAGGGGAATGGCAGGCATGCTCGTCATGGGAACGGACGTGAGGGACGCGCTGGTCAGGCTGATCAGGATCGGAGCGCTGATCTCTGTCTTGGGCGCGATCCACGTCCTGACGCTGATGCTGGACTGGGCCTCGCTCCTGAACGACAACGTGGTGGTCAGGGGGATCCAGGGGTTCGTCCTGAACTGGAGCTTCACCCTCTCGCTGTTGGCTGGCCTCCTCGCGGGCGGTGCGGGCGTCCTCGCCTCGCTCTCCTCCAACGTCAGGATGTTGCGCTTCGCGGTACCGAGCCTTGCCATCGCCGGTTCTGCGCTTGCCATCCTGTCACCGCTGTACGTCCTCCTCCACCACCTCCCCTCCCTCAACATTCAGTTCAGGCCCGAGGTCGGCGCGATCGCGGCGCTCTTCACGGGCGTCGCCATGGCAGGCGGTGGCTTCATCTCGGCGATGATCGGGTTCGTCGTCCTGAGACCCTCCTCAGGTCCTTCAGCACCCCCGGCCATCGCTTACGCGCCGGTCCAGACGCCGGTTATTGAGGCCCAGCAGGAGATCGCACTGGGCTATGAGGAGCCCTCCCTGAGCCATGAGGAGGAGGTCTTCGAGGAGATTCTGAGGCAGGAGGAAGCCAGCATCAGGGCAGCGGCCCAACCCGTCCCGGCGGAAGGGACCTCGCCCGCTCCGACGACCGTGCCACCGCAGAGGCCCCAGACCGCGGCACAGGAGTGTGCCATCTGCGGCGAGCCGATCCCATCGAACTCTCTCAGGTTCTGCAACACCTGCGGCGCTCCGATGCACAGGGAGTGCGTCGAGACCTGGCGCGACATCGGCGGCAAGTGTCCGAGCTGCGGCACCCCCCTGGTCTGAGCCCCGGAGGTAGAGTTACCGTCGCTTCACACCGGACAGCCCTTCCCCTGAGAACCACTCGGGAATCGGTCAAATAACGGTGCCCACTGGACGAACGAGGTGGTGGGCCACGTCGAGCAGGGCATACGATGAGGTGATGGAACTCGCCCTGAGGAGGGGCTTCTACTTCCCTTCCTGTGAGATCTACGACGGCGCCCCCGCCGGTTTCTGGGACTACGGTCCCCTCGGCACCGCCCTCAAGAACAGGTTCGTCGAGGCCTGGAGAAGGTACGTCGTCCGGTACGACGGGATGGTCGAGCTCGACGGCTCCGTTATCATGGCCAAGGACGTCTTCGTCGCCTCGGGTCACCTCGAGTCCTTCGCCGACCCGATAACGAGGTGCACTCGCTGCGGCTCCGTCTTCAGGGCCGACAGGCTGCTCCAGGAGAGGACCGGCAGGATCGTCCCCGAGAGGCTGCCGGACAGCGAGATCTACGCGATGATCCTCGAGGAGGGGCTGAAGTGCCCGAGCTGCGGAGGTCAGCTCTCGGAGGTCACGCGGTTCAACATGATGTTCAAGGTCTCGGTCGGAGGGGAGGGGACGGAGGCCTACCTGAGGCCTGAGACGTGCCAGTCCCTCTTCGTCGACTTCCTCAGGGTCTACAAGATAGGGTGGTCGAAGTTCCCCCTCCCGCTCTGTCAGTTCGGGAAGAGCTTCAGGAACGAGATCTCGCCGAGACAGGGACTCCTCCGTCTCAGGGAGTTCTACCAGGCTGAGGTCGAGGTGCTCTTCGACCCTGAGGAGGAGCTGGACGAGAGGAGGTGGAGCAGGTTGAAGGGCCAGGTGCTGAGGCTCTCGCAAGACGCCGAATCGGTCACCGAGATCACGGCCGAGGAGGCTTGGAGGGAAGGGTTGGTGCCCCTGAAGATAGAGGCCTACTACCTTGCCTTGATACAGAAGTTCTACGAGACGATCGGAATAGAGAGGAGCAAAATTAGGCTGAGGAGGCTCGGTGAGGACGAGAAGCCGTTCTACGCGAGGGAGTCCTGGGACGTCGAAGTCCA
>AWOE01000050.1 GCA_000494145.1 Candidatus Calditenuaceae archaeon JGI OTU-1 | reverse complement strand
CGAGGAGAGGATCTCCGCACTCGAGAACAGAGTCAACGCGATCGAGGCGAGGCTTGCGAGGCTCGAGGGCCAGATGAACCTCTTCGTTAGGCTTTTCATAGCGTTCAACCTGCCG
This sequence comes from Candidatus Calditenuaceae archaeon JGI OTU-1, assembly GCA_000494145.1. GTDB lineage: Archaea > Thermoproteota > Nitrososphaeria_A > Caldarchaeales > Calditenuaceae > Calditenuis. The sequence continues at coordinate 11,777 of AWOE01000050.1, read as the reverse complement.
ACCCTGATCGCCGTGATCGGGATACTGCTCAGGTTGGTGTTCGCATGAAGTGACCCGTTTCTAGCAGGAGCGCGATCCAGCGTGAGCCGTCGAAACCGACCCGTTGCCTGAACGCAGACATGCCAGGACGTTTCGACCCGATGGGGCCGGTGGGAATCGAACCCACGACCTCCGCCGTGTAAGGGCGGCGTCATAACCACTAGACCACGGCCCCCGTCCGAAAGCCCCGGCGCTTCGTCCATAAAGCCCTGATCGGTCGCTGCCGCGGGGATTCACTAAAATCCGTCCTTGCCCTACTCGGCTTCGGGGTTTGAGGGTCTCCACGCTGATCCTGACGGAGTTCAGCGAGGTAGGCGGCGTCAGGAGGGGTCTCGTGAGGCTGAGGGGGAGGCCCCTGCTCCACTACGTTTTGGAAGCGGTCCCCGACGAGGTGGACGACATCGTGGTCTCCGTGAGGGACGAGGAGGACGCCCAAGCCTACAGGGAGGTCGTCGAGGAGCACTTCGGCAGGCTCGTGGTCTCAGGGAACGCCACCATGCCGGCCAGACTCTTCCAGCTCATGTCGGAGGGCGACGTTGAGAGGGTGCTCGTGCTCCCCTGCGACGCACCGCTCCTGACCCTCGAGTTCACCTCCATGATGCTCGACCTCACCAGACGCTTCGGCGCCGCTGTCCTGACCGACTCGGAGGGCGTCAGGAACTACCTCTTCTCATCCTACAGGTCCAGCGACTTCGTCAACTCCTACCTCGCCTCGGGCAGGAGGGAGGAGATGGAGGAGGTCGTGAGGGGCATCAGGAACGCCATCTACGTCAACTACAGGGCCCTAAGGTCGCTAGACCCGAAGCTCGCCTTCCTCCTGCGCGTCACGAGCAACGACGAGCTCCGGCGTGCGGAGAGGATGATGGGGAGCCGAGGGGCAGGTCGTTGATAGACACGGAGAAGGTGCTGAGGGAACTCGGCCTCGAGTTCTACAAGAGGGTCACCGAGCCCTCCTCTCCCAAGAGGACCAACGTCAGGTTCTCCGATCTGCTGCCCGAGCTCGCGTCGTCCGGGTTCGAGATAGCCGAGAAGAGGCTCTACCTCCACCAGTTCAGAACCGTCGCGGCCCTCTCCCGCAACAAGAACGTGATCCTGAGGTCCGGGACCGGCTCGGGTAAGACGGAGTCCTGGTTCGTCTATGCGGCAAAGGCGGGGCTGAGGACGCTGGCCGTTTACCCGACGCTCGCCCTCTCGAACGACCAGATCAGGCGGCTCAANGCCTACTGCGACGCGCTGGGGANGAAGGCNGNGATANTNGANGCNCCGAGGAGNTCGGAGNTCTCNGGGAGACAGGAGTACGCNAGGCTCANGGCAGAGATAGCGTCGGCCGATTTGGTGGTCACCAACCCGGCATTTCTCNTGAACGAGCTTAAGAGGNTCCACTCGACGAGGNCCTCGCTNCTCCGCGGCTTCCTCGAGAAGNTGGAGCTGATGGTCATCGACGACCTCGACTTCTACGGTCCCCGATCCCTCGCCATACTCCTCGCGATGATNTCGNTGCTGAGAGAGTCGATCGCGCCGANGGTGAGGTTTGTGGTGACGACCGCGATGCTGAAGAACGCCGATGACCTTGCGAGCTTCCTGACCGAGGTCACAGGTCTCGAGACCGAGNTCATCGACGGAGAGGCCTTCAGCCCGACGAACCACGTCTTCGTGGTCCTCGGCAAGGACCTGCGAGGCCTCTGGGAGAGACTGAGGTCCCAACGTGAGAAATTCGTGGCATCCGGTGCAGGGCCCGACGTTATCTCGGCCCTCGACGACTACGCGGANTTCANGAGGAACCTGTACAAGGTGCTGGAGNTCGCGAGGGCNNTCGGGATCGAGGTCGAGGACNTCGNGNACACCTNCGTCGACGTCCTNGAGAGGTATGCGGAGGACGAGGGGCTCACGATCGTATTCACTCGAAGCATAGCGAAGGCCGAGGAGGTGGCGCGGCTCCTGAGGGAGAGGGTGGGGGAGAGGGTTGCATCGCACCATCACCAGCTCGAGAAGCGCCTGCGCGAGGAGATCGAGGAGAGGGCCAGGAGGGGCGAGGTGAAGATACTGGTCTCTCCGAGGACGCTCGCTCAGGGCATTGACATCGGAACCGTGATCAGAACGGTCCACATCGGCCTCCCCGAGTCGCTGAGGGAGTTCCTCCAGAAGGAGGGGAGGAAGGGCAGGAGGGAAAGGATCGAGAGGACGGAGACCGTGATCTTCCCCGCGAGCTGGTGGGACTACGACCTGCTCGTGAGGGGGCTTGAGACTCTGATAGCGTGGCTCGAGCTTCCGAGGGAGAAGGTCCTCGTCAACCCGCGCAACAAGTACGTCACGCTGGTGAAGGGCCTTCTGAAGCTCTCATCGCCCTTGACCGCTAGGTCCGCGACGAAGGAGGAACTGGAGCTGCTCACAGAGCTGGGGCTCCGTGAGGGGCTGAAGCTGAACGACGCAGGGAAGAAGGCCCTCCTCAAGATGAACTTCTACGAGTTCGCCATGCCTTTCGGCATCAAGCGGATCAGGCGGTCTCGGGACGGCGAGCGTTACCTCGAGGAGATCTCCCACGTCGACCTCGTGGAGAAGTTCCAGATAGGGTGCATCGACTACACCTCGGACGGCATAGTCACAGGTTTCAGCAGGCCCCAGTCGGGCGGTAAGGTGGTGACCGCGGTCATCGTCGAGNACCTCGCCGAGTCCACCATGAGGAGGCACGAACCGCTCCAGTACGTCCTCGAGGAGTACACCTCNATCGTCAGGAAGTGGGGGCAGGAGCCGAGCGTGGTGNGAGACTACAGGGCCGGTCTCCTCCACAGCGAGGTGCTGTGCGTCGTCAAGCCTCCGGAGAACTTCGGCAAATATTACAAAATTCCGAACAGGACGATCTGGATCCTCCGGAGCAGGAGGCCCAAGCTCGTGAGGCTGAGGGAGGACCTGACGGTCGCGATGAAGGACACGAAGACGATCGTCGTCCCTGCGCTGACCGACGGGCTCTACACCGATTACACCTACGGCATGCTTGTCGAGGCCGATCCGAGGTACGAGCCGGACCATTTGAGGCTCGGCGCGGCTTTCATCGAGCTGGTCCTGAGGAGGGCGCTGCTGGTCCCCCTCGAGACGATCAAGTACGACGTCGTCATCGCCGGCGAGCGGAAGTTCGTCTCGATCCACGAGACCGAATCGGCCGGGCTTCTGGAGGAGATGGACTGGACGAGGCTGAAGGAGCTTCTGGAGACCTACTCGCCCGACATTCTGGACGAAGCTCTGCTCAAGGCGGTGAGCGAGTTCGCCTACTCGACGCTGGCCGCGAAGGGGATGGACTGGGAGGTGGCGAGGAGGGCCGCGGTCCACATCGTCGAGCGCGTTCTGGCCACCAAGAGGATACGCGTTCGGTTCATGGGGATGGAGAGGGAACTGCCCCTGCCGAGCAGGGCTCTGCGGAGGGCCGTTCTGCTGGTCTACGCCTTCCAGCTCGGTGAGGAAGGTCTTACGACGCCGCAGGGCTCCGGCGGCCTGCTCTACAGCGTCACGGTCTTCGACGGTGAGAGCTTCAGGGTACCTGTAGGGATCAAGATGGAGGGCGAGGAACCGGACGAGGCGTACCTCCAGTCGTCCGCCATCATCTCGAGGCTCGTCGACCAGGGCTTCACGGTCTATACCTTCGACGTCGAGTCGGTGCTCGAACAGCTCTCGAGGCTGGGCATGAGGTCGCTGAGGGCCAAGCTCTCAGGTCTGACAGATGAGGGTCTGGTTAGGGACCTCTCGATCCTTGCGGCCAGGCACCTCGGCGAGAGCGTGACTTTGAGCGACATCACATCGGCCTTCTCGGTCGAAGGAGGAGGTGCTCCCACGTCGATCGACGTCTTGGTCAGGACCCTCTCGGTCTCCACCTCAAGGCGGGGTTGGAGGGAGAGGGTTCTCCAGAACGCGGGAAAGAAGCTCGAGGACCTCGCCAGGAGGGAGCTGAGGGCCCTCTACCTCCTGAGCCTGATCCTTGACCCTGTCCAGAGCGCAGGCTGACCGTCACGTCGTGCTTCGCTTCCAGAGGCGCATCCCCTTTAGCTGCTTGAGGACCCCATCCCTCACCGCCTCGACACGCGGCCAATCGATCCCCGACGACCTCAGGGTCCTCGCAACCTCCTGCTCCACCATCCTGTAGCTCCGGTAGGCCTCGTTCAGGGTGCGCCACCTGATGTCCGCGAGCGCCTTCCCAACCTCCTCGTCGTAAGGCAGCCTGTCCATTTTCATCAGGAAGGCTATGATCGGGTAGCCGATGTAATTCCTGTAAACGGTTCCGTTGTCGTCGGAGTTCACCTCGCCGCTCTCGAGGTCGACGAAGACCCGATAGACCCTGTTCCCCTCCGAGGACCTCACCCTCGCCTCCTTCTCCGAGAGGACCTCGACCCTGCCGCCGGCCACAGCGCCCAGCGCCTCCAGCACCTTGATTCTCGGAGGCAATGCCAGGTAGATTCTCTCCACGCAACCGAGTTCGGGCAGGAGCGACTTCAGCCTTGCGGTCCCCCGACGACCTCCTTACCGTCCTCCAGCTCCCCTTCAATGAAGCCCAGAACGTCACTCAACCTGAGATAGTTGACGACGTAGATGCCGCGTTCAGAGTACCCAACCAGTCCGTCCCTAATCAGCTGTCCCAGGTAGCGCATCACCTCGTCGTCCTCGACGTCCATCAGCATCCCGGCTACTACCCTTTTGAGCTCCCCGAGTGTGGAACCCTCGTGCTCTGCTAAGCCGAGCTCCCTCGCGCAGGCCTTCCCGAGCAGGTGGACGAGGATCAGCTTCTGTGCCGCGTTCAGCGTCTCCGATTCGAGCATCCTTCCCACATCGATGCCCGTCATCAGTATNGCGCCTTCCTCGCTGACGGTTACAAGCCTCTGGACGCGGTCCATATGNNTCTCAAGAAGGCTCGCCCTATTGACGATCAGCCGGGAAAGAGGTCGGGCNTTACGCGTNGCTGGCTTCTTGACGGACCTCCGGGCTCGCCTCGTCATCTNACACTTCCTCTTGCGAGAGCTCGGCGAGGACCTTCTCGATGGCCNGNCGTATCAGGGCCCTGTACTTTCCCCTCTCGACCGNGANCANNAGNCCCTCGCGCCTCAGCTCGGAGCACCTTGCGCCCGTGACCGTGTAGCCCAGACCCAGCTCGTTAACGAGTTCCTCGACGGTGACGGTGGGATCCGTTGTGTACCCTGCCTCACGGGCCAGATACTTCCCGATGGCATACAGCAGGATCATTTGTTTCTGCGTGAGTTTGTTCTTGTCGACCTTGAAGATCACCTTTCCGTCCCTCGTCAGCCCGATGTATTTGCTGAGGGCATCAAGCTGTTCGTCCCCCAGCAACTCGCCCTCTTCCACCGTTAGCTTCTGCCGCACCTTCTCTCCGAGCGGCGTCACACCTTCCTCGCTCAATCCACGTATGCACACTATAACATCCTAAATAAGTTTTGACAAACAAATGGTGCATCGAGAGCCTGCGCTGGCTCACCTCACCACGACCAGCTCCGGTGGCGAGCCGATCCTCACCTGCTGGGGCATCTGACCGAGGCCGCGAGAGACGTATAGCTCCGCTCCAGCCGCAGCCCTGTAACGACCTCTGGTGTACCTCGAGTTGGAGTATAGGACGAACCCACCCAGAACGATGCCGCCGTGCGTGTGACCTGCGAGCACGAAGGCCCTTCCGGAGACGGAGTCCGCGGCGTTGGGGTCATGGACGATCACCAAACCGTCGAACCTCACCGCTCCGTACCTCCTCGTCTCCCTTCATACATGCACAGAAAGAAGAATTTATAAGCTATGATTACTAGACTCAAGGTATGAGGGATACAAAGAAAACACCAATTTATTTACGTTGGTGGTTCATCCTGTTAGTGGTAGCTATTGCCTTCAATGTTCTTGTAAACGTTTCCCAAATTTATTATAGGCAATTAAGAGCTGCAGGTCACATCTTTTATGAGGAAGGTTTATGGGCAACCCCTGGAAAAGCAGTTACGTATTGTTGGATCATAGAGGTGAAAGAGCCTACAGAAGTGGAGGCATACATGACTGGAAGAAACATTCTCTGGTTATACAAACTAGCTCCAGAAACACCTAGAATAAGATGTCTTTCACCAACATACTATGAGGAAAGGGGAGCAGAGTTGATGCTTTGGAAAGATGGAGCTTTCGAAGAGGTTAGATTACAGCTAAGCCCTGGAGAATATATGCTAATAATTATCACAAAGAAGGACATCCCATGGAGCTACGCGTTCACAGTAGGTCTAAGAAAAATAGCATAATACCTAGTACTCCTCAATAAATAGTTCATGCCTCTCTATCTTTTTTACCTCTGCTATCTCTGCAACTGCATAGGTGTGACTGCATTAGGATGACCTGCACCTCTCACAAAATAGTAGTTTTTCCTTAGGGTTATAAGTTAAATCAACCGTCTCATTCAACAGCTCATCCCAGAGAGTTATCCCTTAACAACACCTATCGGCACCAGCCTGGCCACCTTCGTGCTGATGCCAACCGCGTGGGCCACCTCCACAACGTCGTCCGGGTTCTTGTATGCCTCCGGAACCTCCTCGACGATCGTGTCCATCGTGTCGCCCTTCACGTAGATCCCCCTGCTCTCGAGGGCCCTGACCACGAGCTCCCCCCTGTACTGCCTCTTCGCTCCGGCCCTGCTCATCTGCCTCCCCGCGCCGTGGACGCTGCTCCCGAAAGTCAGCTCGAGGGATCCCGGCTGTCCCAGCAGCACCCAGCTGGCGGTGCCCATGCTGCCCGGAACGAAGACTGGCTGTCCGAGGTCCCTGTAGTCGGCCGGTATCATGTCGCTGTAATAGGGCGTGTTCCCGGGGAAGCTCCGCGTCGCTCCCTTCCTGTGGACGAAGACGTCCCGCGTCGAGCCGTCGATCTTGTGCTTCTCGAGCTTCACGATGTTGTGGCAGACGTCGTAGACTATCTTCATCTCCATCTCCTCGGCTGGACGCTTGAAGACCTCCTCGAAGCTCTGCCGGACCCAGTGGCTGATGGCCTGCCTGTTGGCGAAGGCGAAGTTCACGGCGCACCCGAAGGCCTTCAGGTACATCGTCGCCTCAGGGCTGCTGGCAGGCGTGCAGGCCAGCTCCCTGTCGGGGAGCCTCAGGTTGTACTTGTGGACGGCCCTCTCCATGACCCTCAGGTAGTCGCTGCAGATCTGGTGNCCGTANCCCCTGCTGCCGCAGTGGATCAGTATCGTTATCTGGCCCTCCTCGTAGATCCCCATCTTCTTGGCCGCCTCCCTGTCGAAGATCTTGTCGACCTTCTGGACCTCGAGGAAGTGGTTGCCGCTGCCGAGCGTCCCTATCTGATCGAGTCCCCTGCTCTTCGCCTCCCGAGACACCACGCTCGGGTCCGGGTCAGGTATGTCGCCCGTCTTGTACTTCGGATACCTTCCCTCCTCTTCGATGTGCTTGAAGTCCTCCGGCCATCCGAGCCCGTACCTCTCGATGACGTACCTCGCTCCCTCGAGCGCAACCCTGTCGAGGTCCGACATGCTGACGACGAAGTCCCTCCTCCTCGAACCGAGCCCTGCCGGGACGTTTCTGAATATCGTGTTGATCAGCTCGACTATCTTCGGCCTGACATCCTTCTCGGTCAGGTTCGTCACCATCAGCCTGACGCCGCAGTTGATGTCGTAGCCCACTCCCCCGGGTGAGATGACCCCCTCCGTAGCGTCCATCGCAGCGACCCCTCCTATCGGGAAACCGTATCCCTCGTGGGCATCGGGGAGCACGGCGACGTGCTTCTGGACGCCGGGGAGCGTGGCGACGTTGACGCCCTGTATCAGCGTCCTGTCGGTGGTCATCTTCTCCAGCAGCTTCTCCGAGGCGAAGACGTAGACCGGCACCCTCATGTCCGACCTGTAGCCCTTAGGGATCATCCAGACGTTCGGCCCCACCTTCTGGAGCGGAACCCTCGCGCTCAAACCACAGATATCCTCTAGACCGACGGTTTAAGCCTTAGCGGTCCTCTCGGCTAGACGGAGATCACGCCGAGCGAAGGATACCTGCGCAGGAAGTCCACCACGAGGACCTTGTACGTGTAATGGTAACCATCAGGCGTCTTCGGGAGGTCGGAGAGGCCCATGAGCTTCGCGAAGGCGACGGCCTCGGCCCTGCTCCGTACGATCACGACGCCTTTCCCGAGCTCGTCGCCGGAGGAGAACGTTATCGGGAATATCGGCACCGACCAGAGCTCNCTCGGAACGCTCTCGGCCGCCTTCTCGAGCGANCTCCTCGAGAACCGGTGGTAACCGCCACCGACCGTAGGCACCTTGGGGTCGTCGCTCCTCAGCAGCTCCTCGATCGAGCCNTTCCTCGCCGGAAGCAGGTCCCTCAGGCTCCTNAGCTGGTGCTCCACGAAGTCCTCCTCCCTCGTCCTCCGNCCNTCGTCCGACAAGCCGGTTCCCCATCNNGTCACCTTCGTTCGTTTCTCTTTAAATCAAAGCAGGCTCCGGCTCTCACGGATCATGGGAGCCTCCAGAAGGGAGCCGAGGCTGAGGTCGAGCCGCTGGGACCCCTCGATGGAGCTCGAGGTGATGAGGTGGTGGGAGGAGGAGCGGATCTACGAGCCCAACTTCAGCGCCGAGCGCCTCTTCACCATCGACACGCCGCCGCCGTATCCCTCGGGGAGGCCCTGGCACATCGGTGCTGCTGCGCAGTACGCCCAGATCGACATGATCGCGAGGACCGCGAGGATGCTGGGACATGAGGTCTACTTCCCGATAGGGATAGACAGGAACGGCATACCGGTCGAGAAGTACGTGGAGAGGACGAGGAACGTCAGGATCTTCGAGGTCGACAGGGAGGAGTTCGTCCGGATGTGTTCCGAGGCGCTGGACGAGCTCGAGGCCTACATGCTCAGCGTGATGAAGAGGCTCGGCCTCTCCGGCGACTTCAAGAGGTANTACAGGACCGATTCGCCCGAGTACAGGGCCCTCACGCAGGCTACCTTCATNGAGCTCTACANNANGGGTCTGATCTACAGGGCCCTGAGGCCCAACAACTACTGCTGGGAGTGCGGGACGACGATCGCCGATGCNGACGTCGATACGAGGGAGGAGGAGGCAGACCTGGTCTACGTCGACTTCCCGCTGGTGGGCGGAGGGAAGGTGACGATAGCCACGACNAGGCCCGAGCTNATCGGGGCCTGTGCNGCCCTGATCTACAACCCCGCCGACGNGAGGTACAANCANCTGAAGGGNAGGAGGGCTNTGGTGCCGCTTTACGGCCACGAGGTCGAGATCTACGAGCATCCGTACGCTAAGCCNGAGTTCGGCACAGGNGTGCTCATGGTCTGCAGCTACGGCGACCAGATGGACGTCCAGCTTTTCAGGGAGCTCGGGCTGAAGGAGAGGATCCTCATCGGGACCGATGGCAGGATGAACGCGAACGCCGGGAGGTTGGCTGGCCTCACGGTGAGGGATGCNCGCGAGAGGGTGAAGGAGCTGCTGAGGGAGGAGGGCTTTCTGGTGAAGGTCGAGANNATAGTTCACGAGGTGCCCGTGTGCGAGAGGTCCGGGACTCCGATCGAGATCATACCGATGGAGGAGTTCTACCTGAAGCAGCTTCACATGAAGGACGAGCTTCTGGAGTTGGCGAGACAGCTGAAGTTCCTCCCCGATTTCCACCGTCAGCTTCTCATCGACTGGATCAACTCTCTGAAGATCGACTGGCCGATCTCGAGGAGGAGGTACTGCGCGACTGAGGTGCCGGTGTGGTACTGCAAGGCCTGCGGCGAGCCTCACCTCCCCGAGCCCGGAAGGTACTGGAGGCCGTGGAAGGAGAAGGCGCCCTTCGAGAGGTGCGTCAGNTGCGGCGGGACCGAGTTCGTCGGGGAGGAGAGGACCTTCGACACNTGGATGGACTCGAGCATATCGCCGCTCTTCATCACCGGCTACCTCAGGAACGAGGACCTCTTCAGGAGGGCCTACCCGACAGCCGTGAGGCCGCAGGGAAAGGACATCGTGAGGACCTGGCTCTACTACACGATACTGAGGTGCTACCAGCTGACAGGGAAGCTGCCGTTCGAGTACGCCTGGATAGGAGGGATGGGGCTCGACGAGAAGGGAGAGAAGATGAGCAAGAGCAGGGGGAACATAATAGATCCGGCGCCGATNCTGGAGAAGTACGGTGCAGACTTCTTCAGGTTCTGGTCGGCGCAGGAGGCCAGCCTCGGTTACGACTTCAGGATCTCGGAGAAGAGGATCAGCGACGCGGGGAGGTTCCTGACGAAGCTCTGGAACGTGGCCCGTTACGTCTCCTCCTTCCCNGTCCCCGAGAGCGCCGAGCTGAGGCCCTCTGACCGCTGGATCCTGTCGGAGTTCTGGAGGACGGCCGCGGAAGCGTTGGAGGGGTACAGGCAGTTCAACTTCTTCATACCCGCCACCAAGATCAGGGACTTCGTCTGGAACCTCTTCGCGAGCCACTACATCGAGATGACCAAGCCGAGGGCCCTCTCGGAGGACTCGGACCCTGACGGTGCGAGGGCTGCGTGGTACACGCTCCACAAGGTGTTGAGGAACGTCCTCTTGCTGCTGGCACCGATAACACCTTTCATGACCGAGGTGATCTGGAGGACCTGCTACTCGAGCAGGAGCATCCACCTCGAGAGGTTCCCGGAGCTCGAGGACCCGGGCGANATGTGGNGNTACACCGAGAGGATCGTGGAGTTCAACAGCTCCGTCTGGCGGGCGAAGAAGGAGAGGGGCCTCTCTCTGAGGGACCCGATCGAGGTGACGGTGTCGGAGGACCTGAAGNCCTTCGAGGACGACCTGATCAGGATGCACAACATCNTCGTCGCGAGGGTTTAGGCCGCTAAGAGTGCCCGCGCGCCCCTCACAACGTACTCAACGCCTATNGCNGTTATGAACACCGCCATCACCCGAGCCACCGCATCCGCTCCGTCCTTCCCGAGCAGCCTCGTGAAGAAGAAGGAGTTCTCGAGGACCAGCCAGGTCAGGACCATCACCGCCGCAACTGGAATCACGGAAAGCGGGATGCCGAGCGAGTGGATCGAGATCATCGTCGTGGTTATCGCTCCGGGCCCAACCAGGAGCGGAAAGGCGAGGGGGATCACGCCGGTCGACCGGGTGCCGTCCCAACCCTCACCACCGTGAAGGATGATCCTGATCGCCAGCAGCACCAGCAGCAGTCCTCCGCCCACCAGGAAGCTGTGGATGGTGATCCCGAAGAGCTCGAGCAGCAGGTTGCCGGCCGCTGCGAAGAGCAGCAGCAACATAGTCCCCGCTAGCACCGTCTTCCTGACCACCCTCGCCTTCTCCTCCCTGCCCATCCCCGACGTCAGCAGCTCGAAGAACGGGACAGTGCCGACCGGGTCGACGACGATGAGGAGGGCGACCGTCGATCTCATCAGCTCCCAGAGGACCTCCTGAGCACCTGACACCGCCATGCCTTTGCAAGCACCTGCAACCTCGGCGATATGAATTATAACTCCAAGTGAGAAGCTAGGAGACCGATGGAGCGTAAGGTCGTGGTACTGAACGTGGGAGATTTCGTCCCCGAGGAGGCTTACGCCGACCTCTTCAATTACGCGGAGGTGGTCTTCTACGGAAGGGCATCGCCCGACGAGCTGAGGAGGGCAGAGGTCCTGGTGACCTTCAGGGTGACCCGTGAGGACCTGCAGGTGATGCCGAACCTCAGAGTGGTCCAGGTGCTCTCCGCAGGCGTCGACCATCTCGACTGGCCGTCGATACCGGAGACCGTGAC
>AWOE01000049.1 GCA_000494145.1 Candidatus Calditenuaceae archaeon JGI OTU-1 | reverse complement strand
TTCAGTGATCCCGAGAGAGGGAGTTGAAAGTGACGTGCTCGAGAACGACGGTGAACGTCCAAGTGTGCCTCGTGATCCCGAGAGAGGGAGTTGAAAGGTCGGAGATTGTGAGAAACGGGGTATTGGATCATCCCGAGATGCCCCATCACGGATCGAAGCATCGACCTTTCGCCCTATCCTGCCGCGAGGAGCTTCTTTCGCCGATCTGACGCGCGTTATGCTAACGAGGTCCAAGGACTTCAGCTCAACCGGGTTGCTGGGCTCCCAACACCACCCTTCTGATCTTCTCCTCGTCGAGGCCGAGCAGAGAGGAGAGCTGGGAGAGGAGGTCCTCGCTGGGGACTTGGGCCGACATCTGACGCCAGAGCAACCTCGCGCTCTCGTACCTGCTCCATGGATAGAGTATCCAGTGGGAAGTGGAGAGCACGTAGTAGTCCGGGACGAACCTTATATCTACGGATCCGAACCTGAACACGAGGTACATCCCCATGTCCCGAAACAAGACCGTCGTTTTGATCCGCGGTGATGGAACCGGGCCGGAGCTTACGGAAGCCTTCCTCGCGGTGCTGGAGAAGGTCAACCCGCCGGGCCTCGAGGTCCTGATCAGGGAGGGCGGATACGACTGGTGGGTCTCAGCGGGGAAGCCGAAGGTTCCCGCGTTGATGCCTGAGGAGACATGGGAGGCGATCAGGAACAGCGACGCCTGCCTCAAGGCGCCGACGACCACACCTCCCGACCCCGACGCGCCGAGGAGCGTGGCCGTCAGCATAAGGCAGGCCATGGACCTCTACGCCAACATCAGGCCGATCAAGACGTTCAGGGGGCTTCCGGGTCCTCTGGGCGACGTCGACTTCGTCTGCGTCAGGGAGGCGACCGAGGGCCTCTACATCGGCATAGAGTACATGATCGACAAGGGGGTCGCGGTTGCGCTGCGGAGGATAACGGACCGGTGCTCCGAGAGGATAGCGAGGAGGGCCTTTCAGGAGGCGAGGTCAAGGGGTTACAACAAAGTGATAGCGATCACGAAGCGGAACATCCTCAGGATGACCGACACCGTCTTCTTCAACGCGGCCCAGCGGGTGGCGGCCGAGTTCCCCGATATAGCCCTCGAGGAGTACTACATCGACAACATGGCGCAGCAGCTGGTGAAGAACCCGCAGCGCTTCAACGGGACCGTCCTCCTCAGCTCCAACCTCTTCATGGACGTGATCTCGGAGCTGGCCTCGGCCCTTGTGGCCAACATCGGCATGATCTACTCGGCCAACTTCGGCGACAGGTACGCTATGTTCGAGCCCGCCCACGGCTCCGCACCGAAGTACAGGGGGATGTACAGGGTGAACCCGACGGCGATGATACTGTCTGGTGCGTGGATGCTCGAGTACCTCGGCTACGTCAAGGAGGGAAGGGCCGTCTTCAGGGCCACCGAGGAGGTCGTCGAGGAGAGGAAGGAGGTTACGTACGACCTCGGCGGCAACGCGAGCACCCTCGACATGGCCAGGGCCATCGCGAAGAGGGCCGAGGCCATCCTCGAGAAGGGCGGTTGATCCTCAGAGGAGGTCGAGGAGCCTCTCCAGCGATCCGTCGGCCTCCAGCTCCCTTATCCAGTCCACCTCCTCGGACCTGAGTTCGCCTCGCAGCGCCTTCAGCACCTTCTCCGCGACCTCCTCCTTCGTCCTCCCCGATGTCCTGATCTGGACCGTCCTCCTGGGGCCGTAGATTTCGAGGGTCCGCACGTAGACGAGGTCGATCAGCTCCGCTTCGACGTTCTCCCTGACCTTCTCCCTGCCGTAACCTCTCGACCTGAGGACCTCGACCAGCTCCAGCGGGCTCCTCCTCAGCACCACGACCCTCCTCGGCATCAGGCCCCGCGGCTTGAAGGGAATGTGCGAGACGATGACCCCGCCCTCCCTCCTCAGAAGGGCCCCTGCCCTCGCCGAGACGGCCCTCATGTCGGCCTCCTCCCCTCCCGCCAGCTCGGCCAGCTCGACCAGCCTGAGCCCCAACCTCTCCGCCACGATCCTCCCCACCTCCGATTTCCCCACGCCCGGCGACCCGAAGATCAGGACGGCCTTCAACCGCTGACGGTTTTTCTGATGGCCGCTCAAAGCAGTGTCGGTTTGCGGAGGAGGCTCCGGATAGTCGCTGTCGAGGAGCTGAAATCGGAGGCTGTCGAGGGCGCTGATGCTGCGAGGGCCGCCCTGCCGGTCGATCCGGTCGTCGTCTACGCCGACCTCAGCGAGCACGTCTCCAGATCCAGCAACAAGATAAGAGGCCAGGTGAACGCTGTGCGGTTCATCGAGCACTTCGGCAGCCACGCGGACGGAGACGATCTGGTGCTGCTGATGATAACGGAGGACATCTACATCGACGGGTTCAACTATTGCTTCGGGCTCGCCTACGGCAGGTGCGCGGTCGTCTCGGTCCACCGGCTCAGATCGAGCGACCGGCAGCTCTACATCAGCAGGGTGAGGAAGGAAGTTGTCCACGAGGTCGGCCACCTCTTGGGCCTCAGGCACTGCAGGGACCCGAGCTGCGTGATGTACTTCAGCAACTCGATCGAGGACACCGACCGGAAGGGCGAGGAGCTCTGCCAAAGGTGCGCCCTCACGCTCCAGAAGTCCGTCATGAGATGAGGTCGGCTACCGAAGGTCTGCGCAGCCGGACCGCTCGAAGTCACCCACTCAGCCTCTATGCCGCTCACCCGATTCTCTGCCGTTCCTCACTCCGCCCCCGTCTCCCTGTCTTGCGTCTGGGTGAGCGCGGTGCTCGAGGAGATCAGGCTCTCGACGTATTCCCGTGTGATCACCTTCGACTCGAGGAGGTTAACGATCGAGTTGAGGGATGCGATGCCCGTCAGCCTGCCGAGGGTTCCGCTGATCTGCCTCCACCTCAGCTTAGTGTTGCCGCTCTTGGAGTTGTAGATCACGCCTAGCACGTCGATCGCCTTGACGAAGGTGATGTCCCTGATCTGCGCCAGCTCGATCTTCGCAGCCGCCTCCAGATAGATCTGCCCCTTCTCCGCCGACCTCTCCGGGAATATCGTCGGGTCCCTCAGGTATCCCTTCGGTATGAAGGAGAGGCAGGTGTTGTAGATCATGAAGCGCCTGAACCTCTCCAGCGGCGTCCTCACGTCGATCTGGACGCTCATGCGCTTCCCTGGATCGAGAACGTCGTCCTGACTATATATGGGATATCGCCCGTCCCGGCAGGGGAGCGCGGCGCAACTGTAGATTAGCGAGCTCGACGGCTTGGTGTCGTGGCGTTCAGGAGGGGCAGGCTCGAGGGCGAGGTGCCCGAAAGGGTGGCGAGGTACACTTCGTCGCTGGAGGAGGACGAGGAGATACTGGAGGAGGTGTTGCTGGTCAACGCGGCCCACCTTAGGTCCCTGAACCGGCTGGGGTTCCTCGAGGACGAGGTGCTGCGAAGGGCCATCGAGGCCCTGAGGTCCTTCCCGAGGGATGCCCTGCGCTCGGCCGACCCGAGGCTGGAAGACGTCCACATGGTCGTCGAGGAGTACCTGAGGTCCTCGGTACCGGAGGCAGGCGAGAACCTCGCGCTGGGTAAGAGCAGGAACGACGCCGTCTCTGCGGCCATCAGGATGCGTCTGAGGAGGTACATAGCGGAGATCGTGCTGTCCGGTTCCAAGCTCGCCGAGGCGCTGATCGCAAAGGCCGAGGAGAACGCTGCGATCCTCTTCCCCCTCTTCACCCACGAGCAGCCAGCCGCACCGGGAACCCTCGGGTTCGTGCTGAGCGCCCATGCCTCCCGGCTGCTGAAGGCACTCAGGCAGCTCGTCCACGCATACCGAGACGTCAACGAGTCGCCCTTGGGCGCAGGTCCCGTCGGCGGGACATCGGTGCCCCACGACCGCCGTACCATCGGAGAGGAGCTGGGGTTCGATGGGTTGGTGGAGAACGCCTTGGAGGCCAGCTCTTCGAGGGACTTCGGTGTTACCTTCCTCGCGGCGCTGCTCAGGGTTGCGATCGTGCTGGCGGATCTATCGGAGGAGCTGGTCCGTTACGCCTCTTTCGACCCTCCGCTTCTGGACATGAACGACGTCTACTATTCCACCAGCAGCATAATGCCTCACAAGAGGAACCCTGTGGTTGCCGAAGTGGCCCGCACCTCCCTCTCCAAGGTCCTCGGGGAGCTGGTGAGGTTCTCCGTGAACGTCGGCAGGCGCTTCGGCGGATACGTCCTGGACCTTCAGGAGTCGACGGAGCCCATCTGGAGGGGTGCGCGTTGGGTGATGGAAAGCGTGGTGGTGATGGATGCGATGGTCAGGTCGATCAGGCCCGGTAAAGCCTCCGGCACCTCGGTACCAATCGTGACAGGGCTGACGGAGTACGCCGCATGGCTGACGATGACCGGAAGGATGCCCTTCAGGAGGGCCCACTACCTCTGCGGCAGGGTCGCCTCCATGCTCATCTCAGGTTCCCCCATCGAATCGGTTCAGGAGTTTCTCCGCGGCAGCGGGCTGGACGAGGATGCCGTCGCGGAGCTGGAGGACTTCCTCAACCCCGAGCGGGTGCTGAACTCGTATGCTGTGACGGGCTCGGCGCGCGAGGACGAGGTGAGGAGGATGGTCGTCGAGCTGAGGAGGGAGTGCGAGGAGCTGAGGTCGTGGGCCGAGGAGCGATTGAGAGCGGAGGCCGAGTGCAGGAAGAGGTTGCTGGGCATCACGTAGACGTCCTTCCCGTCCGCTGTAACTCCTCGACCGCTTTAACGTAGATCGATGCTGAAGTCTTCAGATCCTCCACGCTCACCTCCTCCTCGTTGGTGTGGGCGAGCAGTGAGTTCCCTGGACCGCAGGCGGCGATGCTGCGCGTGATCTTCCAGAGGACGTTCATGTCGCTGCTCCCCGTCTTCTTCACGACCCTCGGCCTCTTCCCGACCTTCAGGATCGCCCTGATCAGGGCCCGTGGGACGGGTTGAGAGAGGCTCGTCTCGAAGGGCTCCGTCACGTCCCTTATCGAGAAGGAGCAGTTGTAGAGGGAGCAGACGGTCTCTATCCGCTCGATGATCGACCTCGTCTCGTAGGAAGGCGGGAACCTCACGTTCACCACCGCCTCCGCCCTCTCGGGGAGCTTGGTCGGCCAGTCGCCGGCCGATATCATGGTGACCGCTGAGGTGGGCTCGTCGTAGCTGCGGCCGTTGAAGATCGACCTGAGCGTGTTGATCGCGTCCAGCAGCCTCTCGAGCGCCGACTCGCCCATGTAGGGGGCCGAGCTGTGCCCTCCACGCGCCGTGGCGGAGATCGAGAAGGTCAGGCTGCCCCTGTAGCTGATGGCGACGCCGGTCGTCCCCGTCGGCTCGCCGACGATCACGTGATCGGCCCTGAATCCGGACTCCAGCAGCCACTTGGCTCCCGATCCCTCGCCCTCCTCGTCGACCAGCCCTCCGACGACGATCCTGTAGCCGGGCCTCACCTCGGCCTTGGAGCCGGCGAAGAGCATCGCTGCGAAAGGCCCCTTCGCATCGACCGCACCCCTTCCCCTGATCGCGTCCCCCCTCCTCGTCACCAGGAGCTCGCCCGGTATCGTGTCGACGTGCCCCGCAAGGAGTATCACCCGGTCCCCGCTCCCTCTGACGAAGAGGTAGTTCCCGGCGGAGTCGATCACGAGCTCGTCGTACCCCAGCTCGGCCCTCAGCCTCCTCATGACGGGCTCCAGCCTGGCCTCCGATCCGCTCGGCGAGTAGACCCTCAGCACCTCCAGCAACACGTCGTCAACGTTCACACCCTTCCCCGTGATTCGCCAGTAAAATTCGTTGATGTTGGGTCTGCCAGGCGTTCAATAAAACCTTTTTTGTTTTGTTACCCCTTCATCGAGAGGTGCGTTCTCTGAGCGATCTCGCCCGTCCTGTAGTTATTATCCCAAGGCTAAGTGCTCCCGTAAGTGGGAATGGTCAGAAGAAAAGCTCAATCCGCTGGAGGACCCACTACGATGGAGGAACCGACTCTCATTCTTCGGCCTATAAAATTAATAATCAGATGTCGCATACCACCGAGTAATGCTCGTAGACCTTACTGCGTCTCTACCCCCTGGCTCAGCTCTTCCCAGAATTTATCAATGTTGAAAAAGACGTCCAAATCCATATTGAGTATTGCATCTTTCTGCTCGTCAGTTAACATCCTGACCTTCGTCTCATTGTGCTTAAGGGAAGTCACAAAGATGTTCACGTCTTTTTTGGAGCTTTTTCCAGAAGTGAGATGAGGAAATAGGGGTTGTGGGTCGAAATAAAGTATTGATTGCCCTTATTGCAATAAGCGATTTTCTCCGCTAGATATTTAACATAGAAGGGGAACATGTGGGTTTCCGGTTCTTCTATAGCGATGACCATCTTCTCGTTACATGATACAATTGCAAGATTGAAGATCATCTTTTTCAATGTATCTGAGAGGACTGAGTATGGAAGGGAGATTTCGAGAGGAATTTCCTCCTCACCGAGCGATTGCTGTATTTTCATCGATCCGGAAGACAGCTCCATGGTCAATTCAATCCCATACTTACTTAATAGACGCGTTATTTCTACGATCATCTCTCTTCTCCTGATCCTGATAATTTCCAGCAGATTAGGTGCATCGGGGGGAACGACGAATCTGATCTCTTTGGATGGGAAGTTCTTTCTAAGACGGAACCGGTAAAAACCAAACTTAATAATGGGATTAGCGTATAGTGTGCCGTTAATTAAAGCATAGCCTAGGTGAGCTGGATTGAGCGATGCTATGCTTCTTTCTCTGCACATAACCTCGATCCGTTTACTCGCGTCATTGTAACGGAATTGTACATTTATTCGCTCGTCGCCCTCCGTAACCACGTTTACTGACACCGGTTGCATTATATCTTCAAAGCGGAATATTTGACTCCATCGTGAAATTCTGAAAATAAATGAGATACCCTCTTTTTTATCTGTTTTGTTGTTGTTAAATTTTAATATATATCGATCTGCAAAGAAATTCATTAGCGCAATTGTCTCGAGAATGTTAGACTTTCCTGTGTTAGGCTTTCCGATGAGTATGTTTATCCTGTTACACTTCAGGTCAGCCGCTTGCACCGACTTGTAGTTCCTAATGTGTAGTGCCGTTATCATGTCAGCCGCTTTTAGTGCTTCCCGAAATATTATAAAAGGAATTAAACCTCATGGGCTTCTCCACTTCTTTTCGTAATATCTAGCGATGTGTAGTCAAAATCTGTAAATATTATGAATTAAGTCTTATAAAACGAGGCGAGGACAGTTCGGTCGCAATGTCGCTTCCCTGTCAACGTTTGTCATGATCGTGGTAATGGGAGTCTTCATACGGAATTTAATATCTGAGAGGTTGTAAGTCTCGTGATCAACATAATGTTCATTTATGAGGGCATTAGGGAGATGGTTGGCTCGACGCTATTTTTCAAAACCTTCACGCCCGGAGTCCCCATCAGTCAATCTTACAGAGAGAGTTATCTCAAGCGCCTTCCTCAGGGTCGCATTTATCCGGCGCCAGTGGCTCCCCTCCCAGTAGCGCTGCCCGCAGGATCCGCACTCCCAGAGGTTCTCGCCGACCTGGACCAGCTCGCCGTTGCAGAGGGAGCACCTCGTGGCCTCGGGGCTGAGGAACCTCTCNGGGTCGATGCCNAGACGGTCGCGGAGGTAGGCNGCCACCGTCGCCAGCTGCTCCTCTATCCCTTCCAGCGGGAGGAGTATGGACCGGAGGTTTCGCTTGAGGGCCGCCCTGTGGAGCTCTACGTCCGAGGTGATCAGTATCCTGCCCGAGACGGAAGCGAAGTCCAGCAGGTCCTCGTCGTCGCCCCTCCAGTAGACCGTGTCGTGCCCTAAGATCCTGAGCCACCGCGTCAGCTTCCCGTGCATCGAGTCGGCCACGAAGCGGATCTCACTCTCCGGCCCTTCCCCTCTCGAGCTCAAGCCTGCACTCCTCGCAGAGCAGCTGGTCGTCGACGCGCCTGAGCATGTCGCTCCACTCGCCGCACGAGTCGCAGTACCCCTCGAAGTAGGGCTCCTGGGTCCTGAGGGTTATGCTACCTATCCTGACCTGCTCCCGGACGATCTCCATTATATCGGGCGTGAACTTCAGCACGTCCTTCATGCTCAGCACCCCGGCGACCCTTCCCCTGTACGTCACGACGAGCCGGCTGATGTTGAGGTTGGACATCAACCTCACGGCCTTCTCCAGGGGTTCGTCGGGCTCCACCGTTATCAGAGGGGACGACATTATCTCCGAGAGCTTGACCTCGCTCGGCCTGAGGTCCTTCGCAACCACCTTCTCCACGAGGTCCCTCTTCGTCACTATACCCACCGGTTCTCTGTTGCGGGTGACGAGGACGCTGCTGATCTTGTAGCGGGCCATCTCCTCGGCGGCCTCCTTCGCGGTCGCCGTCTCCTCCAGCTCGATGATGGGGCTCGTCATCAGGTCCCTCACCAGTATCTCCCTCGTCAGGAAACCTTCCCTCAACGCCGTTCATGCACGGTCCCGAAACGTTTTAAGTATTGACTTGGAGCGCCGCGGGGCTCCGGATCGGTTACGGTGCGGGTCAGCGGCTGCAGCCGGGTAAGGTTCTAACGTTCTTCTACCGGTCGTCACGGATCTGTCAGGGCATGGGCTGGGACGAGCTGATACCGCTGATCGTGATCGTCTCGGCGAGCGGGGTCCTCTCGCCAGGTCCCCTCTTCGTCGTCACCGTGACCTCGAGTCTCAGGAACGGCCCCTGGGCAGGCCTCAAGACCTCGACGGGCCACGCGCTGGTCGAGTTCCCGCTGGTGATGGCCATCGCCGCTGGACTCTCCACCGTCCTCCAGAACCGGACCGTCCACCTCGCCATCGGACTCGTCGGCGGCGTCGCGCTGGTGGTCTTCGGTCTCCTCGGAGCCGTCGGGGCGCTCAGAAGGGAGAACGCCGAGGTCCGGCCTCCGCATCACCGAGCCATCAATTACGGACCCCTGCTGGCGGGGACGCTCTTCACCGGCCTCAACCCCTTCTTCATAGCGTGGTGGCTCACCGTCGGCGCCTCCCTGATCTCGAGGGCCCTCGAGCTGGCCTCCTTCGCCGGAGTGGTGCTGCTCTTCGCCTCCCACATCTGGATGGACTACGCGTGGCTCACCTTCGTCGGCTACGCGGCCTACAGGGGCCTCTCGGTCACCGGTCAGGGGGCCTTGAGGTACGCCGAGCTGGCCCTCTCCCTCGTCCTCGTCTTCCTCGGCATCTGGCTCGGATACAACGTCCTTTCAGCAGGCCCCACTTCCCCCTGAGGCTTTCGAGCGGTTTCAGCCCCGTTCTAACGCAGCTCCGGTCAGATTCCGGAAATTCTGGTGCTCTGGACATTCCTCAATCTCTTATATGGGTTGAACCGTGTTACGGTGCAGTTGGCCGAGACCCCGGAGAGGAGGACGCTGATACTGGTGGTGGACGAGGACGACGACATAGGGAGGAAGACTGGCTGGAAGACCCCTATCCTCGGAAGGGACAGGAACTTCTTGGCGGCCAAGGACCTCCTCCTCTCCGATCCGGAGGAAGCGGATGCGAACGCGATGTTCGCGGCCGTCAAGCTCTACGACGAGCTCGCCAAGTCAGGCACCGAGCAGCTCGAGCTCGCGACGGTCGCCGGCAAGCCGGGTGGAGGGCTCGATTCGGACAGGAAGCTGGCCAAGGAGATAGACGAGGTCCTCTCAGGGTTCCCTGCAGACCAGTGCGTTGTGATCACCGACGGACCTCTGACCGACTCGGTCAACGCCATCATAACCTCGAGGGTGAAGGTGGTCTCGGTCAGGAAGCTCGTCGTGAAGCAGAACCCTTCGATCGAGACGACGTGGATCCTCCTCGGTAAGTACATCAGGACCGCCCTCTTCGAGTTCGAGTACTCGAGGGTAATCCTCGGCATACCCGGTGCGCTCGCGATCGTCATAGGCATATTGCTCCAGTACAACCTGCTCTCGCCGGCAACGCTGCTGGTGCTGTTGGGCGTCGTTCTGGCGATCAGGGGGTTCGGGATCGACACGGCCGTCATCTCGTTGTTCCGCAGGCTCCAGACGATACCCTACAGGCCTGCCCTCACCCAGCTCAGGATCTACATCGGCTTCTCCTCGGCCTTGCTGATCGTAGCGGCCGTCTTCGCCGGGATCAACGGCGTCAATGCCTACGTATCCGCCAACCTCCAAGGAGCTCCTCCGT
The DNA here is from genome assembly GCA_000494145.1 of Candidatus Calditenuaceae archaeon JGI OTU-1. Lineage (GTDB taxonomy): Archaea > Thermoproteota > Nitrososphaeria_A > Caldarchaeales > Calditenuaceae > Calditenuis. The sequence goes on along the minus strand of AWOE01000049.1, from coordinate 3,294 downwards.
TCATGCAGGACCCCGTCTTCTGGCTCCAGCGCACCGGACCCCTAGCAGGGACCTTCCTGCTGATCGCGGTCATCGGAGGGGCGGCGGTCGTCGTGATCGGCCTGATACTCGTGGTGATGCTCCTCTTCGTGCCGGGACAGTTCCAAGGCTCGGAGGACGGTCTGAGGGTGACGGCGGCCTACTGGAGCCCAGAGAGGAGGAGCGTCGTCCTGCTCATCAGGAACGGCGGCAGCTCTCCGACCTACATAACGAGGGTCTTAGTGGAGGGAGTGACCTGCGACGCTCCCGGGTCCCTTCACCGGGCAGGGCCGTCTCGGTGAACGTGGGAGACGAGGTGAGGGTGGAGATCCCGGCGGGATCCTGCGGCATCGTCACGGGCCTTGCGAAGAGCTACAGGATCGAGGTCGAGGTCTCCGGCGGCAGGAGGTTGGAGGCATCTGTCGTGGTCTATTGAGCGGCACCCGTCAGGCCCGCCCGACGCGTTATCCTCATCCCCTCACGAAACCTTATGAGTTGACGGAGATCCTTTCCGACGGATGGTCAGGGAGTTCACGTACAGGGGATACACGCTCGATCAGCTCCTGCAGATGAGCATGGACGAGTTCATCAAGCTGCTCCCCAGCAGGCAGAGGAGGAGCCTGAAGAGGGGGCTGACCGAGGCCCAGCGGAAGCTCCTCGAGAAGGTCAGGAAGTACAAAAGGCTCGGGATGAACAAACCGATCAGGACCCACGCGCGGGACATGGTCATCCTGCCTGAGATGGTGGGGATGACGATCGCCGTCCACAACGGCAAGGAGTTCGTGCCGGTGGAGATCGTTCCGGAGATGATAGGTCACAGGCTCGGCGAGTTCGCGATCACCAACAAGAGGGTCGTCCACGGAAGGCCCGGCGTGGGAGCGACCAAGAGCAGCATGTACGTACCTCTGAAGTGACGTGAGCAGGCCCGTCTCACCGGTCAGCGGGGCGTTCGACCCAAGAGGTTATCAGAGACTGTAAGACCAGTTATGCCGTGAGGTACGGCGACCGGCTCGAGAAGCTGATGACCCTGATGCGGGTCCACGGGATAGAGAACTTCCTCGTCACCTGCAAGCCCAACCTCCTTTACTTCGCAGGCATCGACGGACCCGCGGCGCTGCTCGTCTCNCTGAACCTCGAGAGGCCGGTCCTCTTCGTACCCCCTCTGAGCCTCCACGCGGCTGAGGAGTACGCCTACAGCGGCCTCGAGATCAGGAACACGGGGATGAACGCCCGTTTCGAGGTGGTAGTGGCGGAGACCCTCTCGGCCTTAGAGGGTAGCGTCGCGGTGGACGACGTCGACATCGACACCTACAAGCTCTACTCTACGCTCTTGAGGAACGGCGAGATCAGGCAGGGATCCTCGGTGATATGGGAGCTGAGGGAGGTCAAGGACGAGCAGGAGTTGCAGGCCATCAGGAGGGCCTGCGAGGTCGCCGACAAGGCGATGAGGGCCGCCTACGAGACGCTTTACCCTGGGATAACGGAGAACGAGGTGAAGGCCGAGGTCGTCGCGGAGATCTACCGGTCCGGCGGCGAGAGGCCCGCGTTCGACGTCATAGTCGCCTCAGGGCCCAGGTCCGCGCTCCCCCACGGCCCCCTCCAAAGGCCGGACTCGAGGGACAGGGCCATCAGCAGGGGAGAGGTGGTTCTGATAGACCTCGGCGCCGTCGTCGAGGGTTACCACTCGGACATCACTAGGACCTTCTTCGTCGGAAGGGCGAGCGACGAGTTCCTCGCGATGTACCGTCAGGTCCTCGCGGCCAAGGAGGCGGCCGAGCAGTACATCAAGCCCGACACGCACTGCAGCTACCCCGACAGCGTTGCGCGGAGGAAGCTCGAGGAGTCGAAGATCGACCAGTACTTCATGCACAGCCTCGGTCACGGCATAGGGCTCGAGATCCACGAGCAGCCGAGGATGTCGCCGACGAGCAGCGAGGTCCTCGCAGCCAACATGGTCGTCACCTGCGAGCCCGGCGTCTACATCAAGGGGAAGTGGGGGATAAGGCTGGAGGACACCGTTCTGGTGACGGAGAAGGGCGCGGAGAGGCTGACGACCTTCAGCCTCCAGGACCCGTCGATCGACGTGTAGTCCCTGAGCTCACGCACCGAACCTCCTCTCCCTGGCCTGGTACGTCCTTATCGCCCTCAGCAGGTCTATCCTCCTGAAGTCGGGCCAGTAGACGTCGAGGAAGACCAGCTCGCTGTAGGCTATCTGCCAGAGGAGGAAGTTGCTTATCCTCTCCTCACCGGAGGTCCTGATGACGAGGTCAGGCTCTGGGTACGGAAGGTCCGAGGTGTACAGGTATCTGCTGAAGACCTCCTCGTCTATCGCATCTGGAGGAACCTCGCCCGAGAGGACGTCGGCCACGAGCCTCCGCACCGCACTGACGATCTCGTCCCTCCCTCCGTAGGCGACCGCCAGCGTCAGGAAGTGGGAGTCGTGGGCGGCCGTCTCTGCGACAAGCTTCTCCAGCGCCTCCCTCACGGGCTCGGGCAGAAGCCAGGTCCTTCCGATGACCTTCACCTTCACCCTCCGCCTCTTCACCTCGGGATCGGAGAGGAACCTCGAGGTCGACTCGATGAGGACCTTGTAGATCGCCTCGATCTCCTCCTTGGGCCTCCTGCTGAGGTTCTCGAGGGAGAGGACGTACAGGGTGACGGCAGCTATCCCGAGGTCAAGGCACCACCTGAGGAGCGCCTCGACCTTCCTCGCGCCGACCCGGTAACCGTCCTCGATCGAGAGGCCGTTGATCCTGGCCCACCTCCTGTTGCCGTCGAGGATGACCGCCACGTGCCTCGGCATCGGGCCCTTCCGGACGGTGTTGAGGAGCCAGCGCTCGTAGAGGGCGTATGCCCCGAGGGCCTTGAGGAGCCCCCTGATCAATGCCCCTCACCGCGCGACCTGAGGCGGAGGACAGGGAGGCCGACGGTCAGCAGGAGGACGTAGATGGTTGCGAGCGACGCGACGCCCATCACGGCTATCAGGACCATCTGCGTCAAGTAGATCTCCTCGCCCCTGGTGAGGTACGAGCCGAGGGCCCTGAAGAGCGCCCAGAGGAAGACGATCAGCGCTATCGCCTGCGCCGAACGGACCACCCTGACGCTCCTGAGGTAGAGCTGGTAGAAGAGGTCGTAGACGACCGAGATCGAGACGGCTATTATCACGAAGTCGATGGAGCTGAGCAGGAAGGTCCCTGCTAGGGGTCCGGTGCGCTGGAGCCAGAAGACGGGGTCCTGCATGAACGGAGGAGCTCCTTGGAGGTTGGCGGATACGTA
>AWOE01000048.1 GCA_000494145.1 Candidatus Calditenuaceae archaeon JGI OTU-1 | reverse complement strand
AGATGTTGTGGTCGATCCAGATATTGGCTTCCATATCAAAAATAAATCAGCATAAAACCTGAGGGTTGTGGTCCACACTAATTGATCATAATTTATCGCCGTATTTTTTATAAAGCAACTGCTCCTCGACGGGTTTGTGCATCAGACCGTNCCCCTCCCAGCATATGAAGAAAANGGCGTAGGGTGAGATGCCGGCCTTGAACATTTTGACCGGATCGGCTGATCTGACCAGCTCCTTTTCCTCCTCGGAAAGNCCGAACTCGTTCATCACNCTCTCCGGATCATTCCTGAACCGTTCTCTCACTTGTGGGTCCANGTGTATNGCNCTGCCTAGCTTATACAACTTGAGATATTTTGGATCAGGATAGCCGTACAGGATCACCATNGTGCCGTCACCTCAGATCTTGAAAGCGGCTACGCAGTAACCACAGTGCCATGCCCTCTGGTAAGTCAGTATCTCTGCAGGAGTGCTGTTAACGGCTCCCAGCAATGTGAGCCAAGTCCTGAACTCGAACTCACCGTGCTCGTCGAGCCAATCGGTGGTCAGGTCCGCCAGCTCGTATCCCCTTCCGGCCTTCATCTTCTCGATCAGGAAGTTGTCGGCCTCGACGTCCACCTTTCCGTAGTAAGGCGTCCCTACGAAGTGNGAAAGTCCTCCGGTGGCGATAAGGGCGACTCTGTTCTGGAGTTTGGAGTTNTCTAGAACAGTCCTTATCGTTGCGCCGAGCTCGTAAGCCCTTCTCGGCTTTATCCTCGGATCGACGTTGCTGTTGATGTGGAACGGAATTAGCTTTGGCTGATAGGAATCGTGCTGGGCCCCCTTCAAAATCCAGTAGAGCGGAGAGATATACGGATGGTCCAGCTCGAGCTCGAGGGAGAAGGAGACGTCGAAGCCGTGATCCATCAATCCGTAAAGCAACTCCTTCGCCAGTTCAGGATTACCGGGCAACTTCAGCTCCACCCCAGCGAACCTCCCTCCGACCTCGTTCCCTGTGAAAAGCAGGAGCTGCGGGTAGTTGTTAAGCCAAAAAGTCTCCATGTGGTCTGATCCAAATATTATTATCGTATCGGCGTTGGCATTTCTGATTCTATTGCCGACTTCCATCAGTGCCTTATGTACCTCCTGCAGCTGTCTCGTGAACTCCTCGGATATTTTCGGTTGGACCAGAATTTGGGGCGTGTGGGACGTCGCAAAAGCTCCTACTATTCGAGCCATGCCTTACACCAGCAGTTTGANTGTTCACCACCCACCTAAAAAACATGTCCACAAACACATGCTAATAATTTATTAATAAGTTCCACAAGTGCTCTGTTGAAACCCGCGATGGTTCACCTGAAAGGTGAACATGTTGAGTTCTCGGTGCCCGAGTTCTTTAACTTAAGTGAGATACTGATTGACCGGCATGTTAAGGCGGGAAAGGGAAATAAAGTAGCATACTATCACGTCGAGTCCGATAAGGCGTACACTTATTCCGAGCTGATGGAAAGGGTCTGCAAAGCCGGAAATTCGCTCTTATCATTGGGCATAGAGATCGAGGACAGGGTCTGCCTGTTGTTGCCCGACTCGATCGAGTACGTGGAGCTGATCTTGGGAACCATTAGAATAGGAGCTCAACCCATCCTCCTGTCTACTCTTGAGCGACCAGAATTCTACGAGTTCGTATTGAAAGACAGTGTAGCGAAGGCAGTAGTGGTCCACGAATCATTCCTTGGAAAGGTCAGCAACGTGATAAGTAAGGTATCGTCTCTAAAACACGTTATAGTAGTGGGCGGAACTGCAATGGGGAACAAATTGATCAGCTACGCCGAACTCTTCGGTGATGCAAGCAATCAGCTCCAGGCGGAGGAGTTGCATAAGGACGATTTCTGCTACTGGCAGTACAGCTCTGGGACCACGGGCCCTCCCAAGGGCGTGATTCATTACCAGCACGATCCTCTGTANTCNTGTGAGACCTATTACAAACACGTGCTCCAAGTTACGGAAAACGATGTCACTTTCTCCACGAGCAAGATATTCTTCGCTTATGGTCTCGGGAATACTGTGTGGGCTCCGTTGTACTTCGGGGCAACCGCATTGCTTATGTCGAGCCCGCCGGAGCCGGAGGCGGTCTTAAGAGCGATCGAGCGTTACAGAGTCACCCTGTTNTTCTCGGTCCCCGTCACGTATAACAGAATTCTCGCCCACGTGGAGCAGCGAAAAGATAGCAAATACGATTTGAGCAGCATACGGTATTGCGTAAGCGCAGGTGAAGCGCTACCCGCACCGATCTACTACAAGTGGAAGGAAACGTTTGGTAAGGACATTCTCGACGGAATAGGGACGACGGAGCTTTGCCACATTTTCATCTCGAACAGACCCGGAAAAATAAAGCCTGGCTCGAGTGGCACCGTGGTACCCGGCTATGAGGTGAGAATCGTCGACGAACAGATGAGGGATGTTGGCTTCGGTGAGGTGGGAAGATTGCTGATCAAAGGTGGCAGCATAGCCGCNATGTACTGGAGGCGTCATGAAAAGTCCAAGGAACACTTCCTCGGAGAATGGTTCTANAGCGGAGATCTGTACGTCGCGGACCAAGAGGGCTTCTTGACGCATATGGGACGTGCAGACGATCTGATCAAATCAGGAGGAGCTTGGGTATCACCTGTAGAGGTGGAGTCGGCGATCTTGTCCCATCCGTCGGTCCTAGAATGCGCTGTTGTACAGGCATACACCGATGAAGGTATAGGAAGACCCAAGGCATATGTGGTGCTGAAGGANGGTTACAGTCCTCACGAGCAGCTTGCAGAGGAGCTGAAACGGCACGTCTTCGANAAGCTCGGTGCGGGATACAAAGTTCCTCAATGGGTCGTCTTCGTCCACGAGCTCCCCAAAACCGCAACGGGAAAAATACAGAGGTACAGGTTAAGGGAGTCCAGGCCTGCTATCACATCAGGCTGAGACTATTCGCGCGTCCACAACCGCATATCCACGATCCAGCGCTTTGACCGGGTTCAGGTCCAGCTCCTTTATCCAGTCCTCCCGGACCATAATATCGCTCACCTTTACCAGTAGGTCAGCCAGCGATTCGACGTCTCTTCGAGATTCTCCCCTGAAACCTTCGAGAAGTCTCGAAGCGAGTGTTTCCNNTATCATCTCCATGGCCTCTGACNGGTTTATGGGTGCGAGTCTGAAGGTTACGTCCCTCAATAGCTCTACCAAGATACCACCGCTGCCAAAGCTCACGACAGGCCCGAACGACTCGTCACGAACTCCTCCCACTATAACCTCCACGCCAGAGTTGACCATACGCTGTACGAGGTACCCTTGAGGTTCCAAACNTCTTTTGCTTAAGAGATTTCGTCTTATTGTATCGGCTGCATGCCGTAACTGTGTTGCGTCCTTGATATTGAGGACCACAGCACCAGCGTCCGTCTTGTGAATTAGTTCCGGATGCTGGGCTTTTAGGACCACCGGATACCCGAGCTCCTCGGCCGCTGATATTGCCTCATCGATACTCCT
>AWOE01000047.1 GCA_000494145.1 Candidatus Calditenuaceae archaeon JGI OTU-1 | reverse complement strand
GGCACCTTTCCTGCGAAGGCATCGGCGAGCTCCTCCTGTCCCACTGAGAGGAGGTTTACTGCCAAGTTGTCGGATCCAGAGAAGGCATCGTGACTCTTCGTTCCCTTACTTATTGAGACCATGATAAGCGGTGGGTCGAGAGATATAGATGTGAAAGAGCTCACCGTGAGNCCCCATGGTTTGTTATCGTAAGTCGTCGTGGCGATACTCACACCTTGGGGATATGCCCGCATGAACCTCTTGATTANTTCGGCTTGAGACTGCATCATGCAGCAGCGACCTANTCGATGCCTGCATCCTTCATGAGAGATTTGATGAACTGGAACTGATCGTCGACCACCTTCTTGAACCTCGACTTGTCGGAGAACCTGTAGTGNACGATCGCCACGCGGANCGGGTCGGCCGCGAAGTACCTCTCATACTGGAGGAGGCGGCCACCGAGCGAACCCACAGTTATGTCGTGGATGAATTTCGAGAGCAGCAACCTGTCCAACGCAGACGCGCCCTTAGCCCTAAAGTACCGCTCGNCGTACTGCCTCAGCCTGCTGTCCTTGAACACTGTGAGGGGAGGGTTCATTATCACTCCGCTGCCCGTGAGGACCCTGAGCGTTTCCACGGCCATCGGGTAGACGTATGNCCCATGNACCATTACCAATGGCCAAGTCTTCCAGACGTCAGGTATCAGGAATCCGTTGTGGGATCTGGCCGTCAGCTCGACGCCCTCTATTGCCGCTGAGAGGACGTTCCTCCACTCTATGAGCCACCCGATCCTCTCTTGCACGTTTGGATAGGAATCGGTCCCGAAGATCTCCGTCCACTTGAGTGCCAGTCCGATGATGAACTCGAGCTTGACTATCGCNCGAATCGTCGCCTGCCAGCANGCATACGCCATGATGGGATCANAGATCTCAAAGTTCACCTTTGGGTCCCTGAAGATGAATATCCTGTCCCAAGGTATCAAGACCCGGTCGAAGATCACCTGTGCGTCNAGATCGTCGTACAGCGTCGCCAGCGGATGGTCCCACGGAGCCTCAGGCGTGGAGTAGGACTCCCTGCAAAAGAAGATCAGGTTCTTGGTGTTCATCGGTAGGGCGAAGCCGATCACGTAGTCGGGGTCCTCGTCGGGGTTCGCGGGAAGCTGCGGCAACGTGATGAACTCGTTGGCGAATGGCGCATAGGTGCTGACGGTCCTGCATCCCTCTATCACTACGCCCTTCTCGTTCACGTCGATAATGTGGAGGTCTTCGTTCTGCTTCCTACCTGCACCCGGTGACCTGTCGATCTGGGGCATGCTGATCGCGTGAGTGAGTGCTAAGTCCCTAGACCTGGCGTAGTGATAGTATCTTATCATGTTCTGACCGAACCTCGGGTCGGGTTTGGCTAATACGTCATGGAGCATGTAAAGGGCCGTGACCCAGATGGTGAGGTAGTCATGGAGTCTCCCAAAGACACCGGCCGTCGATTCATGCCAAAGTGAGACCCCTCTCCTCACCCTCTCGAAATCCGACTTCGTCCTGATGGGCAACCATATGTTGCTGAACCGCTCACCGTTTTCGACGAAGCTTACCTCGTCCGCATTGGCTACCTGGAGGTCGTAGCACCTGGCTACGCTAAGGGCCGTGTACCTCAGCTTAGGATGGTTCGCTGGGTCCTCAACCAGCTCGTTCCCAATGTACAGCTCCCTTCCGTCCCGAAGNCTCTCGAGATATTCTTTGCCTGTTCTGAGCANCAGACTATCACCCNTCGTCCCCCCGATTTGCAGCCAGGCTTTAACTTTTTGCTGGTCATGTGGAAACTCTCCNTCACATTTGGTGCGCTTAAAACCGAAACTTGCCGATATCCTGAAGAGTTTGGTGAACGGGCCCAGCACAATGCTGATGACACTTATGCTTTAGAGGCCGCTAAAGAATAAAGACTTAAGTTCAACTTATCATTACCACCTTACCTCAGAAAAGTCATGNNTCAGATCACACATGCCGAGTGGCGAATACCAGACCCCATCAAAGTTACGCTGCACTCAGATTCTGACTTTTTGGTCGTCGTTGATCTCCAAAAGGAGTACTGTCACCCGATGGGGAGGAAGTATCTGGAAAGCGCGAGGGAAATTTTACCAAATGTTCTCAGAGTGCTTGAGGCTTTCAGGTCTAAGGGCGGCAAGGTGGTGTTCACTATGATCCACTTCGCACCGAACGATCCAAGGTTCAAAGGACTCGAGTCGAGGCTCTACCCCCGCAAGGGAGAATGGGGATATGACCTGCTCGACGAGCTAAAAGTAACGCCGGGGGACCTGATCGTCGAGAAAGATTGCTACGACCCGTTCCTAAGCTCGGGGATCGATAGCTTGCTGGTTTCAAACGGTCTCCTGCCGGGCAAATCCACCGCTGTGGTCAGTGGGGCTGTGACTACGACTTGCGTCTATCACACTGTATCAGGACTTTTCCACAGGGGGTACAAGGTCGTGGTGCCGGTGGACTGCGTGGCGGATAGGTCGGAGGCCGCTCAAGTCTTCGGACTGTGGAAGTTCGTAACGCTTTACAACGTCGTTCTCACAAAGTCAGAATATCTGGAAGTGCTGTAAAGGACGGAAATCGCAGGACGTTCACTTTCTCCGCTTGATTAGACTCCAGATGCGGTGAGGCGATAGGGGNAACTCATTGATGNTGATACCGAACGGACTCAGGGCATCCTCGACCGCACTAGCGAGGAGTGGAGGAATGAGTATGGTCGTACCCTCGCCACTCCCCTTCGATCCGATTACCGAGAAGGGCGAAGGGTGTTCTGTGTGAAGGATCTCCATGTCAGGTGTGTCGTAGGCCGTGGGTGCCAAATAGTCTACGAAGGACGTTGCAAGCGGATATCCGTCCTCCGTGTAAGGGAACTCTTCATACAATGCGCCAGCAAGGCCGTGGTACGTTGCTCCGTGAACCTGACCGTCCATGATAAGCGGNTTCAAGACGGTCCCCGCATCGTGAACTATAACGAGCTTCTCTATTTTCACAACGCCNGTCTCAGGGTCGACCTCAACGATACAACCACCCGCCATGTAAGCGTATGAAGAGCTGTAATTGGACCTCAGCTTCTCATCAGCAGGTCCTCCAACCGGGAACCGGTACGTGTAAGTCTCCTCGAGTCCTGGATCTTCGTCCTTCGGAAGCGCTGCAAGCTGATGGTAAGCCGCTCTAGCAACGTCCTTCAGCGTGACGAATCTGTCTGGAGACTCCTTGACGAAGATCTTCCCGTCCTCCATCTCGAGGTCCTCAGGTCTGCACTCCAGCATATTCGCGGCTATCCGAAGGACCTTCCTCCTAACCGCCATAGCGGCCCCGTAGACCGCTCCGACGCCCACCACTGCAAACCTGCTAGCATAGGTACCAGACTCGCCTCCGAACGGGTGCGTGTGCGAGTCAAAGCCTGGCAGGACCTCCACGTCATCAGGNTGAACCCCCAGAACGTCCGCGACTATCTGGGCCACAACGGTCTCGTGACCCTGGCCCTGGGGGACTGTTCCAACAGCTGCCACTATCTTGCCAGTCGGGTGTATTCGGACGGTGGCGGCCTCGCTTGTGCTGGCGTATTTGTGGTATATCGGAGATCCCCACAGGGCGGTAACGGAGGCGTGGGTCGATGCGGGTTCGACGATCAAGACAACACCGGCTCCTTTGTAGATCCCTTTCTCCCAGAGTTCCTTCTGTTTCTTCTTGAACTCGTGATANCCTATTGCGTCCATTGCCATCTTGAACGCCTCCGAATAGTCTCCACCGTCGTATATGCAACCGAGTGGGGTGGTGTAGGGCATCTCNTCNGATCTGACGAAGTTCTTTAGTCGCACCTCCGTCCTATCAAGCCCCAGCTCGTCCGCAACCTTGTCAACGGTCCTTTCAAGATGGAAGTATGCAGGATGACAACCGTAGCCCCTGTTGGGGACCGTGGGGGCCTTGTTGGTGAAGACAGCTGCGGCGTCGATGTAGACGTGCTTCATCCTGTAGGCCCCTGTAAAAGTGAAGAAGCCTCTTGTGATGGTCTGGGGCTCGGGGTGCCTGAGCCAAGCCCCGACGTTCTCTAAGATTTTCACCTTCATGCCAAGGATCTCTCCGTCGCTCTTCACTGCCATCTCGACCTCAGCGTACCTATCCGCTGCCTGCACTTGGAGCATGTCTTCGCTTCTCGTGGCCATCCATTTGACGGGCTTCTTCGTGATGATGCTGAGCAGGGCGATTATCGAGGACGTGGCGTACGACATGACCTTGTTCCCGAAACCTCCGCCGATGTCGAGCGTTATGTGTCTGAGCATGTGCTCGCTGAGCTTTAGGGCAGCTGGAAACCTAGACCTGTACAGACCGACCTGCTGGTTCTGATCCCAGACCGTCAGCATACCGGTTCCGGGGTCAAAGCGGGCGACNCACGCATAGGGCTCCAGCGGCGTTGAACTGTACCGATGGAACCTGTAGGTCCCCCTAACTATCCGGTCCGCGTTCGNGAAGGCCTGCTCTATGTCGCCGTAGTGGAATTCCCTGTGCCAAGCTATGTTACGCTCATAGCCCTCGTGGATAATCGGCGCACCGTCTTTTATAGCGTCGAGAACGTCGACGANCGCAGGCAGCGGCTCATACTCGACTTCAACGAGGTCTATNGCATCCCTNGCAACATACTTGTCGTCTGCCGCGACCGCCACCACTGGTTCTCCAACATACCTGACCTTATCCACGGCCATCGGATAATAGGGCGGGACGTTTATCAGATGTCTGAAGGGGG
>AWOE01000046.1 GCA_000494145.1 Candidatus Calditenuaceae archaeon JGI OTU-1 | reverse complement strand
GTGGCTGAGCTTATGAAGCGGTTGCTCGATTCTTGATGAACGCGAGCGCATGCTAAATGGATCACCTAAAGAAGTTATCAAAGTTGGAGACCAATATTCTCTCCTTCGNATGCTCAGAGAGGCCATTCAACTGCCATATGATCCGCGCATTCTCTCTCATTCCTTTCACTCCGGGGCTCGGCCAGTCGCTCCCAAACATTACCCTCTCCGCTATCTCCTCCAACCTAGGGAAGTAATCGAGCAAGCGGTTAGGCGGTATTCCAGATATGTCNAGATANAGGTTTCTATGTCGTCTCATGAGGAAGAAAGCCTCATCCATCCAGAAGGGCCTCCCNCCATGGGCCATGATTAACCTCAGTCTCGGAAAATCAACAAGGACGTCGTCTAAATAAATCGGCTGACCATATTTTATCCGCGCCCCCGGGAACATGGACGTCCCTGTATGAACTGTGACTGGAAGATCGTGGTCAGCACAAAACTGGTAAAATGTCTCCAGATTTCGCAACGAGCTACTGCCATACTCTTCTCTGTACTGGTTCGGATAGACCAGCTGATGCACGGGATGAAACTTGAAGCCTTGGACCTCGAATTGCGAGTATGCCTCCTCGAGAGTGTTNAAGAACTCAAGCTCGGGGAGTCTAACGTCGATCCCTGCGAAGCAAATCATCCTGTCCCTGTATTCCTTACAATAATTGTAGACGAACTCGTTCGTCGAAAGGTCATAACCGATCACATCCACCGCGACATAGTTTATCAGCACTGCTCGTTTTATGCGATCCTCATCCATTCTTTTGAGAAAGTATCTCGGGTTTCGTTCAAGCTCCTGCCAATTTTCTTTGAAATCTGGATTGGTCGAGAAGAAATCGAATGCGGGCTTCTTCAATTTCGAGAACGGATTAATGTGAACATGAACATCGTTGATCCAGAGATCTTCAAAATCTATCATGAAATCACCCCTTGCAATGTAAAATCCGGTTTGCTAACTCTTTTAACTCAGTTCTTTTGATTTTACCAGTTATAGTCTTAGGTATATCCTCGAGCTCGATTATCCTTTTGGGAATTTTGAAACTGGGAAGACGTTTCGCGAGGTTTTCCTTTAGTCTGTGCTCCAGGTCGGCTCCCTTAACTTCTTTCGGTACAATGAATGCAACCACTTCCGTCAATCCTTCTTTGGACTGAATACCTACCACTGCACACTCCTTCACAAGTCCCGTGGCAAGTATCGAATTCTCCACCTCGACAGGCGAGACCCANAATCCATGCACTTTGAACATGTCATCACTCCTTCCGACATAGTAGAAGTTTCCCTCATGGTCGAAGTACATCATATCCTTCGTGTTGTACCAACTACCAATAAAGGTACGTTGACTCTCCTCGCATCTCCTCCAGTAGAATGCAGCTACGCTATCATTGCTGACGTGGAGAACACCTATTTTGTAAGCATCTACTATCTCCTTCCCCGACTCGTCGATCAGTCTGACTTTCCACCCCGGAATTACTTTTCCAGAAGAACCTAGTATGCTATCCCCCCTCTTGTACGAAATGAAAATCCATTCAGCTTCTGAGCTGCCGATACCGTTTAAGATTTCAAGCCCCGTTACCTGCTTCCATCTCTCAAAAACAGCAACAGGCAGCGGTTCACCACCAGATATGCAGTACCTGAGCGATTTGATGCTCAGCCTCGCGCCCGTCTCTTCTAGGTGGTTTACCATTCGAAGATAGAGTGTTGGAACACTTAGCAGGTGTGTGACATCGAACCTTGACAAATTATCCAGCACACGTTCGGGGCTTGACCTCACCGGGTCTATTAATGTTGCTACACAGCACATCAGTGGAATATGCAATCCGAACATTCTCCCCGCTGAAAAATATAACTTAGAAGTTGAATAAAAGAGATCATTAGGCCTAATGTCTATTATATGAGTGACATAGGGTGCGACAGCGTATACTAGGTCGTGATGAAGATGTACCGCTCCTTTAGGTCGCCCGGTGGTTCCGGACGTGTAGACCATATAGGCAGGATCATCGCGGTGGGTCTTAACTGATGGGAAGCGATCTTTCATGTCCTTTAGGAGAGATGAGAACTCGGCATCGTCGACATTGATCAGCACCTTTACATGTTTACCGTATTCCGATACGGCAATTTTCAGGTTGTTTGCAGTCGTGTCGTCTGAGATGATAGCCCTGCAGATGCTGTCGCGTATGTAAAAACGGAACTCCTCTATTGTGAAGTTGGGGTTAACGTAAAACGGGACTGCACCTGCTCTAATTGCTGCAAGGAATGCCGCAACCGAAAATTTGCTGTCCCTCATCGCTATCATGATCTTATCAAACATTTCAATTGAGTGCTCGGTGAGGAGGTTCGCTAACTTGCAGGAAAGAGTGTAGAGTTCGCCATAGGTNATGAACTCGTTACTCATGCGATCTATCAACGCTATTTTGTTAGATAGTCCCTCGCGGATCCATCGATCTAAGTGAAGATCAGCAACGTTNAATTCTTCTGGGACGGACGAAGGAATAAGGCCGGACATTTTCAGATCAGATGTTCAACGAGCCGTACAGGATTTCTCTTTATCATCAGCTCTATGTCGTGGTCCGATACGCCGTGTTCTTTCAAATCCAGGATCATCTTCAGTAAAACATCTACCGGATGACCCTTA
>AWOE01000045.1 GCA_000494145.1 Candidatus Calditenuaceae archaeon JGI OTU-1 | reverse complement strand
AGTCGCCACAGTCACCTCGACCTCCGGATGAAGGGAGAGGAGTCTGAGCAGCTCTCCGCCCGTGTAACCCGATGCGCCTATGATGCCGACGCGCCTCCTTCCGGTCACCTGCCGTCCTCGAGGAAGGTCCGCTTTAACTTCCTCCTCCCGGAAGGGCGATCCGGTCGACGTTGGACGGATGCGCTGAGAAGGAGTTAAAAGTTGAGCGGGACGGAGTGCCTGAGGTGCTCAGAGCGTTGATCGGGTGGTCGGCATGCACCTGAAGAGGCTCGCAGCTCCAGTAGTGTTCGACATACCGGTGAAGGAGAAGAAGTTCGCGCCCAGACCAGTACCGGGTCCCCACCCGATGGACTACTCGGTGCCCCTGCTCATCATCGTCAGGGACTGGCTCCGGTACGCTTCGACCGCCAGGGAGGCCGAGAAGGTCATCTTTCAGGGGAAGCTCCTGGTGGACGGCCGCGTCGTCAAGGAGCCCCGATTTCCGGTCGGCCTGATGGACGTCCTCTCCATACCCGAGACCGGAGAGAACTACAGGATGCTCCCGGTTTACAGGAGGGGCCTCAGGCTGATCGAGATCGATTCGTCGGAGAGCGAATTCAAGATCGGTCTCATCGTGAGGAAGCAGCACGTTAAGGGAGGTGCGCTCCAGTTCACGCTCCACGACGGCAGGAACGTCCTCGTCAAGAACCCGACCGAGAAGGACAGGGCCATCGGGACTTGGGACTCCTTCCAGATCAGCATACCGGAGAACAGGGTACTGGCCCACCTTCCCTTTGAGGCCGGGAGGTACGCGCTGATCTACAGGGGTTCGAGGGCAGGCCTCCACGGGCCCATCGTGGATTACGAGAAGGTCCGGAGGTACCCGGCGAAGCAGCTGGTCACCGTCATGACCTCCGAGGGCGAGATATCCACAATACTCGATTACGTGATGGTGGTGGGTGACGGGAGGCCATGGCTGAAGCTGCCGTGAGGGAGCGGGTCGAGGAACAGGAGAACCCGATGAGGAGGCTGAGGATCGAGAAGGTCGTCGTCAACTGCAGCGTCGGCGAGGCCGGTGCGAGGCTGGAGAGGGCCGTCAAGATCCTCGAGATGCTCACCGGTCAGAAGCCCTCCATCAGGAAGGCGAAGAAGACGATCAAGGGCTTCGGCATCCACAAGGGCGAGCCGATCGCTGCAATGGTCACGCTGAGGAAGGAGAGGGCGATCGAGTTCCTGAAAAGGGCCTTCGAGGCGGTCAGGAACACCATCAAGGCCGAGAGCTTCGACGAGCACGGCAACTTCGCCTTCGGCGTCAAGGAGCACCTAGACATGCCCGGGACGAGGTACGATCCGGAGCTGGGGATCATTGGCTTCGACGTGATCGTGCACGTCGCGAGGCCCGGCATCAGGGTTACCCGAAGGAGGATCAGGCGCTCCAGGATATCGAGGAGTCACAGGCCGACGAGGGAGGAGGCCATCGAGTTCGTCAAGAGGGAGTTCGGCGTAAACGTGGTCTGATCGGCCGCCCTCCGTCGCTCTTCAACTCCTCCGGTCCCGAGTTAACTTATTAACGGATGGAACGGTGAGCCCGTGGGCAGGATTGGAGGAGAGGTGGGCGAGGAGGCTCGAGAGGCAGGAGGCGATCGTTGAGGTAAGGAACCGCTTCCTCGAGAAGGACAGGAGCCTCGACAGGGCGGCATTCGAGGAGGTCTTCGACGCACGGACCCTGCTGACGATCTACAGGCTGATGAAGAGGGGCGTGATAGACGACTTCTACGGCGTAATCAGCGCGGGAAAGGAGTCCAGGATATACCACGCCAAGAACAGGGCGGGCGAGGAGCTCGCGGTGAAGATCTATCTCGTGAACAACAGGGAGTTCAGGAAGGGGAGGCTGGAATATCTTGTGAGCGACGTCAGGCTGGGAAAGGTGGGAGGGTCCATCAGGAAGCTGATCTACCTGTGGGCCAAGAGGGAGTTCCTGAACCTTAAGCAGGCCTATGAGGCCGGCGTTCCTGTGCCGAAACCGCACGCCGTGATCGACAACGTCCTGGTCATGGGCTTCATCGGCGAGAACGGGCAGAGGTATCCGCTGCTCCGCGAGACAGCGCTGAGCGTCGACGAGTACGCCGATATCTACAGGAAGGTCTTAGAGGGCATAGCGACCCAGTACAGGAGAGCGGAGCTGATCCACGGCGACCTGAGCGAGTACAACATAATGTGTGGCCCGAGCCTCTCGGTCTACTTCATCGACCTCTCCCAGGCCGTCCTCATCCACCATCCCCGCGCCGACTTCTATTTGATGCGGGACATAAGGAACGTGAACAGGTTCTTCGCCTCGAAGGGCGTCGAGGTTCTGGAGGACGAGGAGTTCTTCGAGGAGGTGACAGGGAGGAGGCCGTACGAGCTAGCTGTCTGAGGGCCTTCACCCCTTCCTCCTGCGCACTCCCTCCCATGCACCTCCGCGGTTCCCCGATCCCGCTCTTCGGCCGGCCGTAACGCAATGGGGGACAAAAGGACCTAAATTCACGGAGTTGGAGGTCACCGGGGATGACGGTCTGGCACACCGACATCCACAAGCGTAAGAAGACTGGAGGCAAGAAAGGGGCCCACAGGAAGAAGCGGAGGTACGAGAGGGGAAGGGATCCCCTGCTGCCGGTCGTCGGGGAGCCGGAGAGGATCGTAGAGGGTGTGCGGGGAGGCAACTTCAAGGTCAGGGTCAGGTACGAAAAGTTCGCGAACGTCACCGACCCGTCCACCGGCAAGACGACCAGAGTACAGATACTGAAGGTCGTCCAGAACCCGGCCAACCCCGACTTCTCGAGGATGGGCGTTTTGACGAGCGGGGCACTCATCGAGACGCCGCTCGGAATAGCAAGGGTGACCTCGAAGCCCTCCGCCGACGGTGTGATCAACGCCGTGCTCGTGAGGGCGAAGGGCTGAGGATGATCAGGAGGGACGGCTACGTCGTCTGGGTCCAGTACTTCAGCCGCGAGCTCTCGAGGTCTGAGGGAAGGAGGGTCCCGGTCAGGCTAGCGGTGAAAGGGCCTACAGCGGAGGACGTCGTGAGGGCCGCCGCGAGGCTCGGCTGGGAGGCTAGGAAGCTCGACCTGAGGTTCCCGTCCCAGTGGTGGAAGCCGGGGTCCGCCGTCCTGGTCAAGCCCGACAGGAAGCTGAGGAAGTCGGAGGTCGTTCGCCTCCTCGCGGAGCGGATCAGGGGATGAGGGGGGAGAGGGTTGTGGTCCTCGGACAAGTCGTGAGGAGGTTCCGCGACTCGATCCTCGTCGTCTCGAGGGAGCCCCTCCCGATAGGAGCGAAGGTGTATTCGGAGCGCGGCGAGGTCGGATACGTCTCCGACGTCTTCGGCCCAAAGGACGAGGTCTTCCTCCTCGTGAGGCTCGAGGGGAACCAGCCCTTCGGGAAGAGGTTGTACGCGGTGCTCCCGCAAACCGGGAAGGGGAAGCCCTCGCAGCAGGGTGAGGCTCGTCCCCGGTCCCGCTAGGGAACAACGTTTTATGGACGCTGAGGAGTTGGAAGACGAGGAAAGGGTCGGAGGGCCCGTAGCTCAGCCTGGCAGAGCGGCCGGCTCATAACCGGTAGGTCGTGGGTTCGAATCCCACCGGGCCCACATCGTTGCACGCCTTTAGTGTGTCCGCTTTTCAGCTCAGCCTCCCATGCGCTGGTCCCTTCCTCCACGTTTCAGGATAGTCATCGTTTTTGCATTAGCGTTGCAAATGTGTTTGCGTAATTCTGTTTGCGATCTCGAAATGTAATTCCTGTCTCCGCATGGCGTTGCAGTTGCAGACCTGCTGCGAGTTCTGGAAAAGCCTATGAAACGGTTCGGATTTGACCGCCCGTGGTGCGCCCGGAAGTCTCGGAGCTGCTGGCGTTGCTCTTAGACGATGAAGGCGCGACTTTTCCGGTGGCTGGGGGAAGAGGTGACGGCGTCATCACAGTTGCCGGCCTTATCGGTGGCAGGTGGGTTGCTGTGTGGGCGAACGACCCGAGGGAGCGTGCGGGTGCCCTCAGCTCGTCAGGCATGAGGAGGGTGATGAGGCTCGTGGAGTTCGCGGTCAGAAACGGAATGCCGTTGGTCTACCTCGCCGACTCGTCGGGTGCGATGCTGCAAGAGGGGCCGGCTTCGCTGATCGCCGTGGGTGAGGTCTACAGGGCGATGGTCAGGGCGTCGAGGCACGTCCCTAGGTTGACAGCGGTCATCGGCGGATGCGTGGGAGGCAGCGCCTTCTTCTCGGCGTCGTCCGACGTGGTCGTGGGAAACCTCTCCGAGGGTTACATGTTCGTCTCTGGACCGAGGGCTGCTAAGTTCTACATCGGCGAGGAGGTCGACGTCGCAGGATTGGGAG
Source organism: Candidatus Calditenuaceae archaeon JGI OTU-1 (assembly GCA_000494145.1). Taxonomy (GTDB): domain Archaea; phylum Thermoproteota; class Nitrososphaeria_A; order Caldarchaeales; family Calditenuaceae; genus Calditenuis. Next base: position 3,891 of record AWOE01000045.1, on the reverse strand, counting down.
GCGTAGGCAACCTGCTCGAGTCGGGGACCTTTCAGCTGGTCGGGAGGGACGGGCATGAGTGCATGAGGGTCGTGAAGAGGGTGCTGGGGTACCTTCCGTCCACGACGGAGGAGATGCCTCCGAGGGAAGAACGGTGGAGCGCGCCGCCCTCCGAAGCCCCGCCGGTCCCGGAGAGCGAGGAGGACCAATACGACGTCAGGGAGGTGATATCAGCGCTGGTCGACGAGGGGAGCTTCCTCGAGTTCGAGGAGAGGTCGGGGAGGGCCGCCGTGGTGGGCCTTGCGAGGATGGAGGGATCTGTGGTCGGGATCGTGGCCAACAACCCCTCCCACAACCAGGGCCTCATCGACTCGAGGGCCGCTGAGAAGATGGCCCGGTTCATCGGGCTCTGCGACAGGTTCAACATTCCTTTGCTGACCCTCGTCGACACGCCGGGCTTCCTCCCTTCCCGTGCAGAGGAGGTCTCAGGCCTCCCCAGGCACGGCTCCAAGCTCCTCCACGCCTTCTCCACCTCCGAGGTTCCCAAGGTGGCCGTGATCCTCCGAAGGGCCTACGCCGGCGGATACGTCTCGATGTGCAGCAGGGGGCTCGGAGCGGACTACGTGATCGGCCTCCCGAAGGCGATAGTGGCTGTGCAGCCGCCCCGGCTCGCCGCGGAGATACTCCACAGGAAGGAGCTCGAGAAGGCGGACCCCGCAGAAAGGGCGAGGTTGCTCGAGGGGTTCTCGGCCGAGTACGAGAGGGCGTTCAGGGGAAGGGAGGCGCTGCTGGCGAACGGAGTAGTCGACGAGGTCGTCGAGCCCCCCGACCTTCGGAGGAAGATCGTCATGGTCCTCGGAGCGTTAACCGAGGTCTACGGCAGCAGGGTTCTGCGCCGGAAGAGGTCCTATTTCGTCCCCTACTGAACCGTCGGAATACCGGAGTCAGACCTGCACCTCCACGCTTCCCACACCGGGCACAGAGAACTTAAAGTAAGGCTCTGTGTATGTTTTGTGTGCCGAAGTACATCTTCGTCACCGGCGGCGTGATCTCTTCCGTCGGAAAGGGGACGATCGCGGCCTCGTTGGGAAAGGTCCTCTCGGTGAGGGGAGTGAAGGTCGACTTCCTGAAGATCGACCCGTACGTCAACGTCGATGCCGGGACGATGAACCCGTACGTCCACGGAGAGGTCTACGTGACCGCAGACGGCGGGGAGACGGACCTCGATCTCGGCTGGTACGAGAGGTTCACGGGGATCACGATGAGCAAGCTGAACAACCTGACCACAGGACAGGTCTTCTCCTCCGTGATCGAGAAGGAGCGCCGGGGAGAGTACCTGGGGCAGTGCGTCCAGATCATACCCCACGTGACCGACGAGATCAAGTCGAGGATCAGGAGGGTCGCGGAGAGGAGGGGTGCCGACGTCGTGATAGTGGAGATAGGCGGGACAATCGGCGACATCGAGGGGCTGCCGTTCTACGAGGCCGCACGCCAGATGAGGCTCGAGGAGGAGACGCTCTTCGTCCACGTGGCGCTGGTGATATACCACGAGCCCACGAGGGAGATGAAGACGAAGGCCTTCCAGCACTCGCTTCAGGAGCTGAGGAGGATCGGGATCCAGCCCGACGTGATCGTTGCGCGGAGCCCCAAAATGATCAACGAGGAGGTGAGGAGGAAGCTGGCTCTGTTCGGGACGCTCCCTAAGGAAGCCGTCTTCTGCTCCTACAACGTGAGCCCCGTCTACAGGCTGCCGCTCGTGCTGGAGGAGCAGGGGCTCGGCGATTACATAGCCAAGAAGCTGGGGCTCCCGAACAACCCCGACTGGAGCAGCTGGAGGAGGGTCGTCGAGCTGTACGACAGAGCGACCGATGTCGTGAAGATCGCCCTTTGCGGGAAGTACACCGCGATGGAGGACTCCTACGTCAGCATACGGGAGGCGATAGGGCACGCGGCCGCACATCTCGGCGTGAGGGCGGAGCTGGTGATGGTGGAGGCCGAGGAACTGGAGAAGGACCCAACAGCGCTGGACTCGCTAAGGGACTTCGACGGCATACTCGTCGCACCCGGCTTCGGGAAGAGGGGCACTGAGGGCAAGATCGCCGCGATCTCGTTCGCCAGAAGGACCGGCACGCCGTTCATGGGCATCTGCTTCGGGATGCAGCTGGCGGTGGTGGAGTTCGCGAGGAACGTGCTCGGCCTGAAGGACGCCAACTCGACGGAGCTGGATCCGGGGACGCCCCACCCGGTGATCGACCTCCTTCCGGAGCAGAGGGTCATATCGGCGATGGGCGGGACGATGAGGCTCGGCGAGCACGAGGTCGTGATCAGGGAAGGGACGCTGGCCTACAGGATCTACGGTTCCACCTCCATCCGGAGGAGGCACAGGCACAGGTATGAGGTCAACCCCGACTACTGGGATCAGCTCAGGGAGGGAGGGCTGGTCTTCTCGGGCTTCTCGGCGGACGGGAGGCGCGTCGAGGTCATCGAGCTTCCAGGCCATCCCTTCTTCGTCGCCTCGCAGTTCCACCCCGAGTTCTCCTCGACCGTCGAGTCCCCCGAGCCCCTCTTCATGGCGTTCGTCGATGCGGCCAGGAGGCACAGGGCGGAGAGGAGCGCTGCCGTCACGTCGCAGGCGCTCTCGGGCTGAGAGGGATAGTACGGGCACCGCGAAAGCCTACAAGGAGTAAGCGACGGGCCTTCATTTGTCGGTGAGCTCCGGGCCGTGGCCTAGGGTCAGGACGTGNAAGCCGTAAACGTTGCAGAGCTCTTCCGANGACNCAAGCTCTCCGATCGTCCCGAAGTAGGAGCGGTCCCTGTTCACGCAGAGGACCATGCTGTTCCTGTGAGCGGTTATCGACGAGACGTCGTGCGTCACCGTGATGACCGTAGTCCCCATCTCCCTGTTCAGTCTCTCGACGAGCCTGATGAACTCGGACACTCCTGTGACGTCTATGTAGGCTGTCGGCTCGTCGAGCAAGAGGAGCTCGGGGACGTTGATCAGGGCCATCGCGAGGAGGACGCGCTGGAACTGACCGCCGGAGAGCTGGAAGAGAGATTTCTTCAGGACCTCACCAGGCTGTGAGAAACCAACGAGCCTCAGCACCTCCTCCACCGGCATGGCCCTGTTCGGGATTCTCGAGGCCCTCAGCACCTCCTCCACCGAGGCAGGCGTCCTGGAGAGCTGGGCCTGCGCGTTCTGCGGAACGTACCCGACCCTCCACCACTCCTTGAACCTCTCGATCGGCGTTCCGAACAGCTCGATCGTCCCCGATGCAGGCTTGACGGCTCTGATCAGCGCCTTCAGAATCGTCGACTTCCCCGCACCGTTCGGCCCGAGGATGTACAGCAGGTCTCCTCTGTAAACCTCGAAGCTGACGCCCTTGACCGCATAAACGCCCCTTATGTAGGAGACGGAGAGGTCCCTGACCCTTGCTACTACCTCCGTCAACCCGTGAAACCCTCCAGCAAGGCTTCGAGGTTCTGCCTCATCCTCTCGAGGTACCCGTTACCGGCAACGGCCTCGTCGAGCGTCATCGCCTCCATCGTGTCCAACTTCAATATCCTCAGTCCCAGATCCCTCGCAAAGGACTCGACGGTCTTCGAAACTGCCGTCGGGTCGTCGACGTAGATCACCCCGATCCGATTGGAGGTGACGAGCTCCAGGAGCTCTGTGAGATGCTGCGGGTCGGGCTCCTGCTCCTCGATGCCCTTAATCGCAACGTTCGTCAACCCGAACTCCTTTGCGAGGTACCTGAACGCGAGGTGCTCGGTGAGGAAGGGCCTTCCCCGATACGGCCTCAACCGTTCTCGGTACTCGTTCAGGAGGGCCTCTGCATTCCCGGTGATCGTGCGCTCGTTCTCCTCTATCTCATTTTTCAACTCCGGGAAGATGGCAGCGAGGTGCTGCGAGAG
>AWOE01000044.1 GCA_000494145.1 Candidatus Calditenuaceae archaeon JGI OTU-1 | reverse complement strand
CTGGGCCTGCGCGTTCTGCGGAACGTACCCGACCCTCCACCACTCCTTGAACCTCTCGATCGGCCGACTTGAAGATCCCGGAGCCGACGAAGATCCCGTCGCACCCCAGGCTCATCATCAGCGCCGCGTCGGCCGGCGTAGCTATCCCTCCTGCTGCGAAGTTCACGACCGGCAGCCTCCCGAGCCTCGCGGTCTCGAGGACGACCTCGTAAGACACCCTCAGCTCCCTCGCTGCCCTGATCAGCTCCTGCTCATCGCCCTCCTCGTATACGGCCCTTATCCTCCTGATCTCGGCCTTGACGATCCTCATGTGCCTCACGGCCTCGGCCACGTTCCCGGTCCCCGGCTCGCCCTTGGTCCTGATCATCGACGCCCCTTCCTCGATCCTTCGCAGGGCCTCGCCGAGGTCCCTCGCACCGCAGACGAAGGGCGTCGTGAAGCCCCACTTCCAGATGTGCCTCTCCTCGTCGGCCGGCGTCAGGACCTCCGACTCGTCGATCATGTCGACCCCAACCTCCTCCAGGACCCTCGCCTCCCACGTGTGCCCGATCCTGCACTTCGCCATCACGGGGATCGTGACGTGGTCCATGATCTCCTCGATGGCTTTGATGGACGCGGTCCTCGCTACGCCTCCTGCCTTCCTGACGTCGTAGGGCAGCTTGTCCAAAACCATCACCGCAACGGCTCCCGCCTCCTCAGCGATCTGGGCCTGCTCGACGTTCGTGACGTCCATAACGACGCCGTGTTTCAGCATGTGCGCGAAGCCCCTCTTGACCGCCGTCGTCCCCCTCCTGACGAGGCGACCGTAGCTCTCGAGCTCCCTCACGCCCGGAGCTTCCCGCTCCGAGAGGACCAGAGAGAGCATTCCACCACGGAAGACCCGAGCTTTGTAATATGTCTTCACACGGAGCGCTGTGACCGCCGGGCCTACCGACTCGGACAGCTCCCAGCGGGTCTGGTCGTTAGGAGCCGAGGATACAGCCCTGTTGACCGCGCGGTCCCTGGACCATCGGGTCACGGAGGGATTACGTTTTAAAATTCGCCGGATGCTCCCTCACGGGCGATGGGAAACGGCGAGTTCGCGGCCAGGTCGCTGATCAAGACCCGGAAGAAGTTCAGGTGGAGCTATCGACCATACCGCGTCAGGATGCTGAGGCTGAAGGAGAAGTACGATCCTCTGGAGGGCGCTCCTATGGCGAGGGGGATAGTGCTGGAGAAGAAGGGGATCGAGTCCAGGCAGCCCAACAGCGCGGTCAGGAAGGCGGTCAGGGTCCAGCTGATCAAGAACGGTAAGGTGATCACGGCCTTCTGTCCCGGCGACGGTGCGCTCAACGTGATCGACGAGCACGACGAGGTCCTCGTCCAGGGCATCGGCGGCACCCTCGGCAGGTCCTACGGCGACCTCCCCGGCGTGAGGTACGAGGTCTTCATGGTGAACGGCGTGTCCCTGAAGCTCCTGATCACGGGCAAGGTGAAGAAGCCGAGGCGCTGACGTTCAGGCTCTCCACCTCATCGGTCATCAGTCTTATCTAACTGCGCGTCCTCCCCGGATCGATGTCGTCAANGCGGGACCGCGTCTCGNCCGGTGCTCTCGGAGAGCTCTTCGGCAACCCGAAGCCGATCATAGCGATGCTCCACCTNCCACCCCTTCCGGGGTCNCCCTTCTACGGGGGGCAACCCTTCGAGGAGNTCGTCGGGTGGGCACTGAGGGACGCGGAGGTCCTGAAGGGAGTGNGCGTCGACGGCCTGATGGTCGAGAACTTCGGAGACAGGCCTTTCCTCAAGCCCGATGAGATAGGACACGAGACGACGGCCTTTCTAGCGGTGGTGGCCAGGGAGGTGATCAGGTCGACCGGCCTTCCCGTCGGGATCTCCTGCCTCGCGAACGGTGCGGTCCAGGCCATCGCGACCTCCGTCGCATCCGGGGCCAAGTGGATAAGGGTCAACTGCTGGGCCAACGCCTACATAGCCGACGAGGGGCTCGTCGAGGCGGCCGCACCGAGGGCCCTCCGGTACATGAGGCAGCTAGGCGTGAGGGGGCTGAAGATCTTCGCGGACGTTCAGGTCAAGCACGGCAGCCACTTCATCGTCAGCGACAGGCCGTTCGAGGAGCAGGTGAGGGACGTGGAGTTCTTCGGTGCCGACGCTGTGGTCGTCTCCGGTGCGAGGACCGGTGAGGAGACGCCGGTGGAGAGGGTTATGGCGGCGAAGGCCGCTACAGCGCTCCCCGTCCGGATCGGGAGCGGTCTGAGGCCAGAGAACGTGGGGAGGCTGCTCTCGGCAGCGGACGGCGCCATCGTCGGGACCTATCTCAGAGAGGACGGAGATCCGAAGAAGCCGGTGGACCCGGAGAGGGCGAAGAAGCTGATGGAGGCGGTGAGGGAGCTACGGCGCCGGCTCACCTGAAAAAGATCCTCAGAGCCCGAGGAAGGCCCCCACGTAGTAACCTGCGGCGAGGAGCGCGCCGGTGATCGCAGCGTTGTTCACGTTCAGCGCCATCGTCGGTATCATCTCGTATTGTTTGCCGAAGTAAGTCCTGGCACCCCTGTAGATCCTGACCGCACGCGGAATGGTGGCCAGAGCGATCAGTACAGTAGGAGGCCCCAGTCCCAGAACCGGTATCAGCGCGATGACGGCGTAGGTCGCTGCGAGGGATGCGGCGAGGAAGAGGAGGGCCTGCTCCCGGGTGAACCTCGTGAGGAGATGCCTCTTCCCCGCAATCGCGTCGAACTCCGCATCGGGTATCTCGTTCACGTAGAGGATCAGCATGATCAGGATACCTATAGGGATCGATGCGACCAGCGCGTCAACAGAGAATGCCTGTTTCTGGACGAAGTAAGTCCCCATCACTATCACCGGACCGAAGCCCGTTCCGACCGCCAGCTCTCCGAGCCCCCTGTAAGCGAGCTTGAGCGGTGGCGCGGTGTAGAAGTAGGCGAGGAAGAGGCCCAAAGCCGTCAGTCCCAGTATAGGCACGAGGCCCCTCGTCAGAGCGAGGTAGAGGCCTATCGCTGAACCAGAGGCGAAGAGGGCGGTGTAGAGCGCTCGAGCTCCGGACATCGAGATCAGACCGTAAAGTATCGACCGGGATCCTCCGCTGAAGGGCGTCGGCCTCCTGTTGGCCGGATCCGCACCGAGGAGCGTNTCGAAGTAGTCGTTCGCGACGTTCAGTCCCATGTGGATAAGGGCCAGCCCGAGGAAGGTCAGCAGGAGCAACGTTATGTCGAACGCGCCGTGGTAGAACGAGACACCGCCGCCGATCGCAACGGGCACCGCGGTCGCTGTCAGGAACGGCAACCTGACGACCCTGAAGAGGCGCCAGAAGGAACCGATGCCCGGCTTGAAGTCGACGCCCAGCTTCTTCCCGAGCGACTCGAGGTACCTCCTCGCACGGGGCGTGGAAACCTCTACGTACTCGGGGAAGGGGACCTCCTTCTCGTTCCACCTGTACGTCCTCTCGGGTTCCACCTGAAGCCGATCGTCGACGCTGAGGGCTGGACCGGTGAAGGCGATGTATCGCCGGTCCGTGTAGCCTCCTCCCGGGAGCGGCGTGATGTGGTTGAGCACGACGTTCACCTTCCTCCCGGAGATTNTGGCAGGATCGAAACCTCTCNCGGGCCTGACGATGAGCCTCCCGTCCTCGANCTCCACCTCCGCCGGAACAGTAACGGGATAGCCGTCGTCGTCGACGAACGAGACGGCCCTCTGCTCGTACAACCTCAGGTCGANGGTCNCGGCCACACCGCTCACCTCCTGAGGTCGTGGACCTCAGGCTCCCTCTCCATGTCCCCTCCCCTCCACACGTAGACCACCTCAGGCACCACCTCTATGATCGCCCTCTCCCAGAAGAGCGGGAAAGCGAACCTCTGCTTCAGGTAGGCGTCGATGTAGGGCTCCTTTTTCCTCCAGAGCGGCAGGAGCCTCATCCATCCGTTGCTCGGGTCCGAGTCGTCGACGCTTGCGGTCCCCTTAACTAGGACAGCGTCACCGCTCTCGCATCCGGTGAACTCCTTGTGGGAGAACAGCACCGAGACCTTTGGGTATCTCCTGATGTGCTCGAGCTTCCTGCTGAAGAGGAGGCTGGAGGTGAAGTAGATCCTTCCGGAGCCGCGCTCGTAAAGTGGCAGCATCGGATGCGTCACAGGCACGTTCCGCTCGCTCAAGGTCGTCAGAAGTGCCACAAGGGACCTCTCAAGAACGTCCTCCACGTAGGGAGGCAAAGAGGTCATGCTCTTCTCTTCCTTCACATCATGACTATACTATTTTAACCGTTGATCGGTTCGCGGTCCTGCGGTTCAGGTGAACGCAGCTCTTCGACCACCATCACGCGGTCAGCCAAGACGATCGCCTCGAGGGCACCGAGGAGCCTCTCCAGGAAGAAGAAGGGGACGAAGACGACGAGCTCGTGATCACCGTAAAAGGCCCTCAGCCTGCTGGTGGAGCATCCCAGTCCTATCACGACAGACCCGTTGCAGAGGGCCATCGGTATTCCGGCGCAGGTGGGCATCCCTTGCAACTCCACGGGGATACCGGCCCTCCTCGCCGCGTCGAGGACCATCTGAGCCCCTTTGGCCTCCGTGAAGAACAGAACCAAGTCGGGATCGACCGGGAACAATTCCAGGGGACCGTAGGCCACCGCCGAGGGACGATGCCGCAGGTGCGGCAAGGACTTCAGGTCCTCTTCCGTGACCCTCCCGATCGTAACCAAGAGGTCGACGTCTTTACACCCACATCCGGGCATCACCTCCTCCGGGCACTTCACACCGTGCGTGACGGCGCCTATGCTGCAGTTCAGGTGCTGTTCGGGCCTTGTCGAGAACGTCCGTTGGGTTGCGAGGCCCCAGAACGCGCAGCTTGATGGGACCCACTCGGAAGCACAGGGGAGATCGGGGACTCTCTCCTTCTCGGTCACGAACTTGATAGCGATCGGAGACCTCTTCAGCCTCAACAGGTGCTGGATCACGATCGAGACCTCATGTCTGTCCATGCCCTTCGTGGGACCACAGCCTCCAATTAAAGGGATCCGGCAATCCGTGTGAGGGATTTTAGGATACATCTAAATTTAGGTCGATCCGAATTTAGGACATGCCTAAATCCGCAGTCCACGACTTGACGAGCGCGGACATCAGACTCCTCCTCGAGTTCCAGAGGATGGTGGAGGAGGGTGAGAGCCCGGGGACAGTGCGGCTGGCTAAGAGGATGAGGGTGAGGCCGCCGACGGTCACGGAGATCGTGAAGCGGCTCGAGGCGAAGGGGATCGTCGAGAGGACGGGATGGGGGACGTTCGAGCTTACGGCCAGGGGCCGTCGGACCGCGGCAAAGGTGGTACACAATCACAGGNTCATAGAGTCCTACTTCGTCGTCGTCCTCGGACTCGACGTGGACTACGCCTGNAAGGAGGCCTCCAAGATAGGGCACATCGTGGGCGAAAGGGTCGTCGCGAGCATGTGCCGNTCCCTCAACTGGCCTGAGAGGTGCGTTCACGGCAGGGAGGTGAGTCACAGNACATGCAGGTGAGCAGGAGGCTCCTAGTGCTCTTAGCGCTGGTCGTGGCGGTCGTCGTTGCNTCCGCAGCCGCTCTTCTCTTCGCCGCTCCTCAGCCGACGGTTCCGACNGAGGANCANGAGACGCGGGTGGTCGTCGCATCGACCGGCCTGATCGGCGAGGTCGTCTACAAGCTGACGGGAGGCAAGGTCAGCGTGAGAGTGCTGCTGCCTCCGGGTGCCGAGATTCACGACTGGGAGCCCTCTCCGAGCGATATCGTGACGGTGGGGAGGGCCGTCCTCGTGGTCTATACTTCAGACTCGCTGGAGGTTTACATGCGGAAGCTGCTGGAGGCATCGGGCTCGAGGGCCGTGGTTGTGAGGATGGAGGACGCGCCCGGCGTCGAGCTGATCAGCATCGATCACGAAGATCACGACCACGACCATCACCATCACGGTGACGTGGATCCCCACATCTGGCTCTCCCTCAAGAACTACATCGCCTTCGTCAGGCACCTCTCGCAGCACCTCGCTGCCATCTTCCCGGAGTTGAAAAATGAGATAGAGGAGAACGAGCGCACGATCACCGGGAATGCAGAGGCCCTCCTGAACGAGTACCGAGAACGGTTGAGGCCGTATCGGGGAAGGCCCTTCCTCACCGAGCACCTCGCGTTCAGGTACCTCGCAAAGGAGTTCGGGTTGACGAACGTTGCGATTAAGGGCATCGAGGAGCAGGAGCCCGACCCGCAGCATCTCACAGAGCTCCTGGAG
>AWOE01000043.1 GCA_000494145.1 Candidatus Calditenuaceae archaeon JGI OTU-1 | reverse complement strand
CCTTGAAAACCCGGGAGAAGCAGGCCTCTGTAGCCTCAGTACCGAGGAATTGACGGGTCCACCCGGGCGGCGTAGGCGTCGATTCCCCCTGCCAGCGCCGGCGAGAGTAGCCCAGCAGCGGCCAGGAGGCTGTCCGTCGTCGTGGTCTTCCCGTGATCGACGTGCGCGATGATCCCTATGTTCCTGATCAGGTCCTTGTTCCTCAGGATCTCCTTGACCTCCGAGATCCGTTTGACCCGCGGCATCCTTTTCCCCGCGGGTTCTTCCCCCCACCTCATTAAATACTGAATTCCTCGAGCCCAGAAGCCCTGCGGTAACCGAACGTTTTGCAGAGCCCACTTTCTAATAGTCGAGGAGGCGATTGGTGCGTGGATGCGGGCCTTAAGGTCCGGATGGGGGCCCCTGCCAGGAGCGCTGGCGGCCGTCTCCGGGATCGCTTATCTCATCGGCTACTCGGTCCTCTCCGGCTCGGTGACGTACAGCGCAGCTCCCCCTATCGGGATCGAGGGGATCCTCCTGATTCCCGCGTTCGTCGAGTCGCAGACGTACACAGGGCCCGCGACGCAGGTGATAGGCGACGGCTTCGTCCTTACGGTCAGGTGGCTGGCCTTCGGGCTGGGCGTGGCGATATCGGTGCTGCTGGCCCTGAACGTCTACTACCTGACGGCCCTGTACGTCACGGGTAGGTTCAGGAGCTGCCTCGTCGTCTCCGGCGGGTCCTTTGCCGGTGCCGTGCTCGGCTTTATGGCATCGGCCTTCTACCTCTGCTGCGGCTGGGCACCCTCCCTGATCCTGCTGGCCCTCGGGATAGGTATGGCGGGGACGCTCGGCCTGATCCCCGGCTACATAGGAGCGGCGCTGCTCGGGCTGAACGCTTGGGTCCTCCGGAAGAGGGCTGTCATCAAGTGATCAGCTGGAGGCCGGCGACTCCTGCTTCGCTCCGAGCTCCTCCAGGATCGCCTTGACCTGCTCGTCCGGCAACCTCTCGACGGTGACCGAGCCCCTCATCCAGGGATGCGGCACGCAGTGGTACGTGTAGACGCCCTCCCTCCCGAAGTTGTACTTGAAGCTCTCGCCCTTCCCGAAGAGGCCGGAGTCGAAGAGGCCGCCGTCATGGGTGACGGTATGGGCCACGTCCAGATCCTCGTCGTTCGTCCAGATCACGGTGTGATTGATGAAGAGGATCACCCTGATGTCCTTCGGAACGTAGTTATCGGGTTGCCTCGGGTCCCACGACCCCGGTATTATCGATACGAAGACGGTGAACGGCGCCTCGCCTATCTGGACGCCCGTTTCGGATAGCAACTTGAAGGGGCCGTAGCCGATGGCAGCGGCGAAGGTGAGCCCCGTTGCGACCGCGAAGACCGCGACGCCCAGCACGAGACCCTGCCTCGGGCCGATGCTCGGCGGCCCTCCCCTGAAGATCCCTCCCGGCAGCATCAGGACCCCCATCAGCAGCAGAAGCGCCGAGACGGCCTGCATGCCGTGCTCGAAGGTCTTCGACAGGCCGGTGTACGTCAGGAAGACGCCTGCCGCACCGGTCACGATCAGGAGGACCGATATCCAGAGGATCGTCTTGTCCACGATCAGCGTACTCCCTGCGTGAATTTGAGGGTTATACTAACGAGTTCGTGCTGAGGGGTGGACCGATTTCAGGATGATGCAGGTGTTGGTGTTCCTGACGCCCTTGACGCGCCTGACGCCGTCGATGCACCGGTTGAGCATGTTCATGTCGGAGGCCATGATCACCGCTATTGCATCGTAGGTGCCCGTCACCTCGTAGACCTCCTGAACGCCCTCGATCCTCATCAGCAGGTCCGCCACCTCTGGCGTAGGGACGGAGGGATCGACGTTGATCATGGTGAGCGCCTTGATCATCGACCTGTCGTCCACGAGCACGGTGAACCTCTTGATCACGCCCTGATCGACGAGCCGCTTCACCCTCTTCCTGACCGCCCCCTCCGAGAGGCCCACGACCTCACCGATCCTCTTGTACGAGGTCCTCGCGTCCTGAGAGAGGAGCCTCAGGATCTTCCTGTCGACCTCGTCGAGCCTGCCTGCGGACATTGGAACACCAAATCCTCCATTCGCAATTTGTATTAAAGTGTTTCCTACGAAAACCGGAAGTATCGTGCGGGGAGCGTCAACGTCCGCGAAGAGGGTGACGGAGGGCGTCGCGATCCGCGGATGCGGGACGGTCGAGCCATCGCGGTTTCCGGTTGATATAGAGCTCTCCGACAAAAGCGTGCGAGGTGGTCGAGCTCCAGAGCGTTGAACCGGTCGTGAAGGGTGATGAGTACGTGACGCTGAGCTTCCCCGAGATACGCCGTTACGGAAGGCACCTGATCATGCCCGAGGTCGGGATGAGGGGGCAGAAGAGGCTGAAGGCGGCGAAGGTGCTGGTGGTGGGTGCGGGCGGCCTCGGATCGCCGGTCTCCCTGTACCTCGCTGCGGCGGGCGTCGGGAGAATAGGGGTTGTGGACTTCGACGAGGTCGACGAGACCAACCTTCAGCGCCAGGTCCTGTTCACCACAGGAGACGTGGGGAAGAAGAAGTCGGAGGTCGCTGCGAAGAGGTTGAGGGAGCTGAACCCCTTCATCGAGGTGAAGAGCTACGACACCGTCATCAACTCGAGCAACGCCCTCGAGGTCATCAAAGAGTACGACGTGGTGATAGACGCGACCGACAACTTCCCGACGAGGTATTTGCTGAACGACGCCTGCGTCCTGCTGGGGAAGCCCCTCGTCTACGGCAGCATCTTCCGGTTCGACGGCCAGGTCTCGGTCTTCTACGCCGGCAAGGGGCCCTGCTACAGGTGCCTCTACCCCGAGCCTCCGCCGCCGGGCCTCGTCCCATCCTGCGCAGAGGGGGGCGTCCTCGGAGTCCTGCCAGGGATAATCGGAGCCCTCCAGGCCAACGAGGCGCTGAAGCTGATACTCGGCATCGGAAGGCCTTTGATAGGGAGGCTGCTGCTCGTCGACGCCCTCTCGATGACCTTCCGCGAGCTCTCCTTCCAGCGCGACAGGAACTGCCCCGTCTGCGGCGACAACCCGACGATAAAGGAGCTGATCGACTACGAGGCCTTCTGCGGCGTCAGGGTGACCGGCGAGGAGATCGGTGCGAGCTTCAGCATAACGCCGGAGGAGTTCAAGGAGATGCTCGAGCGCGGCGAGAGGATCGAGATCGTCGACGTCCGGGAGCCCGTCGAGTGGGAGATCTGCAGGATACCGGGCGCCAAGCTGATACCGTTAAGCCAGCTCACCTCGAGGCTCCACGAGATCGACCAGACGAAGAAGGTGATCGTCTACTGCCACACGGGTCAGAGGAGCGCGCTGGCCGTTAAGCTGCTGAGGGACGTGGGCATAACTAGGAGCTACAATCTGGCAGGGGGAATCGACGCCTACGCCGCCCGGGTGGACCCGTCAATTCCTCGGTACTGAGGCTACAGAGGCCTGCTTCTCCCGGGTTTTCAAGGCCTTCAGCGCGAAGTTCAGTGTAGCGTCCATGTACAGGATACGCGCGAATTTCGCATGTTCCAGTTCCGCAACAATTTAGTATTGGAGTTTCAGACTGGGCCCATATGCGGAGAGCCCTAGCAATCCTGTTGGTCCTCACTGCGCTGGTAGCCACGCAGATGGTCGCGGCGAACGCGGAGCTCGTGACCTTCAGGCGGCTCTTCGGGGGATCGAACCCGGATATTGCCCGCGGGATTTTCGTCGACTCGAACCACATCTACGTGGTGGGCGAGACGGGGAGCTTCGGTCCGAATACGCCCAACCTCTTCCTCTCGATATTCAACAAGGCGGACAACTCGCACAAGTGCAGCGTAGCCGTCGACCTCGGGAGCTTAATCTACGAGAGAGGCTGGAAGGTGGTTGCTCACGGCAGTAATGTCTACGTCTTAGGCGACACCAATTACGGATCCAATCCACCGAACCTCCTGCTGGTTAAGTTCAACTTGACCAGCTCGATCTGCAACGTTGTTGGCGCGGCGGTCTACGACATCGATGGCAGTGATTCTCCGGGGGGTATGTCCATCAGCGCCGACGGCTCACTCCTCTTCATAGCCGGCACGTCTATAGACACATCTGGTGGAATTTCAGCTCACCTGCTCGCTGTCAGGACCTCCGACTTCAATGTCACATGGGCCCGACTCTTCAATGTGACAGCAGGTGGAGGAGACTTTGCATACTCGGTCGCTTTCTCCGGCAACAAGCTCTACGTGACTGGGAGAACCGTTTCTTGGGACCTCTTCGTTTCGAGGTTCGACGCCGCGGGGAACCACGAGCTCACAAGGGTCTTTACGACCTCGTACTACGAGGAAGGGGTCGATGTTGTGGTATCCGGCGGCAAGCTCTACGTGGCTGGCAGATATTATGTTCCTCCTAGAGAGTTCCTCTTCATGAGGCTCGACCCGGCACTCAACCTTGAGCTCGCGAAGACGATAGGGACATCCTCCGATGATGAAGTGGTATCGCTTTCGATGGTCGGAGGGCTTGCCTACGGCGTCGGAACGACATACGCCTTCGGCACCCCTGATGCGGTGCTGTTCGCCGTCAACCCTTCGACAGGTGACCTCTCACACGCGTTCGTCCTCGGAGATACCTCTGGGTTCCAAGCAGCGCAAGATTCGGCCTCAACCGGAACGTGCCTGATCTTCACAGGGTACAGCGACAACTGGCCCGCATATTACGCGGTCCTCGACGGGGTGAATGTGGGGACGATCAGCTTCACGATCAGCCCGTCGCCGCTTTCAATCACAACACCTTCAATAACGCCTGTCTCTCCACCAACACTTTCCTGGACCTCCTTCACGCCGACCCTCGGCCCATCGGGGATGGAAGACGCATTCTACAGCTGGTTCTGCCCAGACGCCCTCGTCGTCTCCACCACCACGACCAGCACCGTTCTCACGACGTCGACGCTCAGCACCACAGTGACCTCCGTCGTCGGATCGACGACCACGGTCTACGACGTAAGGACCACCACCATAACCCAGACCTCGGTCACAACCACCACCAGCTCGACGACCACAACGCTCACCCAGAGCACCACGACGACCCTCAGCACCACGACCACGCTCACCGAGTCCACGACCTACTCGACCACCACAACCCTCTCAACCACCACAACACTCAGCACCACGACGACCCTCAGCACCACGACCACGCTCAGCACCACGACCACCTCGACCCAGTACTTCGCCGAACCCGTCACGACCTACGTGATCCCTGGGCTGCTGGCCGTCATCGCCGCTCTCCTCGGCGCCTCGCTCGTCCTGGGACGGAGAAGGAGGGCGCTCCCCTACTGACCGTCCCGTTCCCCTCGTATTTCTGAAACCGTCCCCAAATTTCTTCGGCGCCGTGCTTTTTCCTCCGACTCAACGGCTCACCACCGGATTTTGCCCTTAAATATTTGCGAGGAGAATCCGGTCCCGAGACGAGATGTCCGGGAAGCCGCACATCAACCTCGTCGTGATAGGCCACGTCGACCACGGCAAGTCGACGACCATCGGCCACTTCCTGGTGCTGAACAAATCGATCGACGAGCGGCAGCTCAAGCAGCTCGAGGAGGAGGCCAAGAGGCTCGGGAAGGAGACCTTCGTCTACGCCTTCATCATGGACACGGTCAAGGAGGAGAGGGAGAGGGGGCTGACGATCACGACCAGCTACACCAAGTTCGAGACCAAGAAGAACTTCTTCACCATCATCGACGCCCCAGGACACAGGGACTTCATCAAGAACATGATCACAGGCGCCTCGCAGGCAGACGCCGCGGTCCTCGTGATATCAGCCAAGAAGGGCGAGTACGAGGTCGCGATAGGTCCGGGAGGACAGGCGAGGGAGCACCTCTTCCTGGCCTACATGCTCGGCATCAGGCAGCTGATAGTCCTCGTGAACAAGATGGACGACCCGTCCGTCAACTGGTCGAAGGAGAGGTTCGAGGAGGTGAAGCAGGGAGTATCGGCGCTGATGAGGCAGCTCGGCATAGACCCGTCTAAGATCCCCTTCATCCCGGTCTCCGGGTGGACCGGCGACAACCTCGTCGAGCGTAGCGACAAGATGCCCTGGTACAACGGCCCGACCTTCCTCGAGGCCCTCGACGCGCTCCAAGAGCCGCCGAAACCGATCGACAAGCCGCTCAGGATCCCGATACAGGCCGTCTACTCGATCAAGGGCATCGGAACCGTCCCGGTGGGCAGGGTCGAGACCGGCGTGCTGAAGCCGGGCGACCAGGTGGTGATCATGCCGGGAGGGCTGAGGGCCGAGGTGAAGAGCATCGAGATGCACCACACGCCGCTCCAGCAGGCCGTCCCCGGCGACAACATCGGCTTCAACCTCAAGGGCGTCGAGAAGGCCCAGCTCTCTAGGGGCATGGTCGTGAGCCACCCGGACAACCCCTGCAAGGTCGCCGAGGAGTTCAGGGCCCAGATAATCATAATCAACCACCCGACGGCGATATCGGTCGGCTACACGCCGGTCATGCACATCCACACCGCCCAGACGGCCGTGAAGTTCGTGGAGCTCGAGGCCAAGATAGATCCGAGGACCGGCCAGGTCGTCGAGAAGAACCCGCAGTTCCTCAGAACCGGTGACGCTGCGGTCGTCAAACTCCAGCCGCTGAAGCCGGTTGCCCTGGAGCCGTACAGCGAGTTCCCGCAGCTCGGACGTTTCGCGATCAGGGACATGGGCATGACAATAGGTGCAGGGATCGTCAGGGAGATCACGAAGTTCGGCAAGTGATTCCTCATCTTAGATGGAAAGTTCTGTACAGGAAGATTTTGCATAATTTGCTTCTGCAACCCTGCACAGTTCTCTACGGAGATCCGCTCGGGAACCAGCTGGGACTGCGCCGTCTCAGGAACGCTTCGAGCCCTTCCTTGAACTCGCCGGTCGCGGAGATCGGGACGACGCTTTGGGTTCCGAACGAGAGGATCTGCATCAGCGAAGACCTCTGGGCAGCCACGACCTCCTTGACGGTCCGGACGGATTGGGGCGAGGGCCTCATGACCTTCACCGCGAACTCCACCCCAACCTCCCATACCTGATCGTGAGGAACGACCACGTCCACGATTCCGAGCCTCAGCGCCTCCTCCGCTGTGATCCACTCGCCCGTCAGAGCGAACCTGATCACCTTCCTGCCGAGGAGTGTGGGGCCGATGCTCGAGACTATGGGCGGGATGGCGCCGATGAGGGTCTCGGGGACGGAGAAGAGGGACCTCTCGCTGGCTACGACGACGTCGAACCCCAGCAGAAGCTCGCAGCCGCCTCCGAAGGCGATCCCGTCGACCAGAGCTATCAGCGGCTTCCTGTGCTCAAGCAGCTCCCGGAGGAGAGGCATCAGCAGCTCGTCGTGCCACCTCCTCGCGTCCTCCAGCCCTTTCCATTCGGCCATCATCGCTATGTCGTCGCCGGCCGAGAAGGCCCTGCCCTGACCCCTGACCAGGACGGCCCTCACCCTTTCGTCCTCGGCCGCCCTCCTCAGCGCAGCCCGAAGGCCCTTCCACATCCCCTCGTCGAGGGCGTTCAGCTTCTCGGGCCTGTCCAGCGTTATCAGCGCGTACGCCCCGCAGAGCTCGTAACGGACCCTGCCCTCCAGCACCAGCTCGTGGTGCCACCGCAGGAACCCTTGCCCCGACTTCGCGCCCAGCTCACCCCGCTCCACCACCTTCCTCACGGCATCCGCCCACCTGGGCGAAGCGGCGCCCCGCTCCAGCGATCTGACCACGGCGTCGAGCCCCAGAAGGTCAGCGAACGCCAACGGCCCCACAGGCGATCCCAGCAGGTCACGGACGTAGACGTCGAGGGCCGATCGATCTGTGCTGATCTTGGACGAGAGCGACGACAGCTCGCCCGCAACGGCACCGACCATCGAGGAGGCCCTCACCAGCCACATTCCGTCGACGGGAGGAACGGGGTCCGGGAGGTTGAGCCCATCGGCGACCTTCAGAAGCTCCGGGAGGCGGTTGAGATCGACCGGCGAACGGTCGGCCCTCTCCGCCAGCTCAGCCATGGACGAGAGCCTCCGGTAGCCCAGCGCCTTGACCGCGCCTATCGGACCGAGTCCGAAGCAGAGACGGTGGACCGCGGCCGCCTCCACCGCCTCAGGTGGTGAGCCCTCCTCGACCAAGGCGATGGCCTGGGCCGCATAGGAGGCGAGGGCCCTCGCTGCGACAGGTCCCAGGTCGGAGCCGCGAAGCAGCAGGACGTTGAAGCCGATGTCCCTCAGCCAGCGGAAAGCCAACTCGGGGGCCTCCGTCTTGTGGTCAGCGGGCGTGACGAGCTCCACCGCCGGCCTTCCCCTCGCACCCCGGAAGGCCCTGAACCCAACCGCTTCACCTCGAAAGGGGTGAAGGTCAACCTCGTGGCGGAGGTGGCGATCTAGCGACACCATCAGGATCGAGGGCCTTGAGGCCAGGAATCTCCGGAGCTCGCCCTCGAACTCGGTGAGCCGCTCGGGATCCACGACGACCACTGCCGGCCCCTCAGCAGCCTCAACGCCCCTCAGGTCATCGGGCGACCCGACCTCGGTGAGCCTGATGACGTACCTCTTGAGCGCGTCGCAGAACTCGGCGATAGACCACCCATCACGGGCTCCGAGGACCAGGACCTCCGGACCGACAGGTGCTCGGCTCGACATGCACCTCACGTCCATCCACAGCAGACGCAATTATATGTAAATTATGTAAAGGGGGTCGCGGGATGTGAACGACGGGGATGAGGGCGCCGAAGCTCGACGAGCTTGACCTGAAGATCATCTCCCACCTCCAGCAGGACGGGAGGATACCCGTTGCCGAGCTGGCGAAGAGGTTGAACCAGCCGGAGAACACGGTCAGGTACAGGATCGAGCGGCTCTTGAAGCACGGCGTGATAAGGCGCTTCACTGCCCTAGTAGACCCCAGGGCTCTCGGGCTTAACGTCTCGGCAGCTGTGATGTTCAAGGTCGACCCGAAGAAGCTGGACCAGCTGCTGGAGAAGCTCACCTCGATGAAGGAGGTGACGAACGTCTACCAGCTCAGCGGCGAGTGGGACCTGATCGCCGTCGTCTTCGCGAGGGACATTCAGGACCTCCACTCGAGGATCGAGGAGATGAGGAGGATGGAGGGTGTGAGGGAGATGAACGTGATGGTCACCACCCGTGTCATCAAGTCGGAGTACCGCTTCGTCCTGACGTGAACGGCCAGTGCGTTCAGCCTCCAGTTGCCTTCCCGCCCGCGACCTCGCCGCCGCGCTGCAGAACGACCCTCCTCATCGCCCTGCAGTAGCTGCAGACCTCTGAGGTCGTCGGGTATCCGCAGACGGCGCACTCCCTCAGGACCGGCTGGCCCAGAACCTTCTCCAGCACCGGCAGGTACCTCTTCACGTGGGCCTTCAGAAACGTGTGCCTGAACCCCGGGATCTTCGCCTCGATCTCGTGGATCAGCACCTTCCTCGAGACGGTCTTGGCGCCCCTCACCAGCGGGCACCAGCTCTCGACGACCTCTATCCCCTTCGCGTCGACGTAGTAGAGGTCCTCCTCGTCGGTCATCTCGAAGAGGGGCTTGACCCTGTTGGCGAGCTTGACGCCGTCGCCGAGCAGCACCGGCCTCAGCCTCACCGCCTCCTCCAGCTGACCCCTCCTGTACAGCTCGAAGAGCACCTCCACCGTGTCGTCGAGGTTGTGGCCTGTCACAACGGAGTCGTGGCCTCGCTCGAGGGCGACCCTGTTCATGACGTACCGCTTGACGGTTCCGCAGATGGCGCAGGGCTTCCTCTTGAACCTGCCGACCGCCAGCTCGGGGACCGTACGGCCCTCGTCCCTGAGCCTGTGGACGACCAGCTCGACCCCCAGCTCCTCGGTCACCTTCCTCACGACCCTCTCCGACTCCTCCGAGTACCCGGGAATCCCTAGGTCGATGTACAGCGCCGTGACCTCCAGGTCGGGGAAGACCGACTTCAGGCCGACGAGGGCGGAGGTGCTGTCCTTGCCGCCGGAGAGGGCGACCAGCGGCCTCCTCATCACCTTCAGCATCCCGTACTTCAGGACCGTCGACCTGAGCTTCCTCTCGTAGTAACGGATGTAGCACTTGTCGCAGAAAGAGACCCTCGCGAACGAGACGTGGTACCTGGCCCCTTCGGCGCCGCACCGCGCGCACCTGATCGCCGGCATCTCCGCACCCGCACCGCATCCGGGGGATATCAACATGAGGCATCCAAAAATAGGGAAACGACGGGGTAGACGGAGCATGGAGCAGGACGTCTATGACGTGATCGTGATCGGTTCTGGGCCTGCGGGATGCACCGCCGCGATCTACGCCGCCCGTGGAGGGATGAGGACGCTGCTGATAGCGGGAGTCACACCGGGAGGTCAGCTCATGCTCACCACGATCGTCGAGAACTTCCCGGGCTTCCCGGACGGCATAATGGGGCCTGAGCTGATGGACAGGATGCGCGAGCAGGCGGAGAGGGCAGGTGCGGAGGTGATCTACGACGAGGTGACCGGCGTCGACCTCTCGACTTACCCGTTCGTCGTCCGGACCGGAGGCCAGGAGTTCAGGGCGCTCTCGATCGTAGTGGCGACCGGCGCGGCCTCGAAGTGGCTCGGCCTCGAGTCGGAGAGGAGGCTGATGGGCAGAGGGGTCTCCGGGTGTGCGACCTGCGACGCACCGCTGTTCAGGGGAGCGAAGAACATGGTGGTCGTGGGAGGAGGGGACAGCGCCATGGAGTACGCCCTCTTCTGCGCGAACCTCGCCGAGAAGGTGACGGTGGTCCACAGGAGGG
Source organism: Candidatus Calditenuaceae archaeon JGI OTU-1 (assembly GCA_000494145.1). Lineage (GTDB taxonomy): Archaea > Thermoproteota > Nitrososphaeria_A > Caldarchaeales > Calditenuaceae > Calditenuis. The sequence goes on along the minus strand of AWOE01000043.1, from coordinate 3,604 downwards.
ACAAGCTGAGGGCGTCGAGGGCCATGCAGGAGAGGGCCTTCGCAAACCCGAAGATCACCTTCGTCTGGGACAGCGTCGTCGAAGAGATCCTCGGCGAGGACCGGGTGACCGGCGTCAGGGTTAGGAACCTCAAGACCGGCGAGACGCAGGTGATCCCGTGCGAGGCCGTCTTCATCGCGATAGGTCACGCTCCTGCGACGGAGGTCTTCAGGGGATGGCTCGAGCTGGACGAGGAGGGCTACATCGTGACCCACGACTACGTCAAGACGAGCGTCGAAGGCGTCTTCGCAGCCGGCGACGTCCACGACAAGAAGTACAGGCAGGCCGTGACCGCGGCCGGTTTCGGGTGCATAGCGGCGTTGGAAGCGATCAGGTTCGTCGAGGGCGTGAAGCTCGGGATCGTCAAGCCGAGGATACCGGCCTCCGGCTCATGACCTCGAGAGCCTGTGGGCCCTCCTCACCAGCTCGTGCGGCCTCCGGTCCGTGAGGTCCATCAGCTCGAGGAGCGTCTCGAGGTCCGTGAGGTGACCGGGTGAGAGGTAGTAGGTCCTCCTGCCGCACCTGTAGGCCAGGCCGACCCTCTCGCCGTCCAGCGTCACCCAGCCCGTGTCCTCCGAATCCCAGCTGACCTCGCCGCACAGGAGGCCCTTCGCTATCCCGACCGTCGGCCTGCCGGTCACCAGTCCCACGACCGATGCCAGACCTGCCCTGCGAGGATGTGCTATGCCGTGCCCCTCCAGAAGGACCAGGTCCGGAACGACCGACAACCTCCTGAGGGCCTCGGTGACGAAGGGCCCCTCCCTCAGGTAGAAGAGTCCGGGGACGTAGGGGAAGGGCGTCCGTCCGGAGAAGCTTAGCTCCTCGAGGGCCACCACGCCCGGAAGCTCGAAGACCGCCGCTCCGACCTTCACCTCGCCGTCCCTGTAAGAGGCGTCGAGGGCGCAGACCCTCGCCCCGGAGCTCAGGTGGAGGTGCCTCAGCTCGACCGATCTCGAGAGGACCCGCTGGATCTCGGCGAAGAACCGGTATACCGGGTCCCTGACCACGAAGGCAGAGCGGGCGCGACGGATATCCGCCTTTCGCCGGCGATGGGGAGCTCCTCGACGGAGCCCACCACTCTAAGGCCGGGGACGTCGTAGGTCCGGGAGCTTCCGACGCCGTAGACCTCCAGGCCCATCGAGAGGAGCTCCTCGAGGAGCCTCAGGTTCCCGGAGTTGAGGGGTCCTATGGGAGGATAGGTGAAGACGATCAGGTCCGAGGCCGAGGCCCTCTCGAGCGCTGCGCGAAGGGCGCCCTCCGATATCGGGAAGTACGGCCTCTCCGAGACCACCTCGAGGCCCATCGAGACGGCTACGTGGTAGTCGATGTCGTTCTCGTGGAGGACACCGGCAGAGACCTCGTATCCCCCTCTCACAAGGGCCCTGAAGACCGGAGGGCCGGTGCCGGAGCCGGAGACGACGAAGGCCTTGGGTGCGTCGCCGCGAGGCCTCTGCAGGACCTCGACCGAGAGCGAGACGGGAGAGAGGCTTATCGACCGGCCTACCGAGAAGGCCCCCGCGAACTCCGGATCGCCCACCGCGTCCTCCGGCCTCTGGTAGACCTTCACGGTTCCGGACGAGACTAAGACTATCTTGTCGCCGAACCGGAGGGCGAGCTCCAGCTCGTGCGTCGACGCGATGACGCCGACGCCTTCCTCACTTGCGAGGTCCCTCAGCAGCGTCATAACCTCGATCCTCGAAGGAGCGTCGAGGTGCGTCGTGGGCTCGTCGAGTATCAGGTAATCGGGCTCCTGGGCGAGGGCCCTCGCGATCAGGACGCGCTGTAGCTGGCCGTCGCTGAGCTCCGTCACCCTCCTCCGCCTGAGATGGACGACGCCCGTGACCTCCATCGCCCGCTCCACCGCCTCCCTGTCCCTCGGCGTGAGGAGGTGGAAGGGCCCGGTCCACGGATACCTGCCCATCCCGACCACTTCCTCCACCGTCATCTCCGAGACCTGCGGCCTCGAGGTGGTGACGGCGCCTATCGTCCTCGCCCTCTCCCTGCCCCCCATCCTGTTGACCTCCCTGCCGTCCACCAAGACCACGCCTCCCAGCGGTTTGAGGATCCCCGCGAGCGTCTTGAGGAGGGTCGACTTGCCGGACGCGTTGGGCCCCACCACGAGCGTCAGCTTCCCCTTCTCGACCTCGAGCGATACTCCCGTGAGCACCTCCCTCCTTCCATAGCCCGCCGAGAGGTCCCTCGCCCTCACCTGATCCCCCACCTCCTCATGACCAGGACTAGGACGGTCGGAGCACCGAAGAGGGAGGTCACGGCCGTCACGGGCAGCTCCAGCGGCGACATGAGGGTCCTTGCGGCGACGTCCGAGAGGACGGCGAGCTCCGCTCCCACCAGAGCTGACAGGGGTACGATCAGCCTGTTGTCCTCGGTCCTCAGGAGGAGTCTGACGGCGTGAGGTGCTGCGAGGCCGATGAAGCCTATGGGCCCGGAGACCACGACGGAGCAGCTGACGAGCGAGGCAGCTACAGCCACGGCTACCACCCTCGAGGCCCTCACCGACGCGCCCATCGATGCCGCGGTCTCCTCTCCGAAGAGGAGGGCGTTCAGGGGCTTCGCGACTAGGAGCGAGACGAGCAGCGATCCGATGGCGATGGGGAGGACCGAGCTGACCACCGACCACTTGGAGGCCGAGAAGGTGCCGAGGGTCCAGAAGGTGAAGGCCCTCATTCTCTCGACGTCGGAGGTGATCACGAGCAACGTCGTCAAAGCGGAGGCCAGGTAGCCGAGCATCACGCCGACCAGCACCAGCCCGAGGACGGACCTGAGGAGGGAGGAGAGCGCGACGACCGCCAGCGAGACTGCCAGAGCTCCGAGCGCCCCTGCCACGTAAAGGGCCTGCGGATCGTAGGAGCTGATGAGTCCGAGCCCTGTCCCTGCGATGAGGGTGGCTGCTATCGCGAGCGAGGAGCCCGAGGATATGCCGAGGACGAAGGGGTCCGCAAGGGGGTTGCGGAAGAGGGACTGGAGGATCGCACCGGCCGCGCCGAGCGAGGCGCCCGAAGCGAGGGCCGCCACCGTCCTGACGAGCCTCAGGTCGATGACCGTCGCCGCAAGCCCCTCCGCCCTGAACCCGAGGAGGCCTCCGATCACCGACTCCAGCGGAACCTTCACTGAACCGGTCGCCGCGGAGAGAAGGACCGATCCGAGTAGGGAGGCAGGCAGGACCGGCAGCACGTATCGCCTCATTTCTTAAAGCGCCACGAAGTAGGAGGGCGTGTGTTCCGGGAAGAGCTCAGGGTACAGCATCGACGCCAAATCCAGGAACCAGCCCTCCGTGTCCATGTATCCCAGCTGGTAGACGTTCGAGTTGAACCGGTACACCCTGCCCTCCCTTACGGCCTTGAACTCGGCGATCTGAGGTATCTCCTCCGTCAGCGCCTCGAGCGACTGGATCAGGTCCGTCGAGACGACGAGGACGTCTGCGTCGCTGGCCCTTGCGACGAACTCCTCAAGGCTGACCTGCGCACCGCCCGTCACCTTCAGGTCTGAGAAGGCGTAGACGGCTTTGAGGTCGTAGATCGAGTTGGCCACGTAACTGAGGCCCCCC
>AWOE01000042.1 GCA_000494145.1 Candidatus Calditenuaceae archaeon JGI OTU-1 | reverse complement strand
CGCGTTCATCAAGGTGACCCTGGTCGAGAACGTCGTGATCCCGAGAGAGGGAGTTGAAAGCTTCGCTTCCGTGTGATGTAGCTCGTAGGGTTATATCTCAGTGGCTGTGATCCCGAGAGAGGGAGTTGAAAGTCATGTATTGAGGCACTGCAATAATCACAATAGCGCTCTCATCAAGTGATCCCGAGAGAGGGAGTTGAAAGCTGTTACATTACCGCCACCGGGATCGGCGAAATATTGCGTGTGATCCCGAGAGAGGGAGTTGAAAGCCAATATGTACACTCGGCGCTCCTGCCATCGGTATGGCGGTGATCCCGAGAGAGGGAGTTGAAAGGACACCGAGACGACGCGAGAACTCGCCCGTGTTGCTGGTGATCCCGAGAGAGGGAGTTGAAAGTCTCAAAAGTGATCCTGGGTCCTACCCATAGCAAACCTTTCGCGTGATCCCGAGAGAGGGAGTTGAAAGCTCGGCAAAATCGGTAAGCGACAGGGAATCGGCTGCAGGTATCCTGTGATCCCGAGAGAGGGAGTTGAAAGGCGCCATGGGAGATTCAGAACGAGCGCGCTTTGCAGAGTGATCCCGAGAGAGGGAGTTGAAAGTTCCGACCGAAGACGGCGAGTACGCGGTCGGGATCAATCTCGTGTGATCCCGAGAGAGGGAGTTGAAAGTTTACGTCTCGTCAACAGCGCTGTGGGTGGTAAGCGAGTGATCCCGAGAGAGGGAGTTGAAAGGAGCTACCGCATCACGATAGAAGAGGAACGCATCATAAGTACCAGTGATCCCGAGAGAGGGAGTTGAAAGGAGTTCTACGTCGTCGACATTCATGATGACGAAGCTGAGATTGTGATCCCGAGAGAGGGAGTTGAAAGCATACGGAAATCTTTTGCATCATAATATGCCTGAAGAAGTGATCCCGAGAGAGGGAGTTGAAAGTCTAACGGCATTTCGCGAGACGCCAGCATCACTTGATTATAAGTGATCCCGAGAGAGGGAGTTGAAAGGTCTACTTCCTCGAGCGGCGCACCTCAACTATCCTCATCAGCGGGTACCTCAAACTCCTCACGTACCCCAACCTCGCCCTGACCGTCCAGCCTCCGTACTCAACCAGGACCTCCGCCGAGACGTCGCCCCCTCCGATCTCGCCGTAGGAGTACGGTCCCCGGCCAGCCCTCCTCCCCCTCAACCTCACGACCACTCTCCTCCTGAAGGGCTGCGAGAGCACGGCCGATGCGACGCCCCTCTCGAGCTCCTTCCTCCCCCTCGAGGTCCTGGGCATAGGAAGGCCGACGAGGGAGTGGTAGACGGTCGCCAGCGCTATCCCGGCCTCGAAGGCGGCCCTCTCCCTTGGCGTGAGGTCCTTGGCGAAGTACCTGGACGCAGGATCCCTTACTCTCCCGCTTTTCACAAGAGCCGTCCTTCAGCACCTGCGGTTATCGTTGTCGGTCAGAGCTTTGCCAGGAACCTCTCCCACTCCTCCTCGTCCTCGACCTCGTCCTCGAGGAGCTCCTCGAAGAGCTCGTGGGTGACCACGTCGGTGAGCCTGTACTTCTCGACCATCTCGCTGTAGAACCTGATGGCGCACTGCTCTGCCCTGAGCACGTCCTCTATCAACTTCCTCAGATCGGTCGGGTCCTCCGGCGGGGCGATGTAACCGCATCTCGAGGTGGTTAGCAGCTGAGAGAACTCCATCACCGGCTTCCCTCCCAGCTGGATGATCCTCTGGGCGAGCTTCTCGGCGTGCTTCAGCTCGTCCATCGACTGCTTCAGCAGCACGGGTCTGAGCGTGTCGGCGTCTATCCCCCTTATCCACTGGGCCGCAAGCCAGTACTGATAGTGAGCCAGCCACTCGTCGGCGTAGGCCTTAAGCAGGTCCTTCAGGACCTCGTTGACGTCGACCTTCAGGATCTCCCTAGCGGTCCTGCCCATGGCCGTACGCACGATTGCAATGAGATAAGTCCTACCTCGCGTTGAGTTTTGCGGCAGGGCGTCCGATAAGCTGAGGTCCCCCATGGCTTACGGCTGTGGTTTCGCAGAGGACGATTCTATTCTCGTGCCCCATGCTGGAATTGTCGACCCGAGGCGCGATGGGTGGGAAACGGTTATCGCCCTTTCCGAGGTGCGGGTTCCCGACGAGCCAGAGGTCTACTCCGTCCTCAGCCTCATACAGTCCGATTCCCCACTCTCCAAATGCCTCAACTGCGGCTACCTTTTTATATGCCGTGGTTTGAGAGGACAGCAGAAAAGTTTCTCCAGACACTTCTAATGTAAAGATTTTTGGGGGACAGAAAGGGTCCTGCGAGCCGATTCCCCAGAAAACCGCCTGAAAACAGCCGAGTTCGACAAAAGTCGAAAGATTTTTGAAGATATGGTTAAATAAAGACAATATGCTATGGTATAAGGCTTCGATGGAATCCGGCGAAGGAGCTGAAAGCCAATTAACGGCTATGCTATAAGATCTGTGGGGTGGGAGGATGCCACGGTGCCAGATGTGCGGCCGGAAGACCGAGAAGCTCTTCCTCGCGAAGGGCAAGAGGGTCTGCGACAAGTGCCAGAGCAAGGTCGGCTGAGCCGGCATAACAGCACTCGCGAAACTTCACGGCCAAGGAGTTCGTGAGGGAGCAGCTGCGAGCGTGAAGTGCGGCAACGCGACCCCGAGCTAACCCGAGGAGTTGCCTGCCCTCATGCCGAACTAATGGAAGGTAAGCCTGAGCAGCTCGATGGCGGTCGGCAGCTTCTCGCAGCTCCCGGCTGGATCTTGATCACGACCTAGGGGTTCTTCCTGCTCCGCCACATCTTCTCGGCGAACACTCCCATCGATTTGGTCAACCTCTCGGAGACCTCAGAGAGCTTGGCGGATCGAAGGCAAACCAGCAACCAATCTCAGACGGCCTCACCCTCAAGCTTGTCCAGAACTTCTTTGATCTTGACTGTAAGCTCTCTCGAGAGGGTTTCCCGCTGCTCTGGATCCGCGACCAGCAGATCTAACTCGCCCTCGACGGAGCTGGAATCTCTGTTCTTTACGGTGAAAATCGGTGGAAAACGCTGATCCAAGTGCGCTTTGTACTTGTAGACCAGCTTGAGAAGCTCCGCCTCAGCCCTCGGCAGGCTCACAGTGCCTTTTATCGAGACGGGTATGGAGAGGCGCCGGGAGGCTATGGAGGTCTTGTTTACGCTCACATCTTTCACGAACTTTGCGTTAGGTATAGTTGCGATGGAACCATCGTCCATGAGGATGATGGTGGCCAAATAGTTTATTTCGATCACTTTCCCCGATAATCCATCGATGGCGAGGTAGTCTCCTACCTTTACGGGGACGAAGACGCCCATGAAGACCTTGGAGACGACGTTACTCAAAACGTCCCTCGCCGCCACCACCAACGCTATTCCCGCGATGACCATCAAAACCATCAGCAAGTCGAGGTTGAGGCCGAGCTGACCGACAGCTAGGAGCAGCCCGATTATCCAGATGAAGAGGGACAGGGCTTTAACGGCTTGGTCCGCTAGCAAAGGGGGAATAGGTCTTAGAACCCTTCTGAGAATCGCTCCGAAAAGCCTTGCGATGACGAACGTGAGGAAGAGGATGGCCGCTAAGGTGGCGATTCTCAGCACTACGTCGGTGAGGTTGGCAAGCTCCAGGGATATCATGAGGCGCCTTCCACCACGTCTTTCAACACCTCCGCCTCCTCCTTTAAACCCCTCTCGATGCTGAGGACCTCTACGGCTCTCCTCCCGGCCTCACCCATCTCAGCCCTTAACTTCTCATTCTGTGCGAGACGGATCAGAGCCTCCGCGATCTCCTCATAGTTATGAGGGTTAACGACGTAGCCGGTTTTCCCATCCTCAACGATCTCCGCTATACCTGCTTCTGAGCTGACTATCACGGGTTTGCCGTAAAGCCATGCCTCTGCCACAACCAGCCCAAAGCCCTCAGCCCTGGATGGGAGTATGAAGAGGTCGCACCTCTCATAGGCTGCATCCAGCTCCCCCCGCGGCAGGTATCCCGTGAAAACCACCCTATCTTTCAGGCCTAGGCTTTCCGCAAGCCTGGTCAACTTTTCCTGCCATGCCGCCGCCTTGTTGAGGCCAAGGCCCCCTGCACTACTCGAGAAGCTTCCGTCACCTACAAAGACCATCTTCAAGTTGGGGCATCGCTTGACCGCTCGGGCCAGCGCTCTGATGGCTATGTCATGACCCTTCAACGGGTCAAGCCTCGCAACGAGAAGGACAACAATATCGTCATCTCTGATGTTATATTTTTCGCTGAAAGCATCAACTTCTGCCTTGCTGGGCCTCCTGTATTCTTTGAAGTCTATGTAAGGATATATGTGGTATGTCCTGCCCCTGTAGCCTCTCTTAACCAACGAGTCCAGATAGGATTTGCAGCTGACTATGACGGCTTCATAGGCGTTGAAAAACTTAGCTAGGAAAGGCGACCAGTCCGGGGGTATTATCTTTTCGTTAAAGGGGATGTGCCACCTGAAGACTTTTGGCTTCAGGGTGTTCAGCATGAGTCCTGTTGGCAGTTGTTGAAAGTCATGTATGTAGAAGAGGTCAAAGTCCTCTTCTTTATCGAGTTCACTTAAAGTCTCGGCGCAGACCCTGTTGTACAGGTTGAAGGAGGCATAGTCCTCAAACCATGCAAGCTCTAAGAGTGATGGGGTCGATTCGTCGACTGCTCCGTGGAAGAGCCTCCACATCTGTTCCTTTACCGAGCCGTACCCNTTGAGTGACGCATTGTCAACTCTTACGCTGTAGAACTTAATTCCATTGAGGGTGAACTTGAGGGGCGCTGTAGGGTTGAGAGATACCCACCAGACATCCTCAACCATCCTCCACGTCCTCATGTGGAGGAGGAGAGGGTAGACCATCCTTGTCACACCTCCCGGTGAAAAAATATAATCCCTGTTCTCGACGAGCGTTTCTACATCTACGAAATCCATCGATTTCAGTTCCTCACTTAGGAACCTCACCAGCGGTGTCTGAGAACAGACGGCAAGATTCATCGTCCACATGATGTGTAGGACGGACTGATATTACTCTATCTCATCATGATAGGCTCTGACAGCGGCCATCTTCCCTTCGTCGCTCCTTGAAGCGTGCTTTCAGTCCGTGCAATTACATTCGGTGGAGCTCCAGCCGCAGTCAAGNCACGTCAGGCACCTGCGCTCCGTCCTCGAGAGATTCCCGACGAAGCCGCAACGCCGAGCTCTCGGGCCTTCTCAAGGAAGTGCCCCTGGGTCGGAACCTCCGGATCCTGCCTGTGATCCCGACCTCATCCCTCATGGGCTTCACCCGAAGACCGAAGCCCGTGGAAGAACGTTGCCGGTCTGGCTGATGCGATGGACAGGCTTCACGCGCGGTACGAGGAGGGTGCAAGACTAGGACTTCTTGGAGCTGAAACTCCTGACCAAGTAGGTCCCCTCCACCCTCTCGCCCCTCAGCGCACCTATCACCCTCTCGGGTCTGAGACCGTTGACGATGACGACCTCGACGCCGGCCTCGACCGCCTCGAAGGCCTCCTCCACCTTCGCAGCCATGCCTCCCGTCGCATCGGGGACCTCGGTGTAGACCGTCCTCCTGTGGGTCTCGTAGTCCATCAGCGGCACGAGCCTCGTCCTGCCATCCGGGTCGCGGGCCAGCACACCGTCCACATCGGTCGCGTAGACTATCCTCGCGGCCCTGAGCTTCGTGGCCAGATAGACCGCGATCGAATCCCCTGATAGGACGGTGAAGCCCAGCTCCCTGTCGAAGACGACGTCGCCGCACGTGACCGGGATGAGGCCGTGCTCGAGCGATGCGAGAAACGGATCGAGGTTCGCCGACTTTATCCTCCCTCCGGTGGTACGGAAGGCGAGGGAGGCCGGTACCGAAAAGGGCAGGAGCCCCGAGGAGATCATGAGCTCGATCACCTTCAGGTTCAGCCGCCTCACCTCGAGCGCTGTCCTGGCGAGCCCCTCGGTGGAGCTCCGTTCTGCGCCCGCAGCCACGTTGTACTCGACCGCAACCCTGTGGACCTCGGTCCCGCCTCCGTGGACCAGTACCAGCGGCCCGGCGAGCTCGTCCCTGATCCTGCTGAAGACCTCCCTCAGCAACCCCTCCCTCAGCTCATTGCTTCCGGACCTCTTGTCCGTCAGCACGGAGCCGCCGATCTTCAGGACCTGCAGCCTCTCCATCCGGACTGCAGCACCATGAGGTGCTTATATCGGTGAGCGGGGATGTCGTTGCGTGACCCAACCGAGGCAGGAGCTGCTGGAGGTCCTCAGATCCCTGGCGACCGCATATGGTCCGCCGGCTTGGGAGAGGGAGGTGGCCTCTAGGATCGAGAAGACGCTGGCACCTCTCTCGTCGGAGAGCTGGAGGGACAACCTCGGGAACCTCTTCTTCAGGATAGGCAGGGGGAAGGGGCCGAGGGTGATGATGGTGGCCCACATGGACGAGGTGGCGATGATCGTGAGGCACGTAGACGACTCGGGCTTCCTCCACATCGCACCGCTCGGCGGGCTCGATCCGAGGGTGCTGATAGGGCAGAGGGTGATCGTCCACGGATCCCCACCGGTCGAGGGGTGCATCGGCGTGAAGCCGCCTCACGTCATGACGCCCGAGGAGATGAAGACGGTACCGAACGTGAAGGACCTCTACGTCGACGTCGGGGCCTCCTCGAGGTCGGAGGCGGAGGCGATGGGGATAAGGGTGGGAAGCTACGTCACGTTTCCGCCCAACTTCACCGTCAACGGCAACAGGGTCATCTCAAAGGCCCTCGACGACAGGGCAGGGTGCGCAGCAGAGGTCGCGATCGCCCGCGAGCTCCACAACTCACCGGACTGCCCTGACCTCTACGCGGTCTTCACCGTTCAGGAGGAGCTGGGGCTCAGGGGAGCAGCCGTGATCGTGGAGCAGGTGGAGCCGGATCTGGCGGTGGTTCTGGAGTGCACGGTCGCAGCCGACGTCCCGGGCGTTCCGCCTCAGGATCACGTCACGAAGCTCGGCTCGGGAGTTGCGGTGAGGGCGATGGACTCGTCGATGCTGACGAACCCTGCCCTCGTCAGATGGCTGGCCGACCTGGCCGAATCTCAGGGGATACCTNACCAGGTCCAGGTNATGACCGGNGGAGGNACGGACGCCGGAAGGATCCACCTCCAGAGGAGGGGGATACCGACGGTGGTCCTCGCGACGCCCTGCAGGTACCTCCACTCTCCGAACCTGATGGTGGACCTGAGGGACCTGGAGGCGGTGGTCAGGCTGGGGAAGGCCGCGGTCCTCGACGCCGAGAGGGCCCTCAGAGCCCTTTAGCCCTCAGGACCTCCTCTATCCTCCCGGCCAGCCTGAAGTCCAGCTCCGTGAGGCCCTTCGCGTCGTGCGTCGTCAGCGATATCCTCATCCTGCCGTATGAAATCGTGACGTCCGGGTGGTGGTCCATCTCCTCGGCGATCTTCGCGATCTCGTTCAGCAGCTCGACGCCGGGCATGAAGCCCTCGTACCGCACGACCCTGACGATCCTCCTCCCCGCAAGCCTCCAGGACCCGAGCTCCTTCAGCCTCCTCCTGACCTCCCTCTCGCCGAGCCTCCTCACGCCGATTCCGACGCCCTGCAGCAGGATAAGACTTGGCCCATCACCGCTTCAGGGAGGTGGGCATTGGCGATGAGGTTCCACAGGCTCAGCAAGTCCGACCTCAGGCAGCTCAGGGAGAGGCTCAAATCGCAGGGTCTGGAGCTGGAGTGCAGGACGGGTGCGGTGCTGGAGGAGGACGAGAGGAGGGTCCTCGTCGTCGACGGCTTCGTCCTCTTCGAGCACAAGGGCCTGCTGGTCCCGATCGCTGCGGAGAAGGTCAACGCGCCCCTCCTCTCGAGGTATCCTGCGGTGTACGTGGACCTCGGCGCGGTCCCGCATGTCCTGAACGGTGCGGCCGTCATGAGGCCGGGGATCGTCAGGGTGGAGGGCAGCTTCTCGGCGGGAGAGCTGGTCGTTGTGAGGGAGGTGAGGGCATCTCAGGCGATAGCGATCGGCGAGGCGCTCGTCCCCTCCGAGGAGATCCGGTCGCTCGCGAAGGGAAGGGTGGTCTCCAACGTCCAGCGGCACGGAGACCGCTACCACGAGCTCGGGATGAGGGCGCTCGAGCTACTCAGGGGAACCTCCTGACCTGAGCCTGCGGAGCTCCTCCAGCAGCTGCCGGTACATGCTCAGCGTCTCCGAGAGCTCCCTGAAGACCTCCTCCTCGAGGTCGGCTCCGGGCACCCCATCCTGCGATGGGGCCTCTCCGACATAGCTTTCTTGGGACCCGGCTGACTCCTCCTGAGGTTCCTGCTGCTCCTCCGCCTCCCCCTCGGCCTCCTCGTCGGCACCTCTTACGGTCACGTCGACTTTCACGGCCTCCGCCCCCACCTCCTTTGAACCCACCTCGGTCCGGACAGAATCGACCGGCTGCACGTCCTCCGTCCTTAGACGCTGAACGAGGGCGGCCTCCGATCCCGCCACGCCATACCAGGCCCTCCTCGACGTCCTCCTGATGGGCCGGGCCGTCGACCAGATGAGGGCGAGCACCAGAAGCGACGAGACGATGCTCAGGATCCCCAGCAGCTCCTCCATGCTCTCACCACATCGATCTGAGCCTCGAGAGGTGCGCGGTCATCGACTCGAGCAGCGCGGTCGTTCCCGTCGAGGTGAGGTAGAAGACTGCCGAGGAGACGAGAAGCATGGAGCCGAAGTAGAGGGCGAGGTGGGCGAGCGACGAACCCTCGATGAGGTAGACGAGCAGGGCACACGTCAGGGAGATCACGACGATCGCGGCGACCATCACGCGCCACATCAGCCCAAGAGGGAGGTCTGGGCTGAGCGGAAGGAACTGCCTGACCATGGAGATCGCGTCCAGCAGGAGCCCGTACAGCGAACCTACGACCCCCATGATGGCGGCCGAGGTGCCGACGGACGGGTAAGCGATTCCCTTGATGTAGCCCGCGATCTGGGAACGCTTCTTCCTCATCGAGAGCCTGTCGTTCAGGTAGAGGTAGATGACCCCGCCTATACCGTGAGAGGGAACGCCCGACCTCATCCCCTCGACGAGGATCTCGGACGCGTCGGTCGCCAGCCTGCTTCCGGTGCCGGAGAAGACAGACCTCATCGCCGTCCCCAGCTCGACCCCTGACCGCAGGAGGGCGGTGACCTTCTCGAGGAGACGCCTTACGGCCTTCGGCTGGCCCTCGGAGACCACCTCCATCGCCTCCGTCGGGTCCTTGAAGTGAGCCATGACCTCGGAGAGGGCCCTGAAGATCATCGGCAGGTCCGCGTCGAGGGCCGGTATCTTCCTGGACCTGATCCAGCTCGATGCGGCGAAGGCCGTCACGGTGGCTCCGATCCCCGCGCTCACCAGGCTTCCCGTGTGAGGGTCGAGGAGCAACCCCGAGAGGAGGGAGGCGACGACAGAGGCGGCCAACGCGATCGGTGCGGTCTCCTCGACGAACCTCATCCAGTGCGGTGCGAAGGGCCCTGTCGAGACGATCGTGTCGGTCCCGACGTAGCGCCACGTGAGGAACACGACGAACAGCGATGAGCCGACGATGCCAGCGAGGATGAAGAGGAGGACTGTGGAGCCGCTGATGCCGCTGAAGGTGCTGGAGGCGATGACGAAGGCGGCGATGAGGAAGGTGAAGGTGCTGATCAGCGTCATGTAGAGGTCGCCGAGCGTCTTGGCGTGGTCCAGCGCGTTCTCCATCTCCCTCCTGCCGATGTCGCGCATCCGCTCGTACTCCATCCTGACGTACGCCACCGTCCTCATCCCGGCCTCCACCGCCTTCCCCATCCGCTCCACAAGGCCCCTCACCTTCGAGTCGGTGACGGCGGAGGCCACTGACCTCAGGGCCCTCCCGATTCCGAAGCCCCAGTTCCGGAAGAGGTCCCTGGCCTGGGCCAGGGGCTTGAGGACGTCGCCCATCTGCCCTTTGGCCGAGGCTACGAGGTCGAGGTAGGTGAGGTCGTCGAGCTCCTCCGTCGCGAGGGCCCTCAGGTACGCCATCATCAGCTCAGCGTCGCTGCCCCGACCCCTGACGCGCAATCACCTCCACCTCCTCCAGGGCCCTCTCGACGCCGACGGTGTACGCGTGGGCGATGGCCCTGAAGACGTCCTTGTACTCGTAGACACCGAGCTGTATCAGCTTCCTGATGAACTCGGCCCGGAGGCGGAGCTCGGCGTAGATCCTCCTGATCTCCCTTCGAGGTATACCCCTCATCCTGGCAACCTTCTCCTCCAGCAGGTAGCTGGTCCCCTCGCCTCGGAACTCGTGCATGTCGGTCACGGGGTTCCAGCTGAAGACCTCGACGTAGTTCACGCCCCCTGTCTCCGCATCGACCCCGAGTATCTCGTTGAAGCTCAGCACCCTCCTCTCGAGCTTTCCGGTGTGGGGGTGTATCACGGCGCTCTGGAGGACGACGCAGTTCAGGTTGTCGATGAAGGTCTTCGGGACGTTGATGGGGTCGCTGACGAGACGCTGGATCAGCTTCTGGACGCTTCCCGCGTGGAAGGTCGAGATGACGCCGTGCCCCGTGTCCATGACCGGCAGGACCGGCCCCTCGCCCGCCATGTAGTAGGTCCCGCCCTCCAGCACCAGGTCGTAGACGGTCGCAGGCCCGGAGGCGCTCACGTCGGAGACCCTGACCCATCCTTCGACCCCTTGGAGGACGACCTGCTGACCCTCCCTGAAGGCGAGGACGTCGACGCCAGCCTTCCAGAGCCAGTGGACGACCCATTCCCACTCTGCCGCGGAGACCTTGAATTGGTCCGAGACCTCAACGGGGCCGCCGTACTGCTCCCAACCGTCACCGCGCTCGACCGAGATCGAGAAGAGCCTGCCGTTCTCTTTCCTCATCCTTATCCCCAGCGCCCTTGAGGCCTTCTCCAGCTCGGGGGCCGCGGGGCAACGGCTGCCGACCGATATGGAGGCGCTCTCCTGCAGCCCCAGCTCCCTTATCGACCACAGGACGTCGACCGCTCTCCTCACCCTGTCAGGCCCCGGGACGACGCCTTCCCACCCTTCGAGGGCATCAGCGATGCCGGCCGCCAGCGCCTTCCTGTCGAGCCTCACGTCGCTGCAGGCTACGGCCCAGTAGTTCCTGCCGTCGCCGAATAGGATGCCCCGGCTTGCGGCCCAGTGGACGAACCGCGGAGGTATGCCCTTGGCGAGCACCTTCACCGAGCTCCTGAGGGACTTGGTCCTGAAGCTGAGCTCGCAGTCGGTCATGGATCCCAACAGCTGCTCGAGCTGTGCCGCCTCGTATCCGCCCTTGACCTTCGCGACGAGGACGTAACCTCCGGGTTCCCTGACGATGTAATCGCCGCCGATGAGACGGCCTATCAGGTAGCTGAAGGCCCCCGTCCCTGCAGGAATCGAGTACCTCTTCCGAGGTGGAAGGGAGACGGTGGGTGAAGGGGTTGCGATCCTCCTCAGCGAGAGCCTGAAGTCCCTCATCCCGGACCTCCAGAGCTCCAGCAGCTCGGCAGCCGTCACCTCGCGCTCCCCCTCTCCCTCCCTTACTATGAAACGGTGGTTCGGCGTGACCCCGAAGGACGATCCGTTGGGCAGCGCGACCCTCACCGTCGCCGGCGCCTCCATCCTCTTCACAGCAACCGCTTCCCCCACCCACGCGGTGCCTCTACCCGGCTCGGTCACTCCGACCCTGATCCGCTCAGGCAGCCTGACCAGCAGCGACCCGTCTCCCTGCACCTCCGCAAGGTGCGAGTGGGCCCTGTAGAGCTCCGAGATCCTGATGGGTCCCCTGTAGGTGTGGAGGAGGGCTTCGTCGACGCACTGCATGGCCTGGAAGGGGACCGCTGCCTCCGATCCCCTGATCTCTCCGACGATTATGTAGTTCGGCCTCTGCCTCAGGGCAGCCTTGAGCAGGTCGAAGAGCTCGATCCCTCCCACTCCCGTCTCGGACCTCTTCGTGACCTCACTGACCCAGTTGTCGTGCGGGACCACCATCTCCCTCACGTCCATCAACGTCCTCTCGATAGGCCCCTTCAGCTCTCCGATCTCCTTCAGGAGCCTCTCGAACCTGTTCCCGTCCCGTGACGTCTCGCTCTCAGCCATCACGGGAACACACCCCCTCATGACCGCCGAGGCCTCCGCTTCCCACCGGGCCAAACCCATGATCTCTAGATTGTCTATACCTCACAGGCAGACATATGAAATATTTAATATTTTAACCTTTCTTCCGCAAAGGTGCATTTTTGCATCGTTCATTGTTAAATTTTACTGCAGGTTAAGGGAGTTGGCCCTTCCCTGTACCGTCTTTCACAATCCCGAATGGGTTCTATAGATTCTCTATTTCCTCATCGACCTTTGCGAGGGCCCTCACCACGTCTAGGACGTCCTCCTCCGTGCCCAGCAACACCACGTGCTGGAGCCAGAAGACGTCCCTCACCGCGGCCTCGGCGTTGGGAAGGTNGGCCGGAACCGCTCCCTCCCTCAGCCTCGAGCGGACGTAACTCGCGATGCCGGGATGTCTGTGCAGCGGCACCGTGTACCCGGGACTCGAAGGGATCCCCTCGGCCCTCAGCGCCTCCACGACCCTCCGCTTGTCGATGCGCGTCCTGGACCTGTCCAAGCGTATCGGCACGATGTAGCCGTTGAACCTCGTCGTCCCCTCCGGAGGCTCCACGACCTCCAGCACGTCGAGCGACGAGGCCTCCTCGAGCAGCACCCTGAAGTTCCTCTGCCTCCGCTCTATCTGGGCGTCGAGCCTCCTGAGCTGGGCCTTGAGGACCGCTGCCTGGAACTCGGTCATCCGGTAGTTGTAGCCTATGAGCTCGTGCTCGTACCAGTCGGCGGTCTTGGTGCGGCCGCAGTTGACGAGGGACCAGCAGAGCTCTGCGAGCTCCTCGATGTCGGTGGTGATGCAGCCTCCCTCACCGCTGGTCATGACCTTGCTCGACTGGAAGCTGAAGCATCCCGCGGTGCCGAGGGACCCTGCCCTCTTCCCCCTCCACTCGGAGCCGTGGGCCTGAGCAGCGTCCTCCACCACAGGTATCCCCCTATCCCTCGAGAGCTTCCAGACCTCCTCCATCGGGTTCGGCATGCCGGCGATGTGGACGGGAAGGAGGGCCTTGGGCTCCAGGCGCTCGTCGATCGACGTGACGTCCATGTGGAGCCCTCCCTCCAGGAGGTCCGCGAAGACAGGAACAGCTCCGAGCTCGATCAGGACCGATGCCGTGGCGATGAAGGTGTAGGGCGACGTGACCACGAGATCTCCCTCGCCCACACCAACCGCCCTCAACGCCACCTTGAGGGCCACGGTCCCATTAGCGCAGGGGACGCCGTACCTGCAGCCGGAGTAGGACGCGAACTCGTCGGCGAACTCGAAGGCATTCTTCCCTCCTATACCCCAGACGCCCGACCTGAGGACCTCCAGCAGGTTCCTCTCCTCCTCATCGCCCCACTGGGGCCAGCCGGGGAAGGGCCTCGTCCTTACCGGTCTGCCTCCCCTGATCGCCAGCCTCTCGCTCACTCCGACCCCTCCCTCACCTCGCGGAGCAAATACGTTCGCCCGGGCCCGGGCCGTCACATCGCAAAACCTCATGCTGGCGAATTGCTGACGCCCTGCGACCGGATTTCCCCGTCCTTCAGGGATAAAGGCGAACTTTCAGGGAACCGCCTGCCGCGCAACTCACCGGAAGACCAGCCTCAGCAGCCTCGACTCGAGCCTGAGCGGTCTGAAGGGAGCTCCGGACCCCTCGTAGAACTTGCTGAAGAACTCGTAGAGGTGGAGCCTGAGGGCCTGGATGAAGGCCAGCGTCCCCTCCAGCGCCATTATCCCTATGTTACCTATGATCAGTATCGGCAGCGACGCAAGCCCGAGGCCCTCCCAGGCCGCGTTGACCAGCATCATCAGCGCCACGTGTATCACCATGAGGATCGGGACGCGGAGGTAGCTGAGCGTGTTGGACATGAAGTGTATGATGTTCTCGAGGACCTCGAGGAGCCCTGCTCCTATGCCGGCGACGAGGGAGGTCCTGTGGCCTATCCCCAATATCCCGGATATCGGCCTCCCGCCTATCAGGAGCACCAACGACGCGAGCACGCCGTAGACCGAGACCGTCCCGAGCTGCGCGATCGGCAGGCCAACCAGAGGTGCGGGGTCCTGCGATGTGAACATCCTCTCGAAGCCTCCGGCACCGATGAAGGCTATGGCGAAGAGCAAACCGAAGACGTACATCGCCAACGACACACCCTTGGAGAAGATAGCCTCGCCGAGCTCCCCGGCCTTCGCGTACTTCACGGCGCCGAGCAGCATGCCGAGCGTGATGTGGACGAACCCGAGGAGCGGTGCGAAGCTGAAGAGGGTGAGGACGGCCTGCTGGCTCAGGACCTTCGCTTCACCGTGATGCTCCACCAGCTCTATGACCGGCTTCAAGCCGGTGAGGTTGTAGATCCCGAAGCCGAAGGCCTCCTGCACGAGGAACCCCACCGCTGCCGCCGAAAGCCCGAGGAGCAGCAGGAGCTTCCCCCATACCCTCAGGTAGCTCCGGGCCCTCCTCATCAGCAGGTAGCCCACGACGGCTATGACCAGACCCTGCCCGAGGTCGGCGAACATGATGCCGTAGAAGACCATGAGGAAGACCGAGACGTACGGGGTAGGATCTATCTCGCCGTACCCCGGGATGCCCTGCATCAGGGTGACCGGCCTGAAGGCCTCGAAGAACTTGTTGTGGCGGAGGAGCGTAGGAGGTTTAGGTCCTTCGTGTCCGTGACCTTCCGGAACGTGGCCTCCGTGATGCCCTGCCTCCTCCAGCTCGACGTAGGCCCTCCTGCCCACAGCTGAGAGGAACTCCTTCTCCCTCTCCCTCGGAACGTAACCTTCTATCACCACGGCCCTCCTGAGACCTGCCTCCCTGAACCTGTCGAGGCTCTCCCTCATCTCCGAGGCCAGGTCCCTCAGGGCCGCGAACCTCGGGCCCTTCTCCTCCCTTATCTCCGAGAGCCTCCTCCTGAGTTCCTCC
>AWOE01000041.1 GCA_000494145.1 Candidatus Calditenuaceae archaeon JGI OTU-1 | reverse complement strand
GCACCCAGAGATAGGCGACAAGATGGTCGGAGCTGAGGTCACGATCAACCTGAAGAAGGCCCCCGACAGGCCCTACTACCTCAGCCACAACATCCTGACCACCGACGCAGGCGGCTGCACCGACGACCCCCACAAGTGGCCGGGCTACCTCGACCAGTTCAGCAATTTCGCCCGCTTCCCCAACGGCACCAACTGGGGCCTCAGGGGAAGCCTGAACGTCAGCAAGGCCTTCGACCCCGCCGATGACACCAGCCCCGCCTGGAAGCCCGGAGGATACTTCGAGAGGGCCTGGGGAGGTGCCTGGAACGGCCCCTACATCAACGCCGGCAGGAACTGGACCGCCCTCATACCGGAGATCACCTACATGAAGACCAGGACCCTCGCCGATGACCCGAACTACGACGGCTTCGACGTCCAGGTCAAGTGGAAGGGAGGGAGCCGGAACAACTACGGCGGCACACCGGTCCTCGTCGACAGCATCAGGGTCAAGAACCCCTACGCGATAGCGCTCCTCTACGACTACGTTAACGACGCTCCGTTCGGAGGATGGGTCTTCCCGTACACGGTGCTGGCCAACAACAAGCTCTGGCTCATGATACACGACGCGGAAGCGATCACGGGAGACATATCGGTAACGGACCCGGTGCAGACCATGCTGGAGGTCATGGGACCGTTCGATCTGTCTCTGACGGACTTCGACTCGACCACGGGAAGGTTCGACGTGACGATCGAGGCATTCGGCTTTGTGGCCGTCAACAACGCCTCAGACCCCACGAATGCGGTCGACTGGGCCCTGAGCTTCGGTCAGTCCTTCACCATAGACGATGCCCTGGTCAGCTTCAAGAAGCACGACGTCATGGCTATGGCGCTGGCTTTCCAAGCTGGGCAGGGTCAGGCCGACAGGGGCGTTGACGGGAGCGATGACTTCACAACCGTCGACTTTGTAGAGGTAAGTGGAGGGCCCTTCGAGCTTGAGTTCTGGCCGGGGCCGCCCGGGACGGGGACGGTCAGGGTCCTCGTGACGGGCCACGACCTCGACGTCTGCATACTGCCCAACAACCTCGCCGCCTGCCCAATCATGAGCGACTTCACGGGGGCCATACTCTTCAAGGGGCCGCCGGAGCTCGTATCAGTACTGTCTGCAAATGATCTTTTGGGTGGAGGTAGTTTCAGCGGCGAGTTCAACCTCCTCACGGAGAGCGTCCCCACACCCGGCAAGCTATTCGACGGAACAGTGACGGGAGGAACGCTTGAAGGAACGGTGCTGCCCACAGGCATGTCCGGGACCCTCACGATAGATTTCTCGACGACGATGGACATCGGCGTTAGGAACGATGTACCATTAGTTGGATCCCTGGACCTTTCGGTCAGTGGAGAGTTCAGCGACCCGACCCCAGGCGACGGAGTCTTCCACGGAACCGTAACCGGCACACTGATTCTCACGGGAGACTTCGACGGCGACGGCGATGACGACACAGTTGAGGCAGACGCCTCTGGCAGCATATTCTGTGTGCAGATCTATGCGGAAGCGCTCACCGCGGCGGAGGAGTGCAGCCTCGCTCTAGCCTTCAACGGCGAGCTACTCGGCGAGACGATAAGCGGAATACTCGAGATACAGGCCAGCGTAGATGACATTCTGGATCCTGACGGCACGATAAGTCTGACTCTGGAATCCGGAACGGTCAGCGGCATGTTCGCGTGGAAGGCCGATCAGGTCACACCGGGCAAGTTCGGCCCAACGGCGCTACAGGATACCCCGACTCCGAACATTCAGTTCACGTTCTACCCGACGGGCATGCAAGGTGATGCCGGACTATTGCTCGAAACCGTTGCTGACGTACAGGGAGTGTCGTGGACCTTCAGCTTCGATTTATCATGGCTTATAAATGACGTTGCATATTACGATTACTACACGTTGACCATTGATGACATAGCGATACCTGTCTCAGGTTCGATCCTCGTAGACTACGATGGCATCGGTGGTGCCAACGACCGCATCTTCATACTGGACGGCAGCCAAATAGTGGTCGACCTCGTGGATGTGCATATACACCGTGCGTGGCGGGAGGTCACCACTGGCGCCTTTGTATTAGATGACTCGACCACTATAACCGTCTGTATTGACATCAGCAACGACGGTTCTTTCGCCTGCGGAGTCTTCGATAGCACAAACCTAGCCGGAACGGCCGGGAACGTGGAGACCTACCACGACCCTGATACAGGAGTTGTTACGTTGGTGTCGGTACTCTCCCTAACCATAGACAATACAGCCAACCCGTCGCTGGGTGACGTCGAGCCCGACGGGAACCCCGACTTTGCAGACATAACAACAGCCATAGACGTAAGCTTCTCCCTCACCGCAACCCTCACACCCCCAACCCTGACGTTCACCGGCGGCTCCTTGACTGCATCGGGCGTTATTCAGGTCTTTGACGCCAACAGCTACGGTTATGTAAGCGTCTCTGGTTCAGTTCCCGGAACCACCCTTCCGGACCAGACGTTGACGGTTGCCGGACAGGATAGATACACGATCGAGGGCTCGGTCACGTGTACGTTCTCGGGCACGATACCGATGTTAGGCACTTCGACGGGCACCGTGACCTGCACAAGCACCCACCAACTCTTTATAGACATACATAACAATGGTGTTGATCAAAACACGCCGTCCCTCTCTCCAACAACGTGGACGGCTGGATCTATCGACATAACCCACGATGGATCCGGAGGAGTTACCATAACGATAACAACGCCGCCCTACGTACAGACTGTACTTTACACAGACACTTTCGACAGCGGGTCAATCGCAAATGACCAATTCGAGGTATTTAAACAAGTTATTACCCCAACTCCGATAGCGGGGACGTTAGATCCTATCGCAAACGAGTTGACTATAAGCGGCACGGTGCAGGACACAGGAACCCACGCAATAGACATAAGCTCTAACGAGCCAATACCTGCCGACGACGTGGTGATACCCGAGTCAAACTCAATAGTTCTGACGAGTCAAACTGAAACCGTATCCCCCACCACGGTACTGTTAGACAACATACTCTTCGTTATAGGATCTGATGAGCTCGAAATCACCACAACCTTGGTCGACCCCGACACGGGCGAAGTGGAGGGCGTCATATCAGGTCCATTCCTAGGGTTTATAGACATAAGCCAGAACGGCAGTCCCGAACCGGAGGAGGAAATTACAGGAACGCTCACAGCCAACTTCAGGTGCATTGAGGCGTGGCCGACCACCAGCCCGACCGTCTGCGACATAGAAATATCGTACGACGGTCTGATCGGTGGAGCGCACCCCATATCCGGGACGTTCGAGATTAACGACGGTACAGGCTCATCAACACTCTTGACAACCGGAGATGTATTATGGAGCAGCATAGTGACGGGCGATGCTGACGACGCGGTGGGCGGCGACTTCCAGATATCCAACACCTTCCTCGGGCAGATCTTCGACGGAGTCGTTGACACCACAGGAGACCCCAACAACAGCGAATTCGGTGCGCTTCAGGACCTTGTAGGGCCGATACATGCGTCAGGCACGGTGACGGCGCTCTGGGCCGGCCCCACAGCCGAGATAGGGAACGTCCAGGGCCTCACCATACAGATCTACCTAGACGGTGCAGCAATAGACTGTTTGATACCGGACGCCAGTGATGGAGACATGGAGTGCACTATCGTCGCAGAAGAGGTCATTGGACCCGGCATCATCAACATAGAGCTGCAGGACCCGGACACAGGAGCAGTGGTGAACGTACTGGATGAGAGCGCTGCCGGAACGCTCTGGTGCAGTGATGTCTGGCCGCCTGGTTCAACAGGTGAATGCAGGCTCCAGATAGCGTGGTCCGGAACCTGGAACGGTCAGCCCATCTCGGGCGTCATAACATCGGCAACACCAGCATCGGCCCTGGACGGTGGAACCTCATCCATAACAGACTCCACGGTCCCCGAGATGACCATCGATGGCTTCAACCTTGATGCGAGCTTCGTAGCCGGAATGTTCATCCTCAACGATGACGGCGCTGTGACTGGGGTGATAGACGAGGGAGACCTAACAGATTTCTATGCAGAACTCGACATGACCGGCGAGGTGAAATTAGTAGGGATACTTGACGATGTAACGTTCACTGCTGATGTGGAGATAGGAACAGTAACGATTCCAGGCGTGACGTTCACGTTCGACAGCGACGTATTCACAGCCGTAATAGCAGACCCACAGGACCTAGGACACCTAACAGGAACGTTCAGCGTACTACCTTTGACAGCATCTATACCTGGATTCGGTACGCTGGTTGCAGTTGGCACAGGATACCTAGACTGCCTACTAGGGTTACTCTTCTGCGATATCTCAATAGACTTCACCGGAGACATAGGCGGTGAGCCAGCATCAGGAACAATAACATTATTCGATGTTGGTATCACCACGGCTGGCTTAGCAAATGATGGCACTGTAATCATTGCAATGGATGGAGGATATGTGGGCGGTGAGATGACCGTGGATGTAACATCAGTAGTTTCGGGCCTGATCCACAGCGGATCCGCAACCGATATAGATATATCGTTCTACGACAGAGGTGTTGAAGCCGTCTTCGTAACAGGGTTCCTCGAACTGCAAGGACTTGTAGACATAGGAACATCTCAAAACATCCCGGCTAGCGGATGGTTATCCTTCTCCGGAGTAGGAAACATAGACAATTCAGACAATTACGAAGCTAACATATGGGGATTCTTACTGTTAAGCGTGGCAGGGGTCGGAACGATTGGAGCTGACTTCTCCGGAACGCTCCTCTGCTCCAATTTAAGACCTGAACCAATCCCGCCGACGATATGCACTCTGTCGGGAGACTTCGACGGATACTTAAATGGAGATAGGATCAGCGGCAGCATCGTCGTATCAGGCTTTGCATTCAGCCCAGTCGACTCCGACATCTTCTTTGAGATGACGGAGTATGAATGGTTGACAGTCTCTGGCGCGATTCCTGGTCCTGACAACGTGTGGGTGGACGCTGACGGCGACGGTGATGTGGATCCAGGTGAAACGACTACGTCAGGATTCGTTGTTCTATGGGGCGGCATACTCAGCGTCGACCCCATCGTCAAAGCCTCAATAACATTCATGGACTTCAGCTCGTTCTGGCACTTATACGGTCTAGCCGGAATAACGGCCTTCGACCCGATGGTCATCGGAGGAAGGGCAAGCGGCACAACGATAGCCGGAATATCCATTGATCCGGGTGTCGAGGGAAGCTTCAGAATAACGCTGAACCAGCCCGTATTCCTGAGCATATTCAGCTTCGTGGTCCCGCTCAGCGACTTCAGCAACGATGATGAGCACCTCGACGACTACCTCTTCGGAGGATACGACGACTTCGCACTGACAGGCACCGGCATGGTCTACATAACGGCATGGGTCCACGACGTAGCCTTCAAGGTGGTCGACAACATGGGCAACACCCTGCCGGCATCGAACACGGTAGTCACGCTCACCAGACTCAACGGCCCCGACGTCACCAGGTCAGGAACAGCAACCGACCCAGACCAGCAACAAGGCAACCTAGCCTGGAGCTACAGTCAGTGGGCAGGAGCCGATACAGGCTACGCCATCTTCTACCAGCTGCCGGGAGACCAGGCGTACGGAGTCATAGTCAGGGTCGACGGGGTCGTGGTCTATGAGGAGCCCTACGAGATAGAGAAGCTGACCAAGACCGAGCTGATAACGATAGTCGCCCAGGTCTTCAAGCTAAAGGTGCTCGTGCTGGACTGCGAGGGACAGACCCTAGGCCCGGCATACCTCAGCTACATCGACCAGACCGGCGCCAGGAGGATCACTCTGGTGGACGACTACGGCGCCAAAGACTTCGGCTTCGTCCCGGCAGGAGGCATCAGGTTCACGGGAGTCTGGTGGAAGGGTGTCTGGGTGACGTTCGTCAAGGCCGAGGTAGGCGATACGGAGCTGCCGCTCGAACCCGACGGCACACTGAGTATAGGCGTAGACAGCAACGTAGACTCACCCGTCAAGCTCTACGCCAACATAATCGACATCAAGTTCACGCCGTACGACTTCAACGGAGACAACATAATCCCGAGGCTCAACATCACCCTGATGTGGGTCGGTGAGCACCCGCTCACACGTAAGAAGCTCTGGTTCCTGGAGACCCTCGACCCCTCCGGAGACACCAACCCGCAGCCGTTCAACACGACGGTCCAGGTCGACCAGTTCCTGAGATACACCGTCAGGTACTTCGAGGGAGAGCCTGAGACAGATGGAGAGCTGAAGACCTACTCCAAGGCCGAATACGTCTTCTACCAGATGCCGCCGACGCTGTACAACATAACCGTGACGACCGTCACCGACCCAGACTACGACCCCGAGACCGAGCAGACGCCCGGCAGCGCCAAGTGGCCTGGCAGGACAGTACCGGTCGCCTACGAGATCAAGATAAAGTACACATCGACCTCCTCGCCGCCGGTGATAATCACCAGCCCCGCAGATTACGTTAACGACAGGGTCGTCCTGAGGATCTTCAGCACCTTCAACCCCGACCGCACCCACTACGGAAGACCGGTCGACGAGACCTGGCCCTTCGAGGGAGCCCTGGACGTCTACAACCCCGGCGGGGTCGGTAACTTCACAGGAATACCCGGGTGCGAAGTGTCCAGGAGACTCTTGGTCTGGGCCCACACGTTCTTCAAGAGGATCGTCGACGGAGCGACGAGGGTAGGCGGCGCCACATACAGCATAGTGAACGACAACGAGCTCGTCATGGAGTTCTACAACCCCAACGACGACAGCTTCTATCCCGTGCACCTCGCCTTCTGGACCGAGGACACGGTCGACACCACATGGCTGAGGAAGACAAGCCAGTCCCTGAGCGTGATATGGTGGAACGGCAGCTACAGGGCAGAGGGTCTGGAGCTCCCGACCAACATGACCTTCACGGTCGACAAGTGGTGGAACAACTCCGCGACCAACATGGTCTGGCCGCGGCACAACTTCACCGTCCAGCCCAGCAGGCTCCACTTCGAGACCATGGGCGAGTACGTAGTCGGCAACTGGACGAAGATCGAGGAGACCGTCGCACCCTACGGCAACGCCATAGTCTATGAGAAGGAGACGCTGCAGCTCCCGGCACCTGTGACCTTCGTCAAGCCTAAGGCCGTCGACAAGGGAGGAGAGCCGCTGGAGAATGCCCTGATCGAGGCCTGGATCCTCAACCTCGAACTGTCGGAGCGCATCAGCATATCGGCTGATTCTGGATCGGCTGAGCTGAGACAGTATTACCTAAACCCCTATTGCAACGCTACCCTCAACCAGACGTACACCATAGCGTGGGAGTGGGAGAGGAAGAGGGTCGCTGATCCGGACGACCCGCAGAGGTTCATAGAGGTGAGATGGGACAGATTGTACATCACCATAAACGACACCGTGACGATATTCGTCCAGGTGCCGCCGTGGCCTGCCAAGCTCTTCATCAGGAACGTGTTAGATGACCTGGACCTCGTGGTGACCTCCAGGTGGATCTACGCCACGGTTGACAACCCGAACTGCCCGATCGACAACAACGTCGGTGCAGATACGCCGAGGACGTATCCGGACGGTCAGCTGGCCTATGCCCGGTGGTGGACAGGTCCTGACGGCCTGATCAGGAGCTTCACGGTGCCCGGCTACGAGGGCCTCCTGCTACTGCCGACCAGCGGATGGCTCAACCACACCTTCAGCGTCGAGGGCCACCTGGGCGTGACGCTGCCGCTCAGGGAGGAGTTCCACTACCAGTTCAACGTCGTCTGGAAGAGCGCCGTCGTCTACAGCGACAACTTCGTCCTCGACAAGAAGTTCGTCGAGTTCGGTGCGTCCGAGGTCTACGACGTCAGGTTCATGTTCACGCTGAGCAACAGCACCGACCCTGCCCACGCCGTCAGGGACCTCAACCTCTGGATCTACTACCCGAACGTGACGACTTGGCACAGCGCCGGACTGTGGAACGCATGGCCGCCGGCACCGCAGGACTACCAGCCATGCTCGACCAGCGCCTTCCCGTGCGGCCTCAGGGTCACGCTGATCAGCTCGTCCGATGCCGACGGAATCGTCGAGTTCACCAAGATACCCGGTCCGAGGTTCATGAACACCACGTGGAAGTACGTCTTCAGCGCCAACCACAGCGCAGTCACTTGGCTGAGGGACCTGGTGGCGACGCAGTTCGTCCTGAACAACGAGACCTTCGGCGACGGCCCGCTGAAGGTGGTGACGACCAACAGGGTCACCGTCCCGATCATGCTGAACGCCGCGAGGCAGCTGAGCGTTGTCCTGCTGACGTGGAGGGACGAGCAGGGAGTCCCGACCGCCTACCCGGTCCAGGGCTACACGGTGAAGCTCCAGGGGAGGAGGCTCGGAACACCGGTTGACACCGGCGTCATGACCAGGACCAGCGACTCCCTCGGCTTCGCCACGTTCGAGAGCGACCCGACCGACGTGACGAAGGTCTTCTGGTATGGGCTGAAGGTCAGGTACAGGGTCGAGCCGCCGGCGTACGTCAACGAGCCCGACGATACCAAGTGGAGGGACTGGATGAGGGGCCTCAACGTCCAGCTCGTCGAGCAGCCCTACAACACGCCGACGAGGAGGAGCAGCTTCGCCTACTTCCCGACCGAGGAGCCGACCCACTGGGCGATAACGAGCATAACCACGACCTTCGATCCGGACGGCTACTGCTTTGGCCTCTGCACCTACTACGACGAGGAGCAGGGAAGGACCGTCAGCAAACCGTTCGTGATCACGGTCAACTACGCCGCCGTCACGGTGAGGGCCATTGACTTCAACGGAAGGCCTCTCGCCGGCGCCTTCGTCGAGCTCGTCGACAGGGCCAGCGGCAGGATCGCTGCCTGGAGCTACACCGCCAACGCCACGTGGTCTGCGAGGCCGATCGACCTCGAGACGCTGTTCATGTTCCACAGGGGCGAGCTCCTCGACCCGAGGCCTATTGGTGGTGCCGGCTACACCGCCATCATGAACCTGACCTTCGGAAGGTGGAACTACGACGCCAACAACGACGACGTCGTCGACAACTCCGGTGTCAGGAACCCGCTCGAGCTGATAGTGAGGGTCTACTGGCTGGCCAACGACCCGACGCCTGACAACGCCGTGGGCAACCTCTGGCCCGTCTGGCCGTTCAGGGACGAGACGGCGCCGCTGCCGAGGCACGTCAAGGTCTACGACAGCGACTTCGACGAGACCGACGCCGCCGCCAAGACCCTCACGGTGCCGCACTCCGAGGCCGCGATCGGATTGAGGCTCCCCGACAGAGTAATATCAGCGAGTGACCCGGTGAGCAGGGGCGTCCACAGGGACGTTACTACGGCCGTCTTCGACTTCATGGCGCTGCTGAACTACGGAGGCAAGACCCTGCCCGACGAGATACTGAGGAGGCTCGAGGTCTTCGTCCACAAGAAGGTCGGGGCGACTACCGAGCTATCGCTGCGGTTCACCGAGGGCGTCGGCATGAGCAGTGGTACCTTCACGATCAACAGGCTGCCGAGGGGCGTCTACGAGCTCGAGGTCAGGTTCGGACCCGCAGGGACGATCTTCAAGAGGACCTTCGACATCAGCACCGTCAACGTCGGTACGGTCCAGGTGGAGGCATCACTGCCGTTCACCGACCTCTCCTTCGAGGTGACCGACCTCAGGGGCAGGCCGCTGACGATTGCTCCGGGCGACGTCTCGATAGAACCTGAGGCCTACTACTTCAGAAGGGAGGTGGCAGGGAACGTCATCACCGTCACGGCGCTGTACACGGGCGCTCCGGTGACGGTAACCGTCAGGTACACCAGCCCGACCTACGGCACCACGACTCAGGTGACGCTGACCGATACCGCCGACGGGATCAGGACGAGGCTGATCGGTGGCAGGACGCTCCAGCTGCCGGTCGACGACGTGGTGATTATCGCCGTCGACGCTCAGGGAAGGCCGGTAGGCGGAGCGGTGGTGACGTTCCAGGGCGTTACCAAGACGACCGGTCCGGACGGCAGGGCCGTCTTCGAGAGGGTGCCGCTCGGCACGGAGGACTCCCCGCTCACCTACAACCTCAGGGTCTCCGTTGAAGGCGTCGAGGTCTACGCCAGGGACGAGCCGATCTCCGTCGCGAGGAAGGAGATCTCGGTGCTGGCCCAGCTCTTCACCCTGACGGTCAGGGTCGTCGGCGAGCTCGGACAGGGACTCGAGGGAGCGTCGGTCCAGCTGCTGAGGGCAGGGACGACCGTCGCCACCGGTTCCGCCGACTCCGCAGGCGCTGTGAGGTTCGAGAAACTCGCTCCCGCCTCCTACGAGGTGAGGGCCCAGTACAAGGGCTTCAGCGGCTCCGCAACGGTCTCGCTCGATATGCTGAGGAGAGGTGAGGTCGTCGAGATCCCGCTCCCGGTCTACGTCGAGGTCCTCGGCATACCGATGTCGCTGGCCACGCTGCTCGCCCTCGCGATCGGCCTCATACTGCTGGTGATCGTCCTGGCGATCATCATCAGCGAGTACCGCTGGTGGAGAGGAAGGAGGCTAGGCGTCTACGCACCGCCACCGCCGAAGGCTCCGGCCAAGTGAGTTTCCCTCCGGAAATTCCCCAACTTTTTCTCCTCCTTTTTCTGGTCTTCTCCCGGCTCTTACCCGGCTCCATCTGTCCGTAGGAGCAAACGCGCTATGCCGGCGGATCTGTAAAGATAGAGCCCCAGAAGTTCAGGCTCTGACCGTCCTCAGCAGGTTCCGATCACAGCACCCTCCAGTCTCCTATCATCTCCTCCGCCATCAACAAAGGAGAACCCTGGTCTGTGACCGGAAACGAGACGTTTCGGTGCGCGAAGAGAGGTCACCTCTCCCTCGTCAGCCCCTCCACCTGCACCTCGCCGACCCCTTCAACCGACCTGATGCCCTCCTCAACCCTCTCGGTTATCCCCTCCTCCTCGGGAAGGGAGAGGGCCAGCACCAGCGACTCGATCCCGAAGCCCATCGGCTCCCTGGCGTGGTCCCTCAGCTCGACGCCCTGCGGGAGGGATGTTGTGGCTGAGGTAGTAGGGCCTGTCGGGGGCCTTCTTCAGGTTGATCGTGACCTCAGCTCCGACCATCTTGTCGCCTATCTCTGGGTGCTGTATCTTGAGGTCGGCGTCCTGGACGCAGAACCTGGCGTAGAAGACCGTGTTGTTGTTGAAGTTGGCAACACCTTCGACAACGGGAGGTGTAGTGTCCCATTCTTGTCCCGATACCTGGAAACCGTCTTTGCTCAGGTCGACTGTGTGGTTTAGGGCCAGGCTGAACGGACCTGCCGGAACACCTGTGATGCCTCCCTGCGTAATTGTCGGGTTTATCGACGGGTCTGCCGGATAGGCTCCGAAGAGGGGCCTTGTCTTACCCGTGGCTGGGTCAGGATCAAACTCATCTCCTGCTGTGCCGTTGTACTCGTTGCCCACGTAGAAGGTCTGGTTGACGAGGACGGTCTCCCACCAGACCCGTTTGGTGGCGTTGAGGTGCGGCGCCTGAATGTTGCCAGCGGGAACCTCTGGGTCTGGTATGCCTCCCTCGAACGGCGTCCTAGCAGCCAAGTTTATGCTCTGCAAAGGTATCGGGACGAGCCTGTTGTCCCTGAACTTGCCTGTCGGACCAAGACCCGCAGCTTTCGGGTAGATCTCGCGGGTGTACCTGCTCTGGCCGTCGGGCCCCGTTATCGCGGCCTGTATCAGCGAGCGGGGCGAGTTCGCCGGAGTGTGGTCAACGTCGTAGATGAAGATAATGGCGTAGGTCAGGACGTCGTTCACATCGTACCACGTGTGCTCGTGGAAGAGCTTGAAGATGTAGGCCGCATGAGCTACTGAGGCGTTCCTCGGGTCAGCGTGGGCAGCAGCAAACATAGCCGGTGTCATGTCCATGTGGTCGATCGGTCCCGCGTTGAACGGAGCATCTATAGTGAAATCGAAATCAGGTCCAGGATGGGTCCTTGAAATACCGTCGTCGCCGATTGTGGCGTTGGTAAGAGTTGTACCACTAGGCGCGGTAGGTATGCCGAACCTAGCACCGAAGCTAAGCGTTCCGTTTACGGTCAGCCAGTAGACAATGATGCCGCTGAACGGACTGCCGGCACCGATACACTCGCCCTGATAGCTCTTCGCCTTCACGATGATCGTCACGTTCTCCCAACTAGCAGGCCAGGAGACCTTGATGAAGCCAGTACCGTTGGGACTGCCAGCGTTGATAGGCCCATCATACGCCGTGAGCGGCGCCGGACTCTGACTAGTTGGATTCAGGAACCTGTAGAGCTCAACGCAGACGTTCGTCGCATTGTATCTGCCGGGGAAATCGATCCCAGCCGGCATAACCGGTGTTGTAAAACCGTCACCGTAGGCAGCGCCGTCCCACGAATCGGTCACGATCTTCAGCCAGGCCGAGTACGTCGTCTGTGCCTCGACAGCCGGTAACACGTACAGGGCAGCCGGTATCGCCAGCAGCGCAGCCAGCACCACCACGATCCCTGCCTTAGCCAGACCACGGTTGTCCAACTTTCCTTCTCACCTTGCGCCCCTCCCCATCCCGGACCCGTATAAAGACCGAGCCTTTCTAGACCGCTTCCAAACCCTCGAATCTCAGCCCCAAAAGCCGGTTTTCAGCGGGTAATACGCTGGAGTCGTCGGGCAGGGCCTCAAGCCGACCGGGGTCCATGGGGCAGTCCGGAAAACAGATAAGCCCCACCGTCAAGGGCCGGCTTCCGTGCGCTGAGGAATAACCCCGTCCCCCAACGGCTCCGGAAAACGCCGTCTCCCCCGAGCTCTAAACCCTCGTGTAGATCTCGACGCCGAGCTTCAGGGCCGCCTCCATCGCACCCTCCTCGGCGAAGGGCGTGACCATGATCAGCCTGTCGGGCCTCCTGCCGGTCCTCCTCTCGTACAGCTCCGCCTTCCTGACCAGCGCCGTGACGTCCGCGTGCTTGACGTGCGAGCTCACCTCGATCAGCATGACCTTTCCGTCCCTGACCGCCACGTCCACCTCGATCTGGCTCGGATGGCCGAAGACCAGACCGGCTTCGTCGAACGCGGTCCACCTCTCGACCTTGAGCCCCAGCTCCTTCTCGAGGATCCCCCTGAGGCCCTCCCTGAAGGCCCCCTCCGACTCCAGGCCCCAGCGCGCTCCCAGTGCGGAGATGCGCCTGTTCATCGTTTCGAAGCCCTTCATCATGTCCTCCCTGAGCCGTGCGAGCTCCCTGTCGTGCCTCTCGAACCCCTTGACCATGTCTTCTCTGAGCCTCTCGATCTCTCTGTCATGCCTCTCGAATCCCTTGACCATGTCCTCCCTGAGGCTTGTGATAATTCTGTCGTACCTTTCGAAGCCCTTGATCATGTCTTCCCTGAGCTTTGCGATCTCCATGTCGTGCCTCTCGAAACCCTTGACCATATCCTCGCGCAGCCTGTTCATCTCCTCGGTCAGCCTCAGGATCTCCATGTCGTGCCTCTCGAAACCCTTGACCATATCCTCGCGCAGCCTGTTCATCTCCTCGGTCAGCCTCAGGATCTCCATGTCGTGCCGCTCGAATCCTTTGTTCATGTCCTCCCTGAGTTTTGCGAGTTCCGCGTCGTACCTCTCGAATCCCTTGATCATGTCCTCCCTTAGCTTTGCAAGCTCCACATCGTGTCTCTCGAAGCCTTTGATCATGTCCTCACGCAGCCTGTTCATCTCCTCGGTCAACCTCTGGATCTCCCTGTCGTGTCTCTCGAACCCCTTGACCATGTCCTCCCTCAATCTCGCCATCTCCTGCTCGTTCCTGTCCAGTCTCCTCAGTATCTCCTCCATTCCTATGAGACCTGCAACTGCGTACCTGAACTCCTCGTCCTCTTTCAGCAGCCTGAGGATCCTCGACTTCAGCCTCTCCTTCGCGGCCAACCCATCTCTCCTTACTAACCATGGGATATAACTGGATGTTCAGGGTAAGGGCTGCTCCCGTGCGACCCCTAAGGGCCCAGTCGATGTCTCCCAGCGCAACTACCTCCGTCACCGCCCTGCCCCTGTCTCTGAGCTAGTCGTCCGCCGTGACGAGCCTCCCTCTAACCCTCTTGGAAACCAATAGATACGCGGAGTCGTACGTCGTGAGGCCCGATCTGATCGCGATCTCGAGCATCTCGGCCGCGTCCTCCCATCGGACCTCGACCAGTTCGATCCCCAGGAGTCCTATCGCCCTCAGGGCCTCGGCTGCGTCCTGGTGGCTCAGAACTCCGTTCCTCACCGCCCTTGAGATCACCGACGTCAACTCGTAAACGATAAGGGTCGGGGCATACGCCTCTACGGTGCCCTTAACGACGGCCTCCTTCAAAGCCCTCGCTTTCTCGTCCCAAGGTTCACCGGGGATAATCCACTTGGCTGCGACGTTCGCGTCTATCACCAGCACTTCCTTTTTGCTCTCTCCTCCCCTTTTCATGCTGCATCTCGTCGGTTAAGCTCCTGTTCTCTATCCTCCCTCTGCCATGCCACCAGGACCTCTGTGGGGACCGCCTTGGCCCTTCTCCTGACGGCTTCAAGCCTTTCGGCCGCCTCCTTCGCCATCTCCTCTCGGACCTTCTCCCTTATGGCCTCGCGAAGGTATTCGCTCCAGTCGATCTTGACCTTCCGCATCTGTTCCCTCAGCTCCTCTGGGACCTTCACGGTCACATTGACGAGCTTACCCGATCGGCTCACCACATGAGACTACGTTGCGGACCATAATAAGTTAGCCTTGAAAAAGCGTGTCATCGGCAATCGCGTGCATGAACCCCTAGGTCCTCCTTCGGCGATCTCAGCGTTCTCGACTTCAGCCTCTCCTTCGCCGACTAGGCCCACAGGTCCGCGTCCGACTCGATCCTGAGCCCCTTCCTCGATCACGACCCTCGGCAGGCTAAAGTCCTCCCCATTTCCCGAGCCGCCCCCGCGTCCGTCAACAATAGGCCCTGCCGTGATGTTCTATCCCACTATACCCTCGTGTAGATCTCAACCCCGAGCTTCAAAGCCGCCTCCACCGCCTTCTCCTCAGCATACGGAGTCACCATGATCAGCCTGTCGGGTCTCGTTCCGGTCTCCTTCTCGTAAAGCTCCGCCTTTCTGACAAAAGCCGCCACATCGGATGGACCTATCCGCGACGAGACCTCGATCAGCAGAATTTTTCCGTCCTTGACGGCAACGTCCACCTCTATCACGCTCGCATATCCGTAAACGATCCCCTCGTCGTCGCGAGCCGTCCACCTTTCCACTTTCAACCCGAGCTCCTTCTCGAGGATTCCCCTGAGCCCTTCCCTGAAGGCGTCCTCGGCCATCATGCCCCACCTCGCACCGAGCGCCGAGATGTGACTGTTCACGAGATCGAAGCCTCTAATCATGTCCTCGCGAAGCTTGGTGAGTTCTTGCTCGATCCTCGCGAACCTCTCCTCGTGCCTCTCGAACATCCTCAGCATGTCTTCTCTGAGCTTGTTCATGTCCTCCCTCAGTCTCTCGATCTCCCTGTCGTGCCTCTCAAAGCCTCTCATCATGTCCTCCCTCAATTTCTCTATCTCCTGCCAGATCCTTCTGACCTCCTGCTCGTTCCTGTCCAGTCTCCTCAGTATCTCCTCCA
>AWOE01000040.1 GCA_000494145.1 Candidatus Calditenuaceae archaeon JGI OTU-1 | reverse complement strand
CGGAAAGGGACACTACGACGACCTGCATGCGGCGCTCGAGGCCATGGGATCGGAGAGCTACGCGGCCTTCTCGGCCGACGTCCCGTTCATCAACCCGGCGAGGGTGGAGGAGCTCCTCGTCAGGCATCACTCGGGGGACCTGAGGGAGGAGAGGATGGTCGTGGTGATGGTACCGGCGGCACTCGTCGCCTCGCTGGGGCTGAAGCCGTCTTCCCCCGTTAGGATGGTTACCGGAGACCTGCAGCACACCGGCATCAAATTGATCCATTACGTGGCCGGGACGACGCTGGAAGAGTTGCTCTCGAACGCGCGCTTCGTAACCGTGGAGGAGGAGTCGTTCGCCGTTAACGTGAACACGTCGGAAGACCTGGAGGCCGCGAGGAGGCTGGCGAGGAGGTTCGCGCTGTGAGGTGGTGAGCGTGAACGGCGAGAAGGGCGGTGCCTGCAACGAGGAGGAGCTCCTCCTCTTCATCACCAGCAGGAGGTCCTCGAAGCTCCTGAGGGAGGGAGAGGTTCCCCTTCAGAAGGTGATAAGGGCACTGGAGGTTGCGACCACGGCGCCCAGCGCCCACAACGCCCAACCGTGGAGGGTCGTCGTGATCGAGGACAGGGAGGTGCTGAGGGAGCTGCTCGAGGCGATGGCTGAGGAGTGGAGGAGGGACCTGCGGTCAGACGGTTTACCGGATTGGAAGGTCGAGGCGATCGTGAGGGAGTCTATGAAGAGGACGCTCAGGGCATCGGTGGTCGTCATTGTCTGCATGACGATGCGCGAGATGGACAGGTATCCGGACGAGCGGCGGAACGCCTGCGAGAGGGTGATGGCGATCCAGTCAGTTGCGGCCTTCATCCAGAACCTGTTGCTGGCGCTGCACGCGATGGGCCTCGGGGCCTGCTGGAGGTGCGGTCCCCTCTTCGCGCCCGATGCGGTCAGAAGGGTCCTGAACCTGCCCGAGGACTTCGAGCCCCAGGCGCTGGTCGAGATAGGGCTGCCCGGAGGGACGAGGGACGCGGAGAGGAAGGCCCTGTCGGAGGTCGCCGCCCTCAACAGGTGGGGGAGGCCGCTGTGATAGCCCTCCTCTCGGGAGGCGTTGGGGGTTCGAGGTTCGCGGCGGGGCTCTACGACCTCGTGGGCCAGGAGCTCACCGTGATCGTCAACACGGCCGACGACGAGGTGATCTACGGACTCCACATATCGCCAGACGTCGACACGGTCCTCTACACCCTCTCCGGCATAGGAGACTGGGAGAGGGGATGGGGGGTAGCCGGTGACACGTTCAGGTGCAACGAGGCCCTCGGCAGGCTCGGGAGGGACAACTGGTTCAGGATCGGCGACGCCGACCTGGCAACGAACCTGCTCCGGACAGAGCTCCTCAATTCGGGCTGGAGGCTCTCGGAGGTGACGGAGCTGCTGGCGAGGAGACTCGGGATAAGGTGCAGGGTGATCCCGATGACCGACAGCAGGGTCAGGACGACCGTCGTCACGTCGCACGGGCCCATGACGTTTCAGGAGTACTTCGTCAAGCACAGAGCCGAGCCTGAGGTGCTCCGGATCGTCGTTGAGAGGTCGCAGGACGAGAGGCCGGCGCCGGGCGTGGTCGAGGCGATCGAGGGATCCGGGTTCCTCTTCGTGGCCCCCAGCAACCCGATCCTCAGCATCAGGCCCATCCTCGAGACGAGGGGCGTCCTCGATGCGGTGAGGTCGAGCGGTGCGGTGAAGGTCGCGGTCTCGCCGATAGTCGGCGGCAGGGCCCTCAGGGGACCCGCTGACCGGCTGATGAGGGCCTTCGGGATGGAGCCGTCGGCGTACGGCGTTGCCCGCTACTACGCGGAGCTCTTCGGGCTCGACGGGTTCGTCGTCGACAGGGCTGATGCGTCCCTCTCCTCCAGGATCGAGTCGGAGCTGGGCGTCAGAGTCTACGTCACGGACACGATCATGGCCGACCGCTCGGAGGCCAGGAGGCTCGCGGAGGAGGTCCTCAGGTTCGCGGGAACCCTCAGATAGAGCCATGAGCCACGGATCCTCGGTGGTGACATGAGCGGCCCGGTGAGGGAGCACAGGGAGGCGGCGCCGAGATCGGTCACCGTGGGGATAGTGACCGCAAGCACCTCGAGGTACAACAAGGCGCTCAGGAAAGAGGGGTTCACGGACGAGTCGGGCGATGCGGTGGAGGAGGTCCTGCGAGGGGCCGGGCACAACGTGAGGAGGTACGGCGTGGTCGACGACGACGTCCGGATGATCAGGAGGGTCCTCTTCAAGGCGCTCGAGGACGGATGCGATGCCTTCGTCGTCATCGGAGGCACCGGAGTCACACCGAGGGACGTGACGGTCGAGGCGTTGAGGCCGCTCTTCGACAAGGAGCTTCCGGGTTTCGGCGAGCTGCTCCGGATCGAGAGCTACAGGAGGATAGGAGGCGCGGCGATGCTGAGCAGAGCGACCGCTGGCATCGTGAGGGGTATGGCGGTCTTCGCGTTCCCCGGCTCTCCGGACGGGGCCAGGCTCGCGGCCGAGATCGTGGCCCGGGAGCTTCCGCACCTCGTCCACCTGGCGAAGGCGTAGGGTGTGAAGGTGAGGGGGGATCGCACGACGGCTCAGCTGGTCCTCCTCGAGACCGAGCCTCGGATGTTCGGGCCGCTGGCCCTTATCCGGTCTGTTCCGGAGCTGAGGGTGGGGACGTCGACGCTGCTCGAGAGGGCCGAGAGGATGCGCCCCGAGGACGGAGCACCCATCGTCGTCATCACGAGGGACCACCTGCGCGACCTGATCGAGGAGAGGCACGGCAGCACATTCTCGGCGGACCCCGATTCGATCGAGTCGGAGCGCGTCCTGGTCGTCGATGCTACGTTCCTCGTTGACGAGAGGTTGCCAGGGATTCTCGGATCGATCGACTCGGTCGGGAAGGCCGTCCTCTCGGAAGGGAGCTTGGTGGTGGCGCTCGTAGGGAGGGAGCAGCTCCTCCGCTCTCTGGACGGGCTCGATGCGTCACGCGGCCTCGACCGGATGGAGGTCCTCCGTCACCTCTCGCCCTCGCTCAGAGAGCGGCTGGACGCTGGGAGGCTCAGGAGGCTCGGCTCGGCGTGGGACCTGATACCGCTGACCGAGGAGCTCCTTCAAAGAGATCTGGAGCGGATCGTCGACGGCCAGATCCTCGGGGAGCTCGACGAAGGCGTGAGGGTCATCGGCGATCCGACGAAGCTCCACCTCGGCAGGGGATCTGAGGTGGAACCGTTCGTCACCTTGGACCTGAGGAAGGGGCCCGTCTACATCGGAGAGGACTCGACGGTCATGTCCCACTCGAGGATCTCGGGGCCCTGCTTCATCGGCAGGGGCTCCGTCGTCTTCCCCGGATCCCACATCAGCTCCTCCTACATCGGCGAGGTCTCGAGGGTGGGCGGGGAGGTGGAGGGCTCGGTGATCGCGGGCTACTCCAACAAGCGGCACCACGGATACCTCGGCCACACGTACGTCGGCGAGTGGGTCAACCTCGGCGCAGGGACGACCGTCTCGAACTTGAAGAACACCTACGGAACGGTACGGGTCAGGGTCGGCGACACGGTCGTGGACACGGGCAGGACCTTCCTGGGGCCGCTGATCGGGGACCACGTGAAGTCGGCGATCGGGACGCTCGTCTTCTCGGGGAAGGCGATAGGGGCCTTCAGCCACATCTACGGGACCGTGACCGACGACGTCCCTCCCTTCACCATCCACGCCAGGCCGCTCGTCGGGGAACTCTACGAGCTGACGCTCGAATCGGCGCTCGAGACCGCGAGGAGGATGATGTCGAGGAGGGGGGTATCGCCGTCGCCGGCCTTCGAGAGGGCCGTGAGGGCAGCCTTCGAGCTGACCGCCGAGGAGCGGAGGGCTGCGGGGGTAAAGCGGGAGCGTTTCGGGTTCACGTGACAACCTTCGGACGCTTCAGCTCCTCGCCGACTATCTGGCCGTCCCTTATCCGCAGGATCCTCCCGACGTAATCGGCGACCTCGACGTTGTGCGTAACGATGACGATCGTCCTCCCGGCCTCGTTCAGCTCCCTGAAGATCTCCATGATCTGCTTACCCGTGGCGCTGTCGAGGTTGCCGGTGGGCTCGTCGGCGAGGATCACCGAGGGGTCGTTGGCCAAGGCCCTCGCTATCGCGACCCTCTGCTGCTCTCCTCCGCTGAGGAGGACGGCCTTCTGGTGAACCCTGTGGCCGAGGCCGACCTGCTCCAGGAGCTTCAGCGCCCTGTTCCGCCTCTCCTGCTCCGGTACCTTCTTCACCAGCGTCATGGGGAGCATCACGTTCTCGAGGACCGTGAGCCTGGGGATCAGGTTGTAGGTCTGGAAGACGAAGCCGATCTCGCTACCCCTCAGCCTTGAGAGCTCGTCGTCGCCCAGCCTCGAGACGTCCCTTCCCCTGAAGTAGATCTTGCCGGAGGAGGGGCGGTCGAGGAGGCCCATGAGGTGGAGGAGCGTGCTCTTCCCGGAGCCGCTGGGGCCCATTATCGCCGTCATCTCCCCCTCCTCCACCGTCAGATTTACGCCCCTCAGCGCGTGGACCCTCGTGGCCCCTGAGTTGTAGAACTTGTGGACCGCCTCAAACCTGATCAGCGCTGGCTCCTCCTCCACCACGTTTACCCGCCCTCCTCCTGAAAGCCAAGATCGCGAGGACGGCGAAGAAGGCGATCCAGCCCGCGATGCCGACGAGGGACGAGAGGGAGAAGGGGCTTTGGCCTGTAACGGTCGGGGTGGTCGTGCGGGTCGTCTCCAACCGGACTTCCTGACCCTCGATCCTGACGTTGAGGGGGACTGTGTGCTCCTGCACTTCGGCGAACCTGTCCCTGAATGTGAAGACCAGGAGGACCTGGCCGCTGTCGCCCCTGAGCCTACCCTCGACCGAGAAGGACTTCTGCTCGCCGGGCTGGACGTCGCCGAGGTAGGAGGGAGTAGAGGATTCCACGTCGGGTCCCCTGAGCTCGACCCAGACCATCCTCGACGGCGAGAGGCCCTCGTTCAGCAGGTCCCCAGTCACAGAGATGAGGCGGGCCTCCGGGTCCTCTGTAACCACGTCGAGGTTGAAGACCCTCAGCAGGACGAGGCCCTTCACGAGGACGCCCACCTCCCTGACCTCGCTCAGGAGCCGGCCGTACCTGTCCTTGTAGGTCACCGAGACCGTCAGCCTGTAGACCCCCTCGGAGGCGGTGGGCGAAACGATGACCTTCGTTCTGAAGCTGAAGGGTTCGTCTGCCTTGATGGAGTCGGCCCTGAAGACACCAGGCCCGAGGAGCGTGAGGGGCGCCACGGCCGAGACGACGACCTCGACGTCGGAGACCTCTCCGCCCGAGACGTTCCTGAGCGTGAAGCCCAGCTCGCCCTCCCTCCCGACCAAGAGGGTCTGACCGGAGGTCTCGAGCTCGAAGCCCTGCCTGACCGGTCTCGTCACCACGAGCCCGATCTCCCTCGTCTCGATCCTCTTGATGCCGGAGCCGTCCAAGAACTCGGCCCTAACCGTCAGCGTTGCGGGCCCCTCCGGTGCGTTGGGGGAGACGTAGACCTCGAGGGCTCCATCCAGCAGCACCAGCTCGCCGACGTTCACTTCCCTCAGCTCCACCCTCGAGCCCCTGAGGAGCGTGATGGACGATCCGGGCTGCGTCGAGAAGGTCAGGACGACGTCCCTGAGGACCTCCGTACCCGTGTTGCCGACCTGCAGCCTGAGCGGGTTGAAGGCGCCAGCCACGACCGCCGTCGGCTCCAGCCTCAGCTCCAGCCCTGTCCTCCCCTTCAAGGGCACCTCCAGCCGGTAGGCGAAGGACCTTCTCGTCCCCCACTCGAGGACGTACTCGACCCTGAGCTCGGCGACGACCCTCGACGGAACGTCACTCAGCGGGATCACGTCGAACGACGCCGTGTAGACCGTTCCCGCGCTCTGGCCGACGACCGAGACGACCGACTTGCCGCCGTCGGATCCGACGAGTTCGTCGGGAAGGCTCAGCTCCGCCGAGAGGCGAGTGATGGGCAGCCTCTCCCTGAACCCCAGAACCACCGTCAACCTGCCGAGAGACCCGGGATCCGGTGGGGACCCGGATGCCCAGCCGACGTCCAGCACCTCCGGCCTACCCGGCGAACCCTTCAGCTCAACCTCTATCGAGTCGAAGAAAGTCGCCGAGCTCAGATCGCCCTCGCTGTCGACGTGATTGTACCTAACGTAAACCTCGAGCCGGTAGGAGCCGGGTGAGGCATCGGGGGAGACGTCGAGCTCGAAGGTCAGAGGGACCGCGTCGCCGCTCCTCGCAGGCACCGAGGAGTAGGCAGCAGCCACATCACCTCCGCCGTGGGGCTTGAAGGGCCCCCGCGTTCTGAGCTCGGCCGCCACGCCGAAGACCGTCTCCTTCCTCGTGTTGACTAGGACCACCGTGAGAGGCATCCCCTCGTCACCAGGCCCCGCGTCGACCTTCGCCTCCGGCCTGCCCCAGTACCAGTCGACGACCGACAGCGAGCCGCTCTGAGGCATCCTGGCTCCCTGCACCGGCAAAGGCGCAAGGTGGAAGATCAGCACCGCCAAAAGAAGGACGGCCGGGAAAAGGTACCGCATGCCGTTCATCGCTCGCCTAGGTACACTATTTATCGCTATAGTACGATTGGTTCACCTCAACCCTGGACGCTCCACTCCTCGACGAAGACGACCTTGCTGATCCCCTTGATCGAGTCGGCGACCTCCCTCACGAGGGACCGCTTGACGACCTGTAGGCCGGGGACGTTGAAGACCTCCTTCGGCAACCTTATCGTGACCACATCGCCCTCCACCTTGACCTCGGTGTTGCTGCTGTTGGCCTCGGGCAGGTGGGAGTGAAGGAGCTGGAGGACCTTCTCCGCATCGTCGGTGATGACCTTCCTCACCCAGACCTCGCACTCGAGCGTCTTGCCCGCGAGGTGGTGATTGAAGTCCACGAGCACCCTTCCCGACTCGATGCTCCTGACCACGCCTTCCCTTCCGTCGATGACGAGCCTCGTCCCAATCGTTATCGGCTGGTCGAGGTCCTTCAGCCTCCTGATCGGGATGACCTTCACCTTGCTCGGGTCCCGAGGTCCGAAGGCCCTCTCTGGAGGTATCACGACCGACTTGTGATCGCCCTCCTTCATCCCCACCAGCTCCTCCTCCAGAGCCCTCAGCAGCATCCCCTTCCCTATCACAGCGAGCCTCGGCTCGAAGAGGACCCCTGTCGTGCCGATCCCCTTCTCCCTCGCCTTCTCCTCGAGCGTCGTGTCGACGAGCTCGCCCGTTTCCTTCGCCGTTATCACGTAATCGACCAGGACGAAGCTCCCGTCCTCCACAGTCCTCGGACCCGCCTGGACCTCGCCCTGCTCGGCCATCGGAGACCGTCAAGCTGCGCGTGCTATTAACCCGAGCCCTGAAGTTCGGACAGGGCCCGAGGGAACGTTTATGCCTGTAACCGACGAGAGACGGGCATGCAGTCCCAGGAGACCACGATGGTCCTGTCGGTCGCGATGAGGCCGAGCAACGAGGCCCTGCTGAAGACGGTCCTGCTCCTCAAGCAGGGAGGGCTGAGGGTCGAGGAGCTGTCCCTGAGGAGGGACGGCGACGTTCTGACCGGGAGGATCGTCGTCACGGGCAAGGAGGCCAAGGCGAGGTGGTTCGTGGAGAAGGCCAGGACGCTTCCCTTCTTCGTCGGGGCCGACCTCAGCGCGTAGCGGTGCAGCCGCTTTGGGCCATTACCTCCTGCGGCTCGACGTCAGATCGGGGGCCGTGCCGGACGTCCTGCGGAGGGTCCTCGAGCGGATGGGCGGGAAGGCGAAGGCCGCGTACATCGGCCCCGAGTCCGGAGGAGAAAGGGAGCTCTACGTCGAGCTGGAGTGCGAGGCTCCTGAGATCGGCGAGCTCGTCGCCCTCCTGAAGTCCCTCGCGGAGATCACGTCGATCAGGGCCGAGTCCGTGGAGGCAAGGTTTTTCTTGAATCCGTACGCGACGGGTACACGTGAGCGGAGCTAAGGTCTACTACGACGCCGACACCTCCCTCGAACCTCTCAGGGATAAGACGATCGCGGTGATCGGTTACGGGAGCCAGGGAAGGGCTCAAGCCCTGAACCTGAGGGACTCGGGGCTGAGGGTCGTCGTCGGTCTGAGGCGCGAGGGCAGGAGCTACGAGGTGGCCAAGGCCGACGGGTTCGAGCCGGTGCCGGTGGAGGAGGCCGCACAGAAGGGCGACGTGATCCTGATGCTGATCCCGGACATACCGATGCCCGAGGTCTACTCGCGTCACGTGGAGCCCCACCTGAAGCCTGGCAAGACGCTGGTCTTCGCCCACGGGTACAACGTCCACTTCGGAAGGATCAGGCCGCCGAAGGACGTGAACGTGGTCCTCGTCGCACCCAAGTCGCCGGGTCCTCTGCTTCGCCAGAAGTTCCTCGAGGGGAAGGGGGTGCCTGCCCTGATGGCCGTCCACAACGACGCCACCGGCGATGCCAAGTCCATCGCCCTCGCCATCGCCAAGGGCCTGGGCTGCACGAGGGCCGGCGTTATTGAGACGACGTTCGCCGAGGAGACCGAGACGGACCTGCTCGGGGAGCAGGCTGTCCTCGTGGGAGGGGTGATGGAGCTGATCAAGAAGGGCTTCGAGGTCCTCGTTGAGAACGGCTACCAGCCAGAGCTGGCGTACTTCGAGGTCTGCAACGAGCTGAAGCTGATCGTCGACCTGATCTACTCCGGCGGCCTCACGGGGATGCTGAGGGCCGTCTCCGACACGGCGAAGTACGGAGGTCTGACCGTCGGCCCGAAGATCGTCGACGAGCACGTGAAGGAGAACATGAGGAGGGCCCTTGAGGCCATCAAAAGCGGAGAGTTCGAGAGGAGCTGGACCGGGAACCCGAAGGCCTACGACGAGCTGGAGAGGATGATGAGGGAGTTGGAGCAGCACCCGCTCGAGAGGGTCGGGAGGGAGCTCAGGGCTAAGGGACTCCTCTGAGAACTTCAGGTAAGGACGGCCTCCACCTTTCCCAGTATCTTCGCCTTGCCGCCGCGAGGCAGGGCCAGCGGCTCCTGGCAGACGAGGCACTTGACGACGATCTTCGCGTGGTCGAAGACAACCTGCTTGTTGCCGCAGCTCTGGCAGCCCACCAGCAGGAACCTCGACCTCGGCTGTGGAACCAGCGACGCGGGATCGATCCTCGACGACAAGGCCGTCACCTCACTATCTCGAGCTTCCTCAGCCTGACGCCCTCCCTCATCAGCTTCCGGCCGCACTTGCTGCACGTCAGCACCAGCGTCTTCTTCTCGGTCGTCTTCGCCTTGTTCCGCTGGATGGGATACTTCTGGCCTCCGTAGCCGTGGAGCTCGCGCTCGTGGCGCCTCGCTCCTATCGCCAGCGCCCTCTCCTTTCCCTTCCTGTAGATGGAGACCTTGTGCTCGGTGTGAGCGTTACACTTCGGGCAGTAGGTGTTGACCGTCTCGGGGACCTTCACGCCCACGCAGTCTCTTCGCAGCCAAATAAACTTCAATCGGCCGGAAAGGGACGGGG
Organism: Candidatus Calditenuaceae archaeon JGI OTU-1; assembly: GCA_000494145.1. Taxonomy (GTDB): domain Archaea; phylum Thermoproteota; class Nitrososphaeria_A; order Caldarchaeales; family Calditenuaceae; genus Calditenuis. The sequence continues at coordinate 7,806 of AWOE01000040.1, read as the reverse complement.
ACCGTGCCGTGGTGCGCTATCACACCGCCTCGGGAGGCTTTCGCACGGCGAACGAACTCTCATATAAGTGCGGGAGAGCTCATCAGGGCGTGGTCGAGGAGAGCCTCCCCAGGTTTTTGCTGTTCGAGATGGCGGATCCCGGCGAACTCTTCAGGCTGGCCTCGATGCTCCCTGCTCCCTTCGTCAACTACTCCGAGGAGGACGGAGTGCTCTTCCTCTCGCTGGGAGGGCTGGGCGGGGTCGTCAGCGTTTACTTCGTCAGGCTGAGGGAGAGGCTGAGCGCGAGGTTCGCCCACGTCAACAAGCTCCGCGGGACTTACCAGCTGGGCGACGAGGCCTCCATGGAGCCGAACGTGGTCAACGTCGAGATCCTGAGGGTCAGACGACACAGCCTGAAGCTGTTCGATTGAGGTGACCGGGTCAGAAGAGCCCGCGCCTGCTGAACTTCCTCCTCTGGGCGTACTGGTCCAGGAACCTGTACACTGTGCTGTGCATCGCGCCCTCGATCAGCATCATCACGGCCCTCTTCGCGGCGTCCACGTCCTCCGGGTGGCCGATGATGGAGACCTTGTCCCTCGTTATCGCGAGATCGACGTGGGCCGTCTCCTCGATGATCCTCCTGGTCTTGCCTTGGGCTCCGATGATCCTGCCCATCACGCGTTTGAGGTCCTCGGGGTCCTTGCCGACGTACTCGGAGACGTCGATCACCTCCAGGATCACCTCGTCCCTCGAGAGCTGGAGGGCCTTGTCGGGGGAGAAGCCGTTGCCGATGGCGACGATCGCGTCCCTCGCCTTCAGCAGGGCCGCCGGATCCCCTCCTCCCTGACCCTGACGAGGCCTCAGCTCGACCTGGCCGGAGGAGCTGTCCACCCTCACGGTTACGCCGAAGGTGTCCTCGATCAGCTTCTTCGTCTGGCCTTCTGTGCCGATGAGCACGGCTATCCTCTCGACCGGAACGTTCAGGTAGACCACCTGCTCCGGGGCGCTCATCCTTACACCGGTCACCAACGCATTTCCATTAACCTATCAGCTCCTGACCTTCCTGAGCTCGATCTTGTGGACGAACTGGTTGCTGTGCCTCACGCCTGCCAGTATCTCCTCCGCGGCCGCGAGCATCAGGGCCTTGTCGAGCTTCCGCACGAAGACCGACGCGCCCCTGACGTTCGTGCCCAACCTCTTCGCCAGCCTCTCGAGGTCGTAGCCGAAGGGGGTCCGGAACTCGGAGAGGTCGAAGTCCGGCTGGGAGGGGACGTAACTCCTCACCTTGAAGTAGGCCTCGGTCCAGGCCTGCACCTCCTCCCTCGAGGCGACGTGCTTTCGCATCCACCTCCTGAGGACCTCCCTCCTGTCGGTGAGGAGCTCGCACGCCAGCTCGGTCACGGCCTCCCACGTCACCTCGTGCCTCGGCTCGGAGAGGAAAGAGCCTTCGTTCAGGCAGATTATCAGGCGCGGCATCCACCAGCCCCTGTCCATCCTCGTCAAAAGGCGTTCCGAGCAGAACGCCGGTGTGAGGAGGACTGGATCTGCTAAGGGCGGGAAAGGATATTGAGAACCGGGGGAGACGATACCGAGGATGGCGAAAAGGAGGCAGCGCAGGAAGGAGGAGGGGGAGACGATACCGAGGACGGCGAAAAGGAGGCAGCGCAAGAGGGAGGGGTCGAGGTGGGTAACGGTCGTCGCCTTCATCCCCGCACTCGTCCTCGTGGGGCTCCTCGCCTACCTCCTCTCGGTACCGCCAGCACCTCTCCCTTCAGGGACTAGGACGACGGAGGGTCTGCCGGCAGAGGCGCCGGACTTCAAGCTCAGGATCATCACACCTGAGGGTCTGACGGACAAAGAGTTCACCTTCTCCTCGACGAGCGGATCGGTCGTGTTCCTCGACTTCGTCTTCAGCTGGTGTCCGCACTGCAACAACATGGGTCCCACGGTAAAGCGCCTCCACGAAGAGTACTCGGGCAGAGGCGTCGTCTTCGTCACGGTCGCCGGAAGCAGCGGCTCTAGCCCATCGGCCACGGCCAAGTTCCTCAGGGACCACGGAGTCAGCTGGACGGCCGTCTACGACGAGAGGATGTCCGTCTTCCAGCTCTACGGCGTCTCCGGAACCCCGACCTACTTCGTCATCGACCGTGACGGAAGGATCGTCAGGGAGCTGATCGGCGAGCAGCCGTATGAGGTTCTAAAGGCGGCCATCGAGGAGGCGCTGAGGGCCTGAGATGCCCTTCAACAGGGGAGCCGTAGGAGCAGCTGCCTCGGCCCTTGCCGGCCTCTCCGTTAGCGTCTACCTCCTCTTCCCCGAACAGGTCACGTCGAGTCCGTACTGCACCATAAACCGGTTCCTCTCCTGCGGGCCGGTCGTCACAGGCGAGTACTCCAAGTTCCTGGGAGTTCCAGTGGCCGCGTATGGTGTCATGTGGTTCGCAGCCGCGTCAGCGCTCTCCCTCCTCTCCCTGAGGGGGCCACACCTCCTCCGCTACCTCACCTGGTGGGGGGCAGTCGGGATGGCCGGCGTCGCCTACCTCGTCTACCTCGAGTTCTTCGTGATAGGGAGCGTCTGCGTCTTCTGCACGCTGGCCCACCTGCTGGGGGCCCTCGTCCTCGGCTTCGCGGTCCTCGGCCGTAGCGAGATCGGATAGCCCCGATTAGATTTTATTGCTCCGCATAGGTCTCTCAACGTCATGCGGGTAACCGTATCCGTGATAAAGGCCGACGTCGGTAGCGTCGCAGGTCACCACAGGCCCCACGCCGAAATGCTCAGATACGCGGAGAAGAAGCTCGCGGAGGCCGAGGAGACGGGCCTCATCGGTTCGGGTTACGTGACCCACTGCGGCGACGACATAGTCCTCGTCATGACCCACACGAGGGGGGAGAACGACCCGGAGATACACGGACTCGCCTGGAGGACCTTCAAGGAGATAACCGAGAAGGTGGCGAAGAGGCTGAAGCTCTACGGTGCAGGCCAGGACCTCCTCAGCGACGCCTTCAGCGGCAACGTGAGGGGCCTGGGGCCCGGTGTAGCGGAGCTCGAGTTCGAGGAGAGGCCGTCGGAGCCGATCGTGGTCTTCGCGGCCGACAAGACGGAGCCCGGTGCCTGGAACCTGCCGCTTTACAGGATCTTCGCGTCGCCCGACAACACCGCAGGGCTCGTGATCGACCCCAAGCTCCACGCCGGCTTCAAGTTCGAGGTGATGGACCTGATCGAGTCGGAGGTCGTCACGCTGAAGGTCCCGGAGGAGCTCTACGACCTCGTTGCCCTGCTCGGGACGCCGGGGAGGTACGCGATCTCGAAGGTCTACAGGGCCGTCGACGACGAGCCTGCGGCTGCGGCCAGCACCACGAGGCTCAGCCTGATCGCCGGAAGGTACGTCGGAAAGGACGACCCGGTGATGCTGGTGAGGGCCCAGGCGGGTTTCCCCGCAGTGGGCGAGATACTGAGCGCCTTCGCGATGCCACCGATCGTCAGCGGCTGGATGAGGGGATCCCACAGGGGGCCCCTGATGCCCGTCTCCTTCAGGAAGGGACAGAACGTGGTGACGTTCTTCGACGGGCCTCCGAGGGTGATAGCGATGGGCTGGCAGGTCTCCGACGGGAAGCTGGTCGGAGTAGACGGGAAGGAACCGGCCGACCTCTTCGACGACCCGTTCTTCGATTACAGCAGGCGCATAGCTGCCGAGATGGCCGTCTACCTGAGGACGATGGGAGAGTTCGAGCCGGCGAGGCTGGGACACGAGGAGATGGAGTACACGACGCTGCCGATGATACTCGAGAGGCTGAAGCCGAGGTTCAGGAAGGTCGCCGAGGTAAGGGCCTGACCTTCACCGGTGCACGTCCCTTCCTATGTATGAGAGGGCACATCTCTGCTTCATCAGCTCCCTCAGCACCACCGTGGCGAAGGATCCCCTCGGCAGCGCCATCCCCACCAGCACCTCGCCCCCTCCTGCGACCTCAGCCGTGAGGTGAAGGGGCCTCAGCAGGACAGGCCTGTAGCCCCCTCGGGAGCCGGCCTCGGCCAGTTCTCTGAGCCTGAAGGAGGAAGGCCTTAGACCGTCCTCCTCCAGAACCCTCAGGACCGCCCTTCCCCGTTCGTTCTGGGGGAGCCTGATCGAGTGGCCCGGATGAGGCATCAGGACGGCCATCGTCCCCTCCCTCACCCTCCTCGTTGCCTCGGAGAGGTTCCACCTGCTGACCTGGTAGACCCTCTGCTCAGGCCGTCCGAACCTGTCGAGCCTCGCGACGAGGTCTCCCTCCACCGGCTCGTCCAGCGGTATGCCGTCCCTCAGGTTCTCGGTCAGGGCCCTGTTGAAGACGTAGGAGGCATACGACTCGACGAAGAGCCTCCTTATCCTGAGGGGCAACCTCCTGAAGGCTCCGACGAAGTCGCCGGGGTTCCGCGCTATGTGCGAGAGGAGCGCCCTCTCGTAGACCAGCGACCTCGGGACGTTGCGGGCCGCCCGCTCCCAGTCACCCGATTCGAGGAAAGACCGCCTGAACTCCAGCAGGTGGGCCGGCTCGTACGGCGTGCTGAGGCCGACGAAGGCCCTCGCAGCGGCCTCCAGGTCGCCCCTCACGACGTGGTAACCGACGACGTGGGTGATGGGCCTAGAGACGCCGAACCGCTGGAGGCCGTAGAAGTTCGGAACGCCCCTGCTGCTGACCTCGGAGACGAATTCGTCGAGCACCCCACGATCGGCCACCGCCCCCCTCACCAACACCCTGAACCTGTTGAAGAGGAGCTCTCGGGGCTCGACCGAGTGGGCCTCGCCGACGACCCGGGCCTCCGCACACCTCAGCTCCATCGTCCCCTCCAACCACTCGAGCACGCTCCTCGCAGGGACGGCCATGAACTGCCATGCCACGGCCCTCCTGTCCTTGAGGCCGAACGTCTTGACGGCCCTCAGCCTGACGCCGAGGAGCTCTGCGAGGTCTGCCGCCACCCTCAGCGTCTCCCGGTCCCTTTTCCTCACGACCACCAGCGCGTGCTTCACAGGTGGGATCGAAGGAGGTCTCCAGTCCTCGAAGGCCTCCCTCGCCTCGAGCCCTCCGTTGAGGACCTCCCAGACCTCGAAGTCCTCGGGGAAGACCTTGATCAGCCCGCCTATACCCCTGAAACCGGTCATGTAGGCACCGATCCCGACGGCCTCCTCGTAATCGTCGCAGCTCAGGTTCCTGTAGCGCTCCTCGTCGAGCATCCCCGGGCACCGCATAGGAACATCTGCAATTAGAATTCCCTGACGACGGTCCGTGAGAGAGAAGGATCAGGTCGTCCTGACCCGCATCTCGATGGCTACCTCTTCCGGCAGCTGGATCCTCATGATCTCCCTCAGGACCCTCGGATCGCTGACCGTCAGGTCCATAAGCCTCCGGTGGACGCGGAGCTCCCACTTCCTCCAGGTCTTCGTCCCCTCGCCACACGGGCTCTTCCTGACGGGAAGGACGAGCCTCTGCGTCGGCAGCGGCACAGGACCCGCCACCTTCGCACCGGTCCGGGTGGCTATCTCCTTGATCTCCCTGCAGAGGCTATCCAGCTTCTCGAGGTCCGTCGAGGCCAGCTTGATCCTAACGACCTGCTTCATCTTCCTCGCCTCCTGCCTCCTCCTGTGGGCTCAATTCAAAACTTTCCGAGGGTGCCTCTCCCGCCTCAGGTAACGATGTCCCCTCGGCTGATCCCTCCGCGGACTCCTCCGAGCCCTCGGCCTCTCCCGCCTCAGCCACCGCCTCGATCACCCCCTCAGGGACGCCCTCGTACAGCTGACGGAGCCGCTCTACCTCGGCCTCGACCTCCTCGGCCTTCCTCCTGCCCGTGACGACGTCGTACCACGTGGAGTAGGCGTCGACCGGCATCGAGCTCCTGTACCAAGGCACGACGTGGGTCGTCCCGCAGCTGCCGCAGGAGACCTCAGCGCTGTAGGTCGTGACGTTCACGACGGTCACCGACTGCTGGTTGCAGAGCGGACAGTAGTAGACCCTCGGGATCCTCCTCGGAGGGCGCCTGATGATCTTCCTCCTCTTCCTCCCCATCTCCCACCCATCCGGCTTTGCTCACGCTATAAAGCCTCCCCGAGGGGCCTGAGGGTGAAGGGCCAGCGCCATCCTCTGTAGGCCTCGTCCCAGAAGAGGTACTCGTAGATGGTGGAGGTCCTGAAATGACGGAGGACCGATTTGAGCCAGGGGTCTTCCAGACCCTTCAGGTGCTCGTCCGCCAGCTCGACGACCCCCATAACCGCCCTCTCGTACTCGGGAGACGAATAGGTCTCGATCCAGCGCCGATACACCGGGACGTTCGAGCCCCTCCTGACCAGCTCCTTACCCACCTCGTAGTAGACCCAGAAGCACGGCAGTATGGCGGCAAGGCCCTCCTCGAAGGACCCGGTCGCTGCTACCGCGAGCAGGTAGCTGGTATAGGCGAGGTTGACCGGACTCAGCTCGGCCGAGGCGACGACTTCGGACCCGATGCCCCACTCCCTCATCAGGAACTCGTGGAGCGAGGCCCTCTCCACCTTCAGCGCTCCGACGGCGTTCTCCAGCAGCGTCACGGAGCTCTCGTCGTCCGGCGCCTTTGCACCGACCAGCGCGACTGCCCTCGAGAACCTGCTCAGGTAAAGGGCGTCCTGCACGATGTAGTCCTTGAACCGCTCCATCGGAAGGGAGCCGTCCGTGAGGCCCCTGACGAACGGGTGGGCGATTATAGCTGCGTAGACGTCAGGGATCGAGCTCCAGAGCAGGTCCCTCGGCCTGGTGCCCTGCACCTCACCCACCTCCCAGCGCCTCCCAGAAGCTCAGCTCGTACGACTGGATCAGACGGGCGAAGAACCTCATGCTATCGGCGTGCTCGGCGACGTAACGCTCACAGACCTGCAGGCCCCGCTCCTCGACCCAGCTGGGGACCGAGGAGAAGAGCTCGAGGAACCTCGTCCTCCTCAGACCGTATCTCTCCCTAACGGCCCCGAGGAGCCTTGCGCACGCAGCGGACCAGACGGGGAGGTTCACGATCAGAGCGAACGCCTGCTCGCCGGGGTTCCGGTGGGCCGCGAGGAAGGCGAGGAAGTGGGTGTAATCGACCGCATGCGGGACGACCTTGAGGGATTGGACGGGCCCCCTTGATGCCCCGAGCTCCTCGGCCATCTCCACCAGCGCCCTCAGCGCCTCGAGGTCTGCCCTCGCGAGGTCCGCGAAGTACACCGACTCCTCCGCATGGGTCGCCCTGGCTGCCATGAGCGCGATGCTCCTGGCGTCGTGCGAGACGATGTAGAGCTGGTTCTCGACGAAAGAACGCAGGTCTTCAACCTTCAGCTCGCCCCGCTCGGCCATTCGGATGAAGCGGCAGTTGAGCACCGAGGAGTTCAGCGGCTCCAGCTCCCTCCTTACCTCCACCAAGAGGTCCCTCGCGTTCACGGATACCCGGTCCCATCCCCGCCTATAAGCCTGAACATAAGCGGGCTATTGTCGACGTGGGAAGAAGCTCACAGCGCGCCCTTCGTCGACCTCGGTCCTGAGAGGCCGGGCTCCAGCGACCAGGCCTCCCTCAGGGCGAGGGCGAGAGCCTTGAAGGCGGCCTCGACCTTGTGGTGAGAGTTGCTGCCCCTGAGGACCTCGACGTGCACTACGGCCGGTATGTTCATCGCCAGAGACCAGAAGAAGTGGTGCAGGTCCTCGACGGAGACGTCCTCAATCCTCTCAGGTGGGTCGAGGCCGAGGTTGACGGACGCGTGGGCCCTCCTCACGAGGTCGACAGCTGCCAGAGCTAGGCTCTCGTCCATCGGCACCACCGCGTGCCCGAACCTCCTGATGCCTTCCCTCTCACCGAGCGCC
>AWOE01000039.1 GCA_000494145.1 Candidatus Calditenuaceae archaeon JGI OTU-1 | reverse complement strand
TCGACCTCGGGGAAGACTACGGCATCCCGATACTCGCTGTGACGGCGGTTGGCAGGGAGCTCGAGAAGAGGGAGACGAAGTACATAGCCCTCGCTTGCAGGGTGGCCGCGGAGCTCGGAGCCCACTTCATCAAGACCTACTACACGCCCGAGTTCGAGAAGGTGGTGGACGCGGCACCGGTGCCTCTTGTGATCGCCGGCGGTCCGAAGCTCGAGTCGGAGATGGATGCCCTGCAGCTGGCCTACGACGCGGTCTCAGCGGGNGCGGCTGGCGTGGACTTCGGCCGGAACGTCTTCCAGTCGTCGAACCCCGTCGGCATGATAAGGGCCCTCCGCAGGATCGTCCACGAGGGCTGGACCCCCAAGGAGGCGGCACAGGAGCTGGGCCAGGTCGTCGGTGGTCAGGCTGCCAGGTAGTCCTCGGGCCACCGCCTTCCCCGACAATATTTTTGACGTAACCGTAAGTTCTGTGGCGAGGTGAGGGGGTTTGCTGAGGACCCACATGATCGCCGAGATACCCGAGGAGCCCGGAGCNGAGGTCAGGATAGCCGGCTTCGTCGAGAACGTCAAGGAGGTCGGAAGGGTCGTCTTCGTCTGGGTCAGGGACAGGTCGGGCATAGCGCAGCTGACGCTGAAGAGCGGGCAGGTCGACGAATCCCTCATCCGGCTGGCGAGGTCGCTGAACACGCACGACGTCATCGCAGCCACCGGAAGGGTCCCGGAGAAGAGGGCNGCGAAGGTGGGCATGGAGCTGGTGCCGAGCTCGATAGAGGTCCTCTCGCGGGCGGAGAGGCTCCCGATAGACGTGACGGGCACAGNACAGACGCAGCTCGACACAAGGCTGGACTACAGGCCGATCGACCTGAGGAGCCCTAGGAACCAGGCGATCTTCAGGATACAGCACTCGCTGGTGAAGGGGATGACCGAGTACCTCGACTCCCACGGGTTCGTCCAGGTCTTCACGCCCTGCATAATCGGCGCGCCTTCCGAGAGCGGGGCCGAGATGTTCGAGATCGACTACTTCGGCAGGAGGGCCTTCCTCAGGCAGGACCCGCAGCTTCACAGGCAGCTCCTGATGGTCGCGGGCTTCGAGAAGATCTACGATCTGGGGCCGAGCTGGAGGGCCGAGCCGAGCCACACGCCGAGGCACCTCTGCGAGCACAGGGGATGCGCGGTCGAGCTCTCCTACATCTCCGACGAGACGGACGTGATGAGGCTGGAGGAGGAGCTCCTGGTCGCCGGCATCAAGAGGGTCCTCGAGGAGAACGTCAGGGAGCTGGAGCTGCTGGGGGCCGAGGTCGATCTGCCGAAGAGGCCGTTCCCGGAACTGAGGTTCCCCGAGCTCTACAGGACCCTCTCGGAGATGGGCAAGGAGATACCGTACGGCGAGGACCTCGACCGACAGGCCGAGCGGATGCTGGCAGACTACGTGAAGGAGAAGTACGGGGCCGAGGCCTTCTTCATTAACAGGTTCCCGTTCAACGTCAAGCCCGTTCTAACACTTAGAGCTGCTGGGGGCCGAGGTCGACCTTCCGAAGAGGCCGTTCCCGGAGCTGAGGTTCCCGGAGATCTACAGGATCCTCTCGGAGATGGGCAAGGAGATACCGTACGGCGAGGACCTCGACCGACAGGCCGAGCGGATGCTGGCAGAGTACGTGAAGGAGAAGTACGGGGCCGAGGCCTTCTTCATCAACAGGTTCCCGTTCAACGTCAAGCCCTTCTACGTGATGCGCGTCGACGAGGACCCGTTCTGGGCAAGGAGCGTNGACCTGATCTACAGGGGGCTCGAGCTGAGCTCGGGAGGGCAGAGGGAGCACAGGTACGAGAAGATCGTCGAGCAGGTCAGGCTGAAGGGGATGAGCCTCGAGAGCATCAGCTGGTTCACCGAGTTCTTCCGGTACGGTGCGCCTCCCCACGGAGGCTTCAACATCGGCATCGAACGCCTCACGATGGCCCTCCTCGGCCTCGAGAACGTCAGGGAGGCCGCCCTCTTCCCGAGGGCACCGGAGAGGCTGCTGCCTTGAGNGAGGATCCGCAGGAGAGGTTCAGGAGGATATCGGCGAGGATGCTCGAGCCGGGGCTCAGGGAGGAGGAGCTGGTGGAGCTGGCGAGGGAGTGGGTGGACGTCAAGATGGAGGTCCTGAGGATGCACGACGTCCGGTTGCCGGTCCTGAGGGAGGATTTGGTCGCCCAGCACCTCGAGAGGTTGAAGAGGCTGAGGAGGGACCTCGGGATAGACCGGTNAACCTCAGGGCCCGAACCACCTCCCGAGGCACCTCCCGGTCCAGACCTCGTAAGCCGTCTCGAGGTCCGGCGAGACCTGAACGGTCCTGACGAACTCCGCGTGCTCCTCCACCAGTGCCGTCAACCTCCCGTCGGTGAGCTTCCCGAGCCTCTCGAGCAGCACCATCTCCTCGAGCGGCGAGCGGCAGGTCGGGAGGCCGCAGACGAACGTCTCCGCCACGCCAGCCTCCTTGAGGGGCCTCAAGCTCCTCATGCGCCAGACGTCGAGCACGGCGGCCCACATCTCCCCTACACCGGCAGCGGCCTCCAGCAAACCCATCACAGAACGACTAGGCTCAACGCTCAAGGCCGTCCTCAGAAGGTCCCTCCACCGGCCCAGCTCCACCCTTCCCGTCAGCATGTACCTCAGCGTCAATCGGGAGGCCTCGGAAGCGATCTCCAGCTCGCGCTCCAAAGTTCTGTCGTCCACAACGCACCTCACCTCGCCCACGTACCCGTGCCGTCTCAGCTCGGAGAGGAACCTGACGTGGGGCCTCGTGGAGATCCTCACCAGCTCCGACGGATGTGAGTCCAGGACCTCACGGTCTCCGTACCTCAGGAACTCGTTGACGGGCCCCTCAGCAGACTCGGGCAGCTCGAGGAAGAGCACAGGCGGCTGGAGGAGGGCGATCCTTAGAGCGGCTGTCCGCGCACCCCTCAGGTTGGTGGCCCTGAGGACCACGAGGCCCATGGGCCGGAGCTCATCTGAGGCTCAGGTAAGGCAGCAGGATGATCGAGACGATGACGGAGACGAAGAAGAGCGTGACGCCTGTCGTGATCGCTGAGGCTATCCTCTGCCCCTCCGCTCCCCTGACGAGGGCCGTCAGCAACTTCCGAAAGGCCTGCCCTCCGTCCAGCGGGTAGATGGGGAGGGCGTTGAAGATGGCCACGTTGAAGTTGACGAACCAGATCCAGTAGAGGAGCGCCGAGACGACGCTGAACGAGCTTCCGAGTACGGGATGAGTGTAGAGCGAGCTGACGGTCCGGCAGACCTCACCGGTCTCCCTCACGACGCACACCTCACGCTCGGAGAAGGGATACAGGATCAGGTCAAGGGTGGGAGGCACCAGGAGGGCCACAGGGTTCGATGAGGCGATCGATTTGAAACGCTGCAGCACGTTCGATGCGAACATCAGCAGGTCAGCATCCCTCAGCAACACGCCCAGACCCGGGGTACCGTTGCCGATGTCCTCCAGCCTGACGCGGAGCTCCAACAGCTCCCCTCCCCTCTCGACGCCGACCGTGACAACGCCCCCGACACCGACTGCCGAGAAGGTCGACCTTAGGTCCTGCGGCGAGAAGACGGGCGAGCCGTTCACCGACACGATCCTGTCGCCGGGCATCATCCCTGCCTCCTCAGCGGGGAATCCCTCCACCACACGCTCGACGACCATCGGGATCGAGGGCACAAGACCCCAAGTCACCATCAGGACGCCGGCGAGCGCCAGAGCGGCGACCGCCACGTTGCTAGCGGGTCCAGACGAGAGGATCTTGACGACCTCCGAGAACCTGCCTGCCTTGATCTCGTTGTCGTCCGTCTCGACGAAGGCCCCTATGGGGATGCCGAGGAAGAGGACGATGCCGCTCGACTTCACGGTGTAGTTGTAGTGCCTCGCCACGACGCCGTGGGCCCCCTCGTGGACCAGCAAGGCGACCACAATCCCCAACCACCCGTACAGCAGCGGCAGGTACGGGTTCAGACCTGGGAGGAGGACGTACGATGCGGGGCCGAGTTCCCTCTGGACCTGCTGGACCTCGGGCCTCGTCAGCATCAGCGTCAACGAAGTGAGCAGGAAGTACGTGGCGGCACCGGCCAGCANGGGGAGCACGACGGCTGAGGCCAGCCCGAAGACCCCCGTGAGCCTCCTCCTCCCTAGGGCTTCGAAGAGAGCGGCCGCCCTTCTGGTCTTGATGATGATCAGCGGAAACCGCAGCTCCACGTTCTCGCCTAACCTCATCCTCCGGTCTCCTGCGTTCCTGCCGGTAATAAGCCCACCCTCGACCGGTCACGGTGCATGAGTCGGTGCCTATCGGCTGGAGGCGGGCAGGTCCATCTGAAGCGTGCCGAGGACCAGAACCGCACGACGAGCTACTTGCTCCGCTCCACGAGGAANCCCGCCAGCTCTCTGAGCCCNTCCTTCTGCCTCGACTCGGGCAGCAGACCCTCGATCCCCGCCCAGGCCTCCTCGACCAGTCTCCGGGCGACGGCCTTGCTGTATTCGATCGATCCGGCCTCGACGATCAGCGCTATCGCCTCGCGGATCANGTCCGGGTCCGACGTCTGCATCCTCAGGATCTCCAGGAGCCTCCTCGACTTGGCCTCCGGCAGGTGCCTCAACGCGTGGACGACCATCAACGTCCTCTTCCCNTCCTTGATGTCGCCGCCGATCTCCTTGCCGTACTCGGTCTCGTCGCCCACGAGGTTGAGCACGTCGTCCTGTATCTGGAAAGCGACTGAGACCGCGTCGCCGAACTTCACCAGCCTCTCCTCCACGTCCCTCTCGACGCCACGCAACACGCAGGCGAACCTGATGCCCATCCTGACGAGCGAACCTGTCTTGAGCTTGCACATCGTCATGTAGCGCTCCTCGTCGACCTCNTCCGAAAGCGACCTGTGCCAGGCGATGTCCAAGGACTGGCCCAAGCTGAGGTTCGTCATCTCCTCCAGGTACACCGCGAGGATCCTGCCCGTNAGCCGNTCNGGGACCGATCCCCTTCTGGTCGCTGCGAGAAGCGGCAGGTAGTAGAGGGTGTTGCCCATGTTGATCGCCACGTCCTCCCCGTACAGGATGTGGACGCAGGGCCTTCCCCTNCTCAGCTCGCTCCGGTCCTCGACGTCGTCCACGGCCAGCGTACCGTTGTGGATCAGCTCCGTGACCGCCGCCAGGTCCGCTATCTCCTCCGCCCTNCCTCCGAGGGCCTCGTANACCATCATCGTCATCACCGGCCTCCACCTCTTCCCTCCCCTTCCGAGCAGGTCCCACGCCGGGACNGAGAGCGAGGCGTTGAGGGCCTCCACGTCGAANCCCTCGAGCCCCGTCAGCTCCCTCAGGTAGCCCTCGTCCANCCGCATCGGAAGGAGCCTCCGCATCGACTCCTCGACGATCTCGATGTACCTGGGCATCAGCTCGGACAGCGCCTTCAACGCCAGGGCCTTCGTCTTTCCTTGTGATAGGTTTTCAGCCGGCCGNTCAGATGGTCAGCCCTGCCCTNCTNAGGAACTTCTGGACCTCCGACTCGACCTTCTCCAGCTCCTTCGTCGCNGCCACCTTCATCGAGAGGTACTCGGCGAGGCTGAGGTCGAGGTCGGCGTACTTCCTCAGGTAGCCCTCTGACCTCAGGGCCGCGTCGGCCTCACGGAGGTAGCCCAGAAGCTCCTCGTCGGTCGCCTCCCTGTAACGGTCGACGCTGTAGACNAGCTCCCTCGGTAGCCTGGGCCTCAGGGGCGGGCTCTCCCNCGGNTGCCCTATGCAGAGGAGGTAGAGGGGCACCACGCCCTCCGGAAGCCTCAGGAGCCTCGAGAACTCCTCCGGCGCCCTCAGCGGCCAGTCGAGCAGAACGCTCCCGAGCCCCATGGCCTCGGAGGCTATGATCACGTTCTCCGCGAACATGGCCAGCTCCGTCAGCATCTCCACCGTCTCGATCGGGTGCCTGTCGGTCCTCAGGANGTTCCTCTCGTTTATCAGCCCNAGNANCCTCGAGGTCCTCCTGAGGTCGAGGCAGAGGAGGAGCCAGACCGGTGCGGAAAGAGCCGGATCGTCCTCCGTCATCTCCCTGATCCTGCTNCGCAGCGACTGGTCCGAGATCCTGATGACGGTGTAGGACTGGTAGACGCAGGGNGCCCTCTGTCCCGCATCTATCAGGACGTCCACNACCTCGTCCGGTANCGGNGTNTCGGAGAAGAACCTGATGCTCCTCCTGTTCGCGATGACGCTCAGCGTCCCCCTCCTAGCCCTNNCCTTCATGCGGCCCTCTTCCCTGCACCCTCAGCTCGGTAAATTATCCTGATGCGCGGTGCTGAGCCCATATTACCGCTGAATTTCTGAAGACCTGTGCCTCGGCGTT
>AWOE01000038.1 GCA_000494145.1 Candidatus Calditenuaceae archaeon JGI OTU-1 | reverse complement strand
AGCGCACCAGCGAAGGAGAAGTGACGGCTGACGATGAGTGGGAAATGCAATGGGTGAAGAACCGCCGCGAGGGCGTCTACGGTGAGGAGGGCAACGAGGGCCCAACTTGATCCAACAGGTTGTGGAGCTGATCGGGAACGGGCCAGTCCATGCAACACTATGGGCTAAGAGGAAACGAGATGTCTATCAGCTCCTCCCATAGCAGAACGACAATTAATTAAGAAGGTGGACCTACCGGAGGAAGTCGAGGTCCGATGTCGACGATTGCCGTTGACGTCGGAGGGACGTTCACGGACTTCGTGCGTATCGACGAGCATGGTAACGTGACGCAGTTCAAGCTTCTCACGGACGTCAGGGCACCCGAGAGGACCGTCATCGAGGGCGTCAGGAAGGCCGGTGCGGTGAGGGAGCTGCTTCACGCATCAACCATCGCGACCAACGCGTTGAGGGGGCAGGTGCACTTGGAGGTCCCGAAGGTCGGAATGCTGGTTACGCGGGGTTTCAGGGACGTCATCGAGATTGGCCGCCAGAACAGGCCCAAGCTCTACGATCTCCTCTTCGAGAAGCCCAGGCCCCTAGTGCCCAGGGAGCTGAGGATCGAGGTCGACGAGAGGGTCGATGCGCGGGGTGAAGTCCTGAGGGAATTGAACGTGGATGAGGTGAGGAGGGCAGCGGAGACTCTGAAGAGCAGAGGCGCTGCCGCGGTGGCTGTTACGTTCCTGAACTCCAGCGTCAACCCTCACAACGAGGAGATCGCGAAGAGGGTCCTCTCGGAGGAATTCGAGTTCGTCGTCGCTTCGCATGAGGTCGCCCCGGAGCCAAGGGAGTACGAGAGGTTCTCGACTGCGGTGGTCAACGCGTTGCTGATGCCGATCGTCTCCTCTTACGTCTCGAGGCTGGTGGAGGGACTGGGAGACGGATGCGAGGTGTATGTGATGTCCAGCTCAGGCGGTCTTGTGGACACCGATGAGGCCAGGAGGAGGCCGATACACATGATAGAGAGCGGTCCGGCGGCCGGTGTTGTGGCTGCCAGCGAGTTCGCCAGGCTGATCGGAGAGCCGAAGGTGATCAGCTTCGACGTCGGCGGGACGACGGCCAATGCCGGCTCCGTCGTCAACTACGAGATCGAGCTGACCGGTGAGTACGAGGTGGGAGGGGAGGCCCATCACGGCAGGATAGTCAAGGGTTCGGGGTACCCTGTCAGGTCGACCTTCATCGACCTTGCAGAGGTCTCCGCGGGCGGTGGGACGATGATCGAGCTGGACGAGTTCGGTGCGCTGAGGGTTGGGCCGATGGGCGCGGGCGCCGATCCAGGGCCGATATGCTACGGCAGGGGAGGCAGGGTCCCGACGGTGACGGACGCCAACCTGTTGTTGGGGCTGTTGCCGGACCGGTTGCTCGGCGGTGAGATGCCCCTCATCAGGGCTCCTGTGGAGGAGGCCTTCAGGAGGTTGGGCGATCCTTACGGCATCGCGGGGGAATCTCTGAGGATCGCGCACCTCGAGGCGGCCAGGTCGATAAGGCTGGTGACCGTCGAGAGGGGGCTTGACCCGTCGGAGTTCGCGCTCTTCGCGTTCGGCGGCGCAGGCCCCCAGTTCGCGCCGTTCGTGGCCGAGGAGCTCGGGATACGAAGGGTGGTGATCCCCCCGCATCCTGGCGTCTTCAGCGCGCTCGGACTGCTGATGGCCGACTGGAGGCTCGAGGCGAGGGCCTCTTTCCCCAGCGATCTGGAGGAGGCCTTCAGGAGTCTGGAGGAGGGGCTGGCGGGTAGGCTGGGCAGGGTGGACTTCTTCGTCAGGATGGCCGACGTCCGGTACAGGGGACAGGGATGGGAGCTGACCGTCCAGGTCCCGAGGCCCTGCACGCTGGAGGACGTGAGGATGGCCTTCGAGGAGAAGCACCTGACTGTCTACGGCGTGAAGCTCGAACGGGAGATCGAGGTCGTGACGGTAAGGGCGATCGCCGTCTCGGTCAGACGCAAGCCCGTGCTCCCCGAAGCTCCGACGTCGGGATCCACGGAGCCCATCACCACGAGGAGGACCGTGATGCGGGACGATTGGGTCGAGGCACCGGTCTACAGGAGAGAGGGGCTTCCGAGGGGCTTCAGGGCAGAGGGGCCGGCGCTGATCGACGAGTACAACTCGACCACCGTCGTCCCAGATGGTTGGACCGTATCGGTCGGACCCAAGGCGTCCCTTGTGCTGGAGAGGACCTGATCAGAGCTCCTCCAGCAACCTCCCGAGCCCGCTGATCCGGACGTCCGTCCCGAGCGACCTCAAAGCGGCCCACAGGGAGGCCTGGTTGCTGGTCACCACGGGTTTACCCAGCTCCGACTCGAGACGTCCTATGACGCTGAAAGTCTTCAGGTTGGTGCAGCTGATGAAGACCGCGTCGGAACCCGGGACGAAGGTCTGCTTGGCCAGCTCCAGGACGCGCTCCGGTGGGACCCGTCCTATCTCGGTGTTCCTCAGGATGCCGAGGCCCCTTATTCTGAGGACCTCGAAACCGTTCTCCTCCAGGAACCTCCGCTCGGCCTCGTTCACGCCGTCGATGTAGGGTGTGGCCACGCTGATCTTCCGGGCACCCAAGGCCTCCAGCGCCCTCAGGACCGCCGTGGACGTGGTCACGGCCTCGATTCCCGTGGCGGAGGTTATCCTGTCGGCGATCATCCTGTCGTATCCCTTGCCCCCGATCAGGCTCCCTGTGGTGCATCCGAACAGGATCAGGTCGACCCCGGCGTCGGCAAGCTCCAGGGCTGCCCTCTCAACACCTTCCTCCATCGCTGCAAGGGACCATTCGTCGACGTCGACCAGCCTGATCCTACTGGTGTGGAGCGAGATCCAGTCAGGGAGGACCCTCATCAGCTCCGACTCCATCGTGGTGTTGGAGGAGGGCACTATCAGCCCCAGTCTCAGACCTCCGTCCCTCACGATGCGGTGACCATCGGAGGCGTAATTATGCATTGCATGGTGATCTGAGGGACGAAGACGGAGCAGGGGATCTATCTTAAAAGCTTAAGCCAGTCTCTTGGTACTTAGCTTTTAAAATAAAAATAAAAAATATATGCCGCATTATTGAAAGCGAGGACTGATGAAACGGAGCCTGGTTGTTGCCGTCGTAGCCGTCGTTATAGTAGCGGCGCTCGCCGTGGCCGCCCTAACGGTCCTGACCCCTCAGAGGCCGAGAATCGAGGTGGTCAAGATCGGCGTCGTCTATCCCCTGACCGGTGCACTGGCTCCGATAGGACAGGACCAGGTTAACGCCATAAAACTGGTCTTCGACGAGGTCAACGCTAAGGGTGGGATCAGATCGCTCGGCGGAGCAAAGCTCGAGGTCGTGCTGGGTGATACGAAGGGCGATCCCAGGGTGGGGGCCGATGAGACGGAGCGGCTGATCACGGTGGAGAAAGTCGTGTTGGTGATGGGAGCGTATCAGAGCGCCGTCACGGAGACTGCGAGCATGGTGGCTGAGCGATATGGCATCCCGTTCGTCAACCCTGACTCCACCTCCCCGCTGCTCACCGAAAGGGGACTGAAATGGTTCTTCAGGGTGACACCTCACGACGGCATTTTGGTGACTGGGATGCTCGAGTTCCTCAAGGACCTGAACGAACGGAAAGGGCTGAACCTGCAGACGTTGGCCGTGGTTTATGAGAACACGCTATTCGGACAGGACACGGGTCGAATCATAAAGGAGAACGCCGCGAAGTACGGCTTCAACGTCATACTCGACCTTCAGTACCCGGCGAGGAGCCCTGACCTCACGGCTGAGGTGGAGAAGATCAGAGCAGCCAACGCGGATGTGGTGCTCTTCGCGTCTTACCTTACCGACGCGATCCAGTTCACGAGGAAGATGAAGGAACTGAACGTGAGACCCAAGGTCGTCATAGCAAATGACGCCGGCCACATACATTCAGATTACCTGAAGGCTGTAGGGGCCGACTCAGAGTACTTCTTCAGCAGGGAGGTGTTCAACCCGGACCTAGCGGCTGTGAAGCCTGCGATCAGGGAAGCCAACGAGAAGTTCAAGGCGAAATACGGGAAGGATATGGACGGGACCATCGCGAGAGCCTACACCGCTGCGTTGCTGGTGGTTGACGTGCTCGAAAGAGCTGGATCGATCGACCCGGAGAGCATTAGGAAGGCGCTGAGGGAGACCAACTGGCCCGAGGAGAAAGTTCCGATGCCTTGGAGGGGAATCAGGTTCGACGAGAAGGGACAGAACGTATTGGCTGGAGGGCTGGTGGTTCAGCTTCAGGAAGGTGTTTACAGGACTGTCTGGCCCTGGAACGTTGCCACCGTGGACGTCAAGGGAGTGCCCTTCCCTGGATGGCAGCGTTAACGTCTCGATCCAGAACTCCCTGCTTTCTTATTTATTTCCGTTTATATTGATCCCGATCTAACGGTGAGGATGCATGACTGAATTAGGTCCGGTCCTGCAGGCACTCATCTCCGGCGCTCTCATTGGAGCGGTTTACGGTCTGGTGGCTGTGGGTCTGAACCTGATCTATGGCGTTGTACACGTCATCAACTTTGCACATGGAGAGTTTCTCATGCTGAGCATGTACATTGCTCTCTTGATGAATGCGTTGATGGGAACTAACCCGTTCTTTGCGCTCCCCGTAGCGGTACCGATAGTCATGCTGACAGGGCTTTTGGTCCAGAGGTATCTCATCAACAGGACGATTGACGCGCCGATATTGATACAGTCCTTCGTGACCTTCGGGCTCCTCCTGGTTATGCAGAACGGCGTCATGCTGATCTTCGGACCGAATTACTATTCGATCAGGGTGACTGAGCTTGAGGGGGTCCTGGAGTTCGGATACGTCAGGGTAAGCGTGGGCCTGCTCACTGCGGCCGTTATGAGCGTCCTCACGATCCTCGGACTCCACCTGTTCCTCACCAGGACATATGTGGGTACGGCTATCAGAGCGATAGGACAGAACCGGTTCGCAGCACAAATGATCGGGATACCGGTTAAGCGGCTTTACGAGCTCTCCTTCGCGATCTCCACAGGTCTCGCAGCTGTGGCGGGCTTGGTCCTCACGCCGCTGATCTGGATGCATCCTACCATTGGCGAGATCTACATCCTCAAGGCTTTCATAATAGTGGTCTTAGGAGGGATGGGCAACGTCATGGGTGCCTTCGTAGGTGGCATAATCATCGGGATCACTGAGAGCGTCTCAGCTCTCTTCCTCATGCCATCGCTCAAAGAGGCTGTGGCGCTCATCATATTCATAATCATATTGCTTTTCAGACCCCGGGGACTCTTCGGGAGGGCTGTCAGAATATGAGGGCCGAAAGGACTGTCATGCTTGTTCTCTTGGCGGCGCTCGTCGTCATCCCTCCCTTCCTCGAAAGGTATCATCAGAACGTCCTCGTTTACGTCGTGCTCTTCTCCTATCTCGGTGTAGCATGGAACATACTGGGCGGCCTAACAGGGCTCCCCTCTTTCGGCAACGCGGCCTTTTTCGGGATTGGAGCTTACGCATCCGGCATGCTCTACGCCACCTACAGGGTCTCGCCGTGGATTGGCATGTGGGCCGGAGTTGCGCTATCAGCAGGTTTGGCTGCGCTGATCGGATACCTGACGTTTCGCTTCGGAATCAGGGGACACTTCTTCATCCTCACAACGATAGCCTTCGCCGAAATCCTCAGAAACGTCGTCATGAACCTCGAACTGCTGGGAGGGGCCAGAGGGCTGCCAATACCCCTTACATCGGGGGACTCGCTCGCAGATCTTCAGTTCCACACCAATAGAATAGCCTATTACTACATAGTCTTGGGACTCCTTATTGGAGGCACGCTAGTCTACTGGAAGCTGAAAAATTCGAACATCGGTCTGGCGCTCATGTGCATAAAAGAAGACGAAGAGAAGGCCGCTACCCTAGGGATAAACACGTTCAGACACAAACTCATTGCATTCGTATTGAGCGCGGTGATGACCAGCATCGCAGGGACCGTTTACGCACATTACGTGCTCTACATCGAACCTACGGTCGTACTTGGAATTCCCCTCTCCGTGCAGATAGCGCTGGTAGCTGTCGTGGGAGGTCTGGGAACGACTCTCGGTCCGGTTATGGGAGGTTTCATCGTGCAGTCTATAATGGAGTACACGAGGATCTTCTTCAGCAGGTTGCCGGGACTGGACTTCTTCGTTGCAGGCATTCTGCTAATAGGGATAGCTTTGCTCAGACCTACTGGTCTCTTCGAGCTGATCGAGAGGTTGGTACCTTTCAAAACTTCAGCCAAGTAGCCACAATTTCGGCCATCTTGCCGCGGAACTCACTTCGGCTACCACCGAACGTCACCCTACCGCCCTCCAATATGTAGACCTGGTCGGTGACCCTGAGGGTACTCCGTATGTTCTGGTCTACCAACAACACCGTAAGTCCCGCGTCTTTCAGTCTCGCCACCATATCGAGCACCTCTGAGTAGACGAGGGGTGCTAGACCTGCTGAAGGTTCGTCCAAGAGGATCACCTTGGAGTCCAATACCAAGAACCTCGCTATCTCCAGCATCCTCTGCTGGCCTCCGCTGAGGAGGATGGCCTTCTTGTTTCGGTTCTCCTTCAGGGCAGGGAAGAGTTCGTAGACCCGCTGGAGGCCACGCGAAACCGCTGCCCCGTCCCTCCTGACGATCCAAGCCGTCAGCTTGAGGTTCTCCTCTACCGTCAGATCAGGGAATATGCTCCTCTCCTGAGGGATGTAACTGACACCTCTTCTCAGCATCTCCCCAGGCGCCGATCCGGTGACGTCCTCTCCGTTGAGCACCACCCTTCCCGATTTAGGTTTCAGGACTCCGAAGATCGTCTTCAGGAGCGTGCTCTTCCCGGCGCCGTTAGGACCGAAGACCGAGGTCACCTTATTTGGCTCCGCAGCTAGGCTGACGCCGTTCAGAACAGGGACGTCACCGTAACCGGAGACAAGGTCAAAGACCTCGAGCCTCATGACCTCACACCTCCTGTCCTAGGTAAACCTCAATGACCTCCCTGTTTGAGGAGACCTCCTCCGGCGGCCCCTCAGCAACAACACGTCCCATCGACATCACGATCGTCCTTCTGGAGATTTGCATCAGAGTTGCGATCTCGTGGCTGATGATGACGAAGCTTTTTTCCTTCTCCAACTCCAACCTGATCAACTTTACGATCTTCTCCCTCATGGCCGGGTGAACGCCAGCGAAGGGCTCATCGAGCAGATAGACGCGTGGGTCCATCACCCATGCCATCGCCAGCTCGAGCAGTTTCTGCTGACCACCTGAGAGTTCTCTGGCCAGCTTCTCTCTGTGACCTTTGAGCCCCACGAGCTCCAAGGCTTTGACAACGCCTCCGGACGCGATTCGCTTTGAGCTGAGCAGAGCTGCCCTGAGGTTCCGCTCGACGGTGAGGTTGTGGAAGAGCCTGGGAACCTGAAATGTCCGCGCGACCCCTAGCCTAGCGATTTCGTATGGCGGCAACCCGTTCGCCTTCCTGCCGTTCACGCAGAACTCACCTCGGTCCGGAGCGTAGAAGCCCGAGAGGAGGTTGAGCAGCGTGGTCTTTCCCGCGCCGTTGGGTCCTATCAGCCCTAGGACCTCACCAGGCCTCAGCTCGAAGGAGACGTCATGGACGGCTTGTAACTTTCCGAAGCTCTTGCTCAGCCCCGATGCGGCTAATAACACGTCACCCTTCAACCCGCTCCGCATCAAGAGCAGATTCTTTCATTATAATTAATTTTAGTCCTTTCAGGCCTTACTCGGTACCACCGATACTACTCAAGAAGACCGGTCGGAACCCTCGTTCGTTGCTGAAGCACATACCCATAAATCGGCAGGTCTGTCAGCGATGGGGTTGGTCTCCTGGGAGCTGGTCCACAAGGCGACGGTCTTCGTAGCTGAGGAGATGGGGGTGGCACTGAAGAGGTCGGCCTTCTCGCCTAACATCAAGGAGAGGATGGACCACAGCTGCGCGGTCTTAGATCGGGAAGGGAGGATCGTCGCCCAGGCAGAGCACATCCCAGTCCACCTAGGTTCCTTCAGGGTCTGCGCGCTGAACGCCGTGAGGCTCCTCAAGGAGGGAATGGAGCTGGAAGAGGGTGATATGCTGGCCTTCAACGACCCCTACATCTCAGGTACCCACCTGAACGACCTGGCGGTCCTGGCACCGGTGGTGCTGAACGGTGACGTAGTGGCTTACGTGATCAACAAAGCTCATCTCGTCGACGTGGGCGGCCCCATGCCGGGCAGCATCAATCCGAATGCGAGGACCGTCTACGAGGAGGGCCTGATAATCCCACCGGTGAGACTTGTGAAGTCAGGACTGCTCGACCGGGAGCTGATAGCGTTCATGGCTTCCAACTTCAAGACGCCTGACATCACACTCGGCGACATAGTGGCCCAGGTGGCCGCCAATAAGGTGGGTGCCAAGAGGGTCAGAGAGCTGATGGAGAAGTACGGGGCAAAGGAGGTGAGCGAGGCGTGGGAGACGGCGATCGAGTACTCGAGGAGCGTTGCATCCTCCGAGATCTCGGGCTGGAGGGCAGGCGTCTTCGAGGCCGAGGACTACTTGGAGATGCCGGACAGGGACCTGACGGTTCGCGTGAAACTCGAGGTGGGCGGAGGACGGGTTCTGGCGGACTTCACCGGCACATCGTCTCAGGTCGATTACCCGCTGAACGCGGTTTACGGAGTTACCTACTCGGCCACGGTCTTCGCAGTCAGGAGCCTCTTCAGGAGGGACGTGCCCGTGAACGAGGGCTTCTACTCGGCGATCGAGGTGAACGCGCCCGAAGGAACCATCGTGAACCCCCGAAGGCCTGCACCCGTCTCCGGCGGCAACGTCGAGACCTCCCAGAGGGTCGCCGACACCGTCTTCCTCGCGCTCTCCAAGTCGATGCCGGAGCTGACCCCGGCCGCAGGGTCGGGGACAATGACGAACGTGATGATGGGAGGCAGGCTCCCTGACGGCACCTACTGGGCCTACTACGAGACGATAGGAGGCGGCACAGGGGGAAGGCCCGGGAAAGACGGCGTATCAGGGGTCCACGTCAACATGACCAACACCCTCAACACACCGATAGAGGTGGCCGAAAGGACCTACCCCATCCTATTCACCGCATACAGGATCAGGGAGGGGAGCGGTGGTGCAGGTCTTTACAGGGGAGGTGACGGGATCGTAAGGGCCTTCAGGGTCCTCCAACCTTGCAGGCTCTCGGTGCTGGCTGACCGCTTCAGGAGGGGCCCCTGGGGCCTCTGGGGCGGAGGGAGCGGCAAGCCCGGGCGGATCGTTATCGTTCGATCCGACGGCCACATCGAGGAGATGCCCAGCAAGTTCACCACGGACCTCTTCCCGGGCGACGAGGTCGTGATTGAGACGCCGGGTGGTGGAGGACTGTATCAGCCTAAGTTTGACGGATAGACCGATGCGTCCGTGAACGACGATCCGTTCTGTTTTCCTCCGCATAGCTGATCGACCGTCAATTCTCTTGCTGGAAGCGTCTCGAGAACATCGACTCAGCAGACTGGGGACAGGATCGCGAAAAGAAGCGAGAGGTTACGGCATTCCACTGGACTTCCTCCGCCTTACTTCAAAGGCGTTCGGGGCGGTGAGAAAACCGAAGAGCGTTGCGTAGGGTTCGCTGAATTTTATCGCCGGGCTTAAGATTTAAATCACATAATTGCTACATGTGTTTTCGTGAAAAAGTCGACTCTCTTTCCGGTTTCAGCGTTCCTCGTAGCCACAGTACTTCTGTTTAGCACGGCCAGTGCCGTGATGTTCGGGACCGTAGACGAGGACAACGACTATCCGTATGTCGGGCTCGTCGTGTTCTACGATGAGAACCTGATCCCCCTCTGGCGCTGCTCTGGGGCCCTGATATCTGACACGATCTTCCTGACCGCAGGTCACTGTGCAGGGTATGACCCGGAGCTCGGGCTCTCACCTGCGAGGGCTCAGGTGTGGTTCGACGTCGGACCAATACCTACGGATCCCAGCTGGGAACCCGGGGAGTCCTGTCTCGGCGAGTTCACCGGCTACCCGTGCGCTGGAGGTTACTGGGGCACGCCTTATGCCCACCCCGAGTGGACCGGTTACCTCACACTGCCCAACACACACGACGTCGGTGTGGTCGTGCTCGACGAACCTCTTTCCATGCCGAAGTACGGCAAGCTGGCTCCAACGGGCTACTTGGACGATCTGGCGGTAAGGCGAGGTCTGAAGAACGTAAAGTTCACGGTCGTCGGCTACGGGCTGCAGATGGTCAGGCCGCAGATCCTGGCCGAGAGGACGCGGTACGTCGCGGAGGTCATGCTGGTCGACCTCAGGAGCGCCCTGAACGACGGGTACAACGTCCAGTTCACAAGCAAC
>AWOE01000037.1 GCA_000494145.1 Candidatus Calditenuaceae archaeon JGI OTU-1 | reverse complement strand
AACCCCACCCTGCACATGTCGCACCTGCCACAGGCNACGTTGATCTCGCCAACCACCCTTTTCCCCACCAGCGCCTCGTCGTCTGCCTCCTCNACCACGCCGACGAACTCGTGTCCTGGAACGCCCCTGAAGCCCGCATATCCCCTCAGGATCTGGAGGTCGGTGCCGCAGATCCCGGCGTACCTCACCCTCACAAGTACCTCGTCGCCCCGATCGACCACGTGGTCACGAATCAGNCTGAGCGACTTGCCGTCGAAGTAGAGGGCCCTGCACCTCACCTCATATCACCTCCGGGAAGACCGCACCGTATCCGATGAGCCGGAGATGGACGCTGAGTACGGCTAGCGCCAACACCACCGCGCAGAACACCACGTCCCTCTTCCTGAACCTCACCTCGAGCATGAAAGTCCTCCTCCCCATCGGNACGAAGCCCCTCGACTCGATGGCCATCGGGAGCTCGTTGAACCTCCTCATCGTTGTGATGAATAAAGGAACGATGATCGACGCCGAGTTCCTGAGCCTCCTGAAGATGCTGCCCCCCGTGAGGTTAACGCCCCTGCACTGCTGTGCAGCCAGGACCGTGAGGCCGTCCCCCACCATCGTCGGTATGAACCTGAAGACGGCCGAGAACCCGAAGGCTATGGGGAAAGGTAGGCCGAGCCTCGTGATGGCCAGCTCCAGCTCTTCTATCCTCGTCGTTGTCAACAGAAGAAGACCTGAAAGGACCATTGCGACGAGCCTGAAGGCGACAGCGAGGGCGTACATCAGCGACTCCTGCGTGACCGTGAAACCCGTCACCTCGAGCAGCGGCGTGCTCCCTCCCCTCCTGAACAGCGGCCATAGAACGAGACTCATGACTGCCAGAGATAGCAGTCCGAACCAGAAGAGCCTGAGCCTTGAAGCGACACCGGATGCGAAGACGATCGCCAACACGGAGGCGAGCACAGCCCCTGTATAGAGAGGGTGGTTGAAGACCGAGGACCAGACGAAGACGGAGGCCACGAAGAGGAGCTTAGACCTCGGGTCGAGGCTGTGGAAGAAGGAATTGCGCTCGACGTAAAGGACGTACTCCGGCAATCAGCTCACCTCCACCGANTCCACGAACTCCTTCACCGTGAGATATGTCGTTCCCAGAAGCCTNCTCGAGATCTCGGTGACCGCGGGCGGCTCGATCTCGTACTGCCTGATGAGGTCACCCATGGAGAAGGCCTTCCTCGTCGGGGCGTCTAGGACTACGTTCCCGTCCGACATCAGAACAACCCTGTTGCAGTATTCTGCCACAACCCACATCTCGTGCGTGATGATTATGAAGGTGGTACCCTTCCTGTTCAGCTCCCTNGCGAGGTCCATGAGNGCCCTCGTCTCGCCGGGTGACAGGCCGGTGCTCGGCTCATCGAGTATCACGACCTTCGGGCTGAGCGCGAGCACGGAAGCCACGGCCACCCTCTGCCTCTGGGCCTTGGGGAGGAAGAAGGGGTCCTCGTCGAGGAGCGCCGAAAGCCCGACCATCCTAGCCACCTCCTCCACGCGCCTCCTCACCTCCTCCTCGCCCATGCCGCGGGCCCTGAGGCCGTAAGCGATCTCGTCGTAAACGCTCTTGGTGAATATCTGGTAGTCCGGGTTCTGGAACACGTACCCGACCGCAAGGGCCCTCTCCATGAGCTCCTGTGACGTGACGTCCCTGCCGAAGAGCCGGATCCTTCCCCTTCCCGGCCTGAGGATCCCCATTATCGTCTGGGCTAGCGTCGTCTTGCCGCTGCCGTTCTGGCCTATCAGCCCGACCATATCCCCGGTGCGGACGGTGAGGTTGACGCCCTTCAGGACCCAGTCTCCGCCTGGATACGCGAACCAGAGGTCCTCCACCTCCACCGCAGGCTCGCNGCTGTTCACCGCCTCCTCGGAGGGCTTCCTGAAGTTCCTGAGCGCAGGCATCCGCTCGAGGGCGTCCTCCACCTTCATGGGCAGTGGCTTCGATCTCAGGCCGAGGTCGTGGAAGAGCGCAGCGGGCTCCGGCGGGTTGAGGCCAAGGCTCCTCAATAGATCGACCTCGCTCAGCACCTCCTCCGTATCGCCCTCCATCACAACACGACCCGAGTCCATGAGGATGACCCTGTCAGCGAACTCGGCGACCTTGTCGAGGTGGTGGTCCACCATGACCAAGGACCTTATCGCCCCCTCGTCCAAGAGCCTCCTGACAACNGCGTAGACCTCCCTCTTCCCCCGTGGGTCGAGGTCGCTCGTGGCCTCATCGAGTATCAGGACCTTCGGCTGCAGCGCGAGCATCGACGCTATCGCAAGCCTCTGCTTCTGGCCCCCGCTCAACGCGAACGAGTACCTCTTCTCGAGGCCGACGAGGCCTACGAGCTCCAAACACCTCCTCACCCTTCTCATTATCTCGTCCCTCGGCAGGCAGANGTTCTCGGGACCGAAGGCGACCTCCAGCTCGACGGACGTCCTGAAGAGCTGNGACTCGTAGTCCTGGAAGACCATNGCACAGGACCTGCTTATCTCGCCGACGCGCTTCCCCACCGTGCTACTGCCGTCAACCGTCACGTCTCCCCTGAACTCGTCGTAGGCACCGAAGTTCGGGATGATCCCCGAGAGGACCTTGCAGAGGGTCGTCTTTCCTGCACTGGTAGGGCCGATGATGGCTACCACCTCGCCCTCCGAGACCGAGACGCTGACGCCCTTCAAGGCGTACTCCGTGGCACCCCTGTATTTCACCCAGACGTCGCTCGCGCTGACCAGCACTTTCAACTCCTCGGACATGGTAAGAAAAGGACCATTATTGTATGTAATTCGAGCCAGGGGTGGAAACCCTCAGTCCTTGGCCAGCAGCGCCATCCCCACCAGGAAGAGCAGGAAGAAGACCCCTCCGGTCACCAAGAGCGGTGCCCCCACTATATTCACGTCGGGTCCGAAGAAGAGGGCCTGTCCAACGCCTAGGCCCACGAGGATCGTCACCCAAGTCCCTATGACCCCAGCCACGAAGACGAGGACCGTGCCGAGCACGTGGATGCTCTTCCGCTCAGNCGGAGTGTACTGGTAGCCCTTCATCACGTCAGTCCAGAGCCACCCTGCCCTCTTGGCCCTCGGNTAGACGAGTGCCATCAGGATCGGAGATATGATCCCCGCCGATATCAGCTCGTTGAAGAAGATGATGAAGGCCAGCGGCGTGAAGGGGACGAAACCGACTAGCTCCGTCCACAGGGGGATTATCAGGGCCACAACGCCTGCGTGCGTCAGTATCACGAACTCGAACTTCAGCAGGCTCGAGAGCGTCCTGCAGTGGGGCTCCTCCCTGAAGACCCTGTGCCAGATCTTGTAGGGTACCAGTCCCAAGAAGAAGTTGCCGACGAAGCCACCTATGCTTCCTATGGTGAGCGCGCCTCCGAGGATGTCGAAGCCTATCAGGTTCCCCACGGCCGAGCCCCATGCTGCNGCTGGNCCGAAGAGGAGGCTGGTGAACGGTGGTATCGCGTTGCCGGGCCTGACGGCCGTCACGCCGGGTATGATCCAGATCGGCAGCGTTGCGAAGACGAAGAGCAGGGCCGCATAGAGGCCTGCGGAGACGATGAACGCCGTTATCATCTGCGTGTGTCTCCACATTGTGAATAACTCTTTCACG
>AWOE01000036.1 GCA_000494145.1 Candidatus Calditenuaceae archaeon JGI OTU-1 | reverse complement strand
CGAAGACGAAGAGCAGGGCCGCATAGAGGCCTGCGGAGACGATGAACGCCGTTATCATCTGCGTGTGTCTCCACATTGTGAATAACTCTTTCACGGCACATCATTACCGCCAAGTTTTATAAATATTTTGACAGTAAGGACATTGAACACTTCACATTTGTTGATCCGATTGTGCAACTTCGATTCTCTCAGACTTGCTCCAGCCCGACCTGCGCGCTGATAGTGACCTGTAACAACCACGAGCTGGTCTAATTGCAGGCCTTCCAGTTACCGGATCGGTGCGTTATCGGCCATGAGGATGGTCGGACTCGGCAGCAGGAGGAGCAGGCTTGTCCTCGTGGGATCGGAGGCGATCGGGAGGTTGCTCCGCAGCAGTTCGACGACGAAGCGAATGAGAAGAGCGCTGTTCTGCAGAAATTGGATTCCTAGACGTCCTGCTCAACCGTATGGATGACAGTGCACTGCGTTCTTTCGTGGCCCTCGAATTCGGATAATTCTTAAAGGTTTTGAATTGCGAATGGAACGGGTGATTCCGTTGACGCTCAGCGGAATCGTACAGAGCGTGGTGACGGCTCTGGGGCTGGTATCGTCTGTGTGGCTGGCCAACTACGTTGTCCTGGCACTTCTGGCCTACTTTCGTAAAACCCGATGGCCTCGATCCGTCGAAGTGAAGGACTGGCCTCCGCTATCGATACACGTTCCGATCTACAACGAGCGTTATGTTGTGAGGAGGTTGTTGGAAGCCGTTCTGAACTTGGACTACCCTTCGCACAGGCTCCAAGTGGTGATCGTCGACGACTCGACCGATGACACCTCTGCGATAATTGAGGAGTTCTTGAGGAGCAACTCCCACAGAGGAATCGAAGTAATTCACCTGAGGAGGCGATCGAGGGAGGGGTTTAAGGCCGGTGCTCTGCAGGAGGCCCTGAGGGTGACCCGGGGAGAGTTCGTGGCCGTATTCGATGCCGACTTCGTCCCTCCCAAGGACTTCTTGAAGAGGGTGCTGCCTTACTTGCTCGCGGACGAGAGGACTGGGGCGGTGCAGGTGAGGTGGGATCACCTGAACGGCGGCAACTCTTCTCTGACCAGGGGTCAGGTGCTGAACCTGGACATGCACTTCGAGGTGGAGCAGAGGGCCAGGTCATCCGCAGGGCTTTTCCTGAACTTCAACGGCACCGCCGGTGTATGGAGAAGGAGATGCATCGAGGACTCGGGTGGCTGGAGGCCCTTCTTGGCTGAAGATCTGGAGCTGAGCGTAAGGGCTTACCTGAAAGGGTGGAGGATCCTCTACCTGCCCAGTCCCACGTGTCCCGGTGAGGTTCCGCCCCAGATGGAGGCTGCTAAGAGGCAGCAGTTCAGATGGGCATACGGCGCAATTGAGGTGGGGAAGGCCCATCTACTGGGTGTGATGCGGTCGAGGTTGGGCCTCGGTTCCAAGATCCAGATAGTCCTCCACACCACGCGTCACCTCCCCTATCTGTTCTTCCTGATCGTTCTGCTGCTGACGCCCCTCGCTGTGATGCTGGGCGTGCCTTCAGGCGGGATCCTGTCCTCGGCCTTGTGGGCCATAGTCTCCGCCCTCTTGGTCACCATGTCCCTCGGACCGAAAAGGCTCAAGGAGTTCCCCGAGCTGGTCCTCTTCGTGACCTCGATGACGCTGAACAACGCCCGTGCGGTCCTCGAGGCGATGTTCGGAGCGAGGAGGGGGTTCGCGAGGACCCCCAAGTTCGGAGGGGGCACGTGGAAACATAAGAGGTACGTGTTGCCCTTGGACATGCAGTCCTATGCAGAGCTGGCGCTTGGTGCAATAGCTTTGATGACCTCGTTCTTCTCTTCTCTGAAGGGGTTCCACGGTTACGCCTTTTACACCCTCATCGCCGGCATCTCCCTCGTCTATGCCGGCACGCTCTCGATACACCACGCTCCGAAGGCCGGTGACAGGCGGAGAAGCTGGAAGGCGACAGTCCTCAAATGGTTGATGGTCGCGATGGTGGTGATCGCCGTCCTTTCAACCGTATACGGTTACTCCCAGACCTACTACAAGCTGGACGTGGCCAGCTCTTACCTCATCAGAGGGGCGTCTACCTCGGATGCTGACGAGATAGCGAACTACATCGAAAGGGCACTGGACCACATACCGCTGGAGGGCAACCCTGTCTGGATCTTCCCCACTCCCAGGACCGATTTCGCGCTGATCAGATCCGACCTGATGAAATTGCGTGAGGCTGCTAAAACTCTTGCATTAGAGGGTAAAGGATCGTCGACATACCAGCAGGGTGTGGACCAGATAAAAGACAGTTTGGTGCGAATCAGAGATCAGATAATGGAGGCTGCCTCTTTCTATTATTTGAGTCCTCAAGCACTATTGTTCTCAGCGCTGTGGTTGGTAGTATTCGTATTTTTGGGCCGTTTTTACATGATGGTACGGAATGGGGCCGAAAAAGTTGATGAGGACAGATAGTGATCGACGGCTGTGGATAGTATATTATGTTTACATATTAAGCTCTATACCTGTTTTCTCCTGGTACGATCGCACGGTTTTGCTTGCGCTACTAAATCCATCAACGAACACTGCAGGAAATCTCGTCTTCTCGGCAGAAGGTTCTGAGATCTATCCGTTCACAATCGCATCAGCAGCCCTCGGGGCGGTCCTCATGACCATACTCGTCTGGCGCAGGGCAGGAGGTTTGTTCGGGTTGCTCGTCGGGGTTTTGGTAGCGAGGGCCACAATAGGATCCATGATGGAGCTCTATGAGCTGACGTTCGTATCGTTCGGATACTTCTTTCACGGATGGAGAACCCTTGAGGAGCACTTCCTCCCCAATCTCGACTGGGCGCTGCTGAAGATAGGCTACATCAGCGCTCTGGCACCGTGGGTGAAGAGGGAAAACGTCAGGATCTTGACCGTGCTGACGGCCATAACGCTGCTCCTCTTCTTCATCTGGTCAGCGACGGGCTACAAGCTGCCGGCTTCAGGTGATATTGCCGGCTATGTGCTCAATGCGGCCACAAGGTCGCTGTTTTCGGTCATACCGGCGATGGGCCTGATGGACCGCAGGATATTCTCACTCTGTACGAAACGTTGAGATGCCCCTCATTCACTACCAAGTCGATCCCGGCCCAGTTAAGGCGAGGTGGGAGGACCTCCCTTCCGGTAAACACCTCCACACCGTCCGGGAGATCGAAGTGAAGGCCCATTCCTAAAGTCTTAGAGACCAGTACGGGACGTCTCGATGGGCATCTGGTCCACGGACGAAGCTTGAAGCACCTGTCGCTGACCATCAGCGTGTCGAAGAGTGTCCCGGCCAGCTCGTTGGTCACTATCAACCTTCCCCTTCCGGTTTCCCTGAAGACCTTTACTTCGACGACGTCACCGTTGAAGCTGTAGTCGACGGTGCAGACTTCGATTCTCCCGGAAACCCTGTAGCGGGTCCTGATCAACGGCGACCTCAACGTCATGAGGGCCCTGAAGAACCGCTCTCCTTTCCCTCCTCTCACATACAGGGGAGAGAGCGAGTTCCTGATCTTGCGGTGAAGGGGTGTGACGTCCAGCATCCCCAAGTACTTCCTCGCCAGAGCGTTGAGCTCGAAGGTCCTGGAGGCCCCGCTCACGGACATCACGTCGGTGTGCTTCATGGGAAAGAAGGTCACATCGCCTGACCTGAGGACCACGCCCCCTATTCCCATCCCCTCACCTGTTATGTCCATCCCCTGATAACAGAGCCCTAACCCCCTGGCGACGCCTGAGATCTCCGTCGATCCCGGCCCCCTCGGCAGGAGGAACGCTGTGACGGGGCCGAGCGACCAGACGACCTTGCAGCTCTCAACGACCATCTCGGATCCGAGTATGAAAGCAACCCTTAAGCGTGCTACGAGGACGTCGTGCTGTGGATGACCACGGATCTGCTTTTGGTCTTCCCCTACTTCTATGACGGCAGATCAAAGCACTGGCAGTTCCCTCCCCTCGGCATAGCTTACATAGCTTCTTACGTGAGGGAGAGAGGCTACAAGGTCAGGATACTGGACTGCACCTTCCTGGACAGAAAGGAAGCCGAGGAGAGGATAAGGAGAGAGAGGGCACGTGTCGTGGGGATATACAGCATGCTGTCGATGGTCAGGACAGCAAAGGAACTGGCAGCCCATGCCAGAGAAGTGAGCGAGCTTGTCGTGGCAGGAGGACCGATGCCCTCAGCTTACCCGTCGATGTTCCTCGGCGCATTCGATGCCGTCGTTCAGGGTGAGGGCGAGATCACCGTCGCGGAGCTTTTGGACGCCATGGACGGTCGGTCCGAGCCCAAGTTCGGCAGAGTGAAAGGTGTCTGGCTCGCATCGCACCTGAACGGCGGCAAGATCGAGCATACTGGTCCGAGACCTCTCGTCCGTGACCTTGACTCGCTTCCATTTCCTGCACGGGACCTCTACGACCACCAGCTCTATCAGTCCTACTACAGAAATAACTTCGGGTACGCGATGACGTCCATGATAGCGAGCCGCGGCTGTCCCTTCTCATGCGACTTCTGTTGGCGTCCCGATTACGGCATGATCTACAGGTACAGGTCTCCCGAGAAGATAGCTGAGGAGATGGAGGAGATAAGGTACAGGTGGGGATACGAGAGGATCTGGTTCGCCGACGAGCTCTTCATAGCTAGTAAAAAACACGTTCTGAAATTATGCGACGAGATCGTCAAGCGCGGCATAGACGTCAAGTGGGAGTGCCTCTCCAGGGTTGATCTGTTCGATGCCGAGATCGCAAGGGCAATGAAAAGGGCCGGCTGCTACAAGGTGATATTCGGTCTGGAGTCAGGTGACGATTACGTGCTCAACGCCCTCATGAAGAAGAGGATAACTGTAGCTCAGTCCAAGGCAGCGGTAGCAGCAGCAAAGAGGGCCGGAATAAAGGTAGGAGCCTTCTTCATACTGGGCTATCCCGGGGAGACCAGCGAGACGATGCTCAAGACCATCAAGCTTGCCTCGAGCCTTCCATTGGACTACTTCAGCATTACCATTCCCTATCCCTTACCCGGAACAGGGCTCTACGAGAGGGTGAAGGACAGGATGGAGACGTTCGAGTGGGAGAAGCCGATGCACGGATGGGATCACAGGCTACTCTTCAGACACGACTTCTCACTGGAGAAGCTGAGGTACGGCATGTGGAAGGCGAGGCTTCAGTGGAAGCTCAGGAGGAAGCTCAGACCACTTTACATCCTTCTGAAGCCCTACGAGCTGTACACAGATTGGAGGTTCAAGAGGATGGTCTGAAGCTGCCCTATTAGGAGCTCCTTCTCGATCCGTGTGTAAACGAGATCAGTTGTTATGGTAGAATATTAATAAGTCAAAGTCCTGCACTCTCGACGGACGTAGGGGATGGTGGACCAAGAGGAACTGAAGCTGTACACCTTATCATTAGACCTGAAAACGGTACCTGACTTCGCTAGCAGGTGTACTGCATTGAAGCTCGTATCGGATAGGAGTCAGTTCGTGATGGCAGAGGTGGCAAATCCCCAATCCCCATTCCATTTCATCAAGCTGGTGACCAGATCAGGGACCAAGAGGATGGTGGTGATTAAGGGAAGGAGCGGTTGCCCCATCGCTGACCTATCGCTGAGCGGAAGGATCTACGTCGTCAGGTGTCTCCTGTCGAGTGATCGTGCCATAATCGAGGTCATATGCTCCCCCAGAGAGATGGAAAGGGTCCTGGAAAGGGGGAGGAAGCTCGGATACGGCATAACCATACTGAAGGGCGAGAGGACCGAACGGGACACACCGCTCACACCGAAGCAGGAAACGATCCTAAAGGCAGCCTGGAGCCTCGGATACTTCGACGTCCCGTCCAAGTCGAGGGTCAGGGATATAGCCGACCTTCTCGGGAACAGCCCCTCGGCAGTCTCGGAGTCGTTGAAGAGGGCCATCAGGAGGCTCGTGGCGAGCTGGATGAGCTGACGTTCCGCTCAGCCCAGAACCTCCACTCGGACCAGTCTTGTCACGGTTACGAAGGGGTCGCTGGCGGCGATGCCGATCACGTACTCGCCAGGCTCCACCTCCCCTGAGAACGTTAATCTGATGTCGACGGACGTCTGTCCTGCTAACCGCTCTACAGTCTCCTTCTCAACCGCATAAACCGAGAGCAGCTCGGTCCTCGACCATCTGGAGACCGATGCCGGGAGCGAAACGACTTTGATCGTCAGTGGTAGTTCGGATTTGCCTGTGAGCTGCGCAGTTAGGGAAAGGCTCTCGCCCCTCTTGACCCTCAGCTCCGGCACGTTGACGGAAACCTCGAAAGTGGGCTTACGGGGGTATAGGACACCTATTCTGCCGTCTGACCACTCGGTGAACCAGACGCTGCCGTCTGGCGCGATCGCTATCCCCACCGCGTTCACGATGTCCAAGATTCTCCCCTTCGGCAGGTGGTATTCGATCAGCGTCCAAGTCCTCGGATCGAGGACCGCTATCCTGTTGCCTACGTGCAGATTGATCCAGAGCCTCCCATCCGGATCAAGTCTAATCCAGTAGGGTAGCGTGACGTTGCTTGCTGCAACTCCGAGCGTAGGAATCCTGATCACCTTTCCTGTGCGGAGGTCGAGAAGGCTCACAGCCGACCCGCCGTGCTCCGTGAACCAGACCCTCTCCGAGCTTTGCTCGACATATATTCCCACAATGCTGATGACAGGGGCCTCTATCGGCACCTCCTGGACGATTCCCGTTACAGGATCCAAGTAAGCGATTCTGTTGACCAAGGAGAGGGTGGTCCATATGTAGCCGCGCTGATCTATCCAGAGGTCCACGGGGCCGGAGCCCGGGGTCTTGAGGTCATATACCCTGACAGATCCGTCAGAGGGGTCTATCCGTGCCAGCCCGTCACCGTTCAACATCGCAACCCAGACGTATCCGTTTCCGTCGACCTTCAGCCCCACGGGAAAGGAGAGGGGGTTCGGAAGCCCTACCTTCTGAAACGTCCTCCTCGACGTGTCGAAGGAGAGCACCACGCCATCCTCAGAGGCGGTCATCCAGAGCCTCCCCTTGTCGTCGAAGGCCATCCCCCAGCTCGATTGGGGCTTCACCCGAACCGGCATCTGGTACCACTCGAAGGTGTTCGACGGAGGGTCGAACGCGACCAGCAACGCAGGGTTCGATGCCACGAACCAGACCTTTCCGTCAGGCCCCACCGTTATGCCGGTCGGCCCCGGATCTGGGATTGGTATTATGATCTCACGGACGTAGGGCGTCGCCGAGGGGCCCGTACCACCTCGATCATTAATCAACTGCCTGACGGGTGAGAAGTGGAACAGGAGGATGCTGACGAGAGCAAGGGCAGCGAAGAAGATCAGCATCAGCCTGTTGGTAGGATCGCGCAGGAAGGTTCCCCTCGTCCCGGGGTCAGCCTTCGATGACCTCAAGGGTTCCGAACATCCCGCGTTCGATATGGCCAGGAACAACACATGCGTACCAGAACTTCCCCGGCTTGTCCACCGTGAAGGTCAGAGAGGCCGTGCCGCCCTCGGGATCCACACGCCCATCGATCATCGCGCCTGCAAACGCAACAGGAACCGTCGGGTCGTCGCTCGGCTGGTCGCCTCCCATTACCTTAAGTGTATGGGGGTTAGTCCCCACATTGGTGAAGACGATCTTGACCGTCGTTCCGACCTTGACCCTTATCGTCGGGCCGGGGGTCGCCAGCTGGTCCTCCTTCAGACCGAAGACGTAAAAGGAATCCAACTCACCAGCAAAGAGTGTTATCTCGACCGTCTCTCCGGGTCCTCCCATGACCTCCGTCGGACCGGCCGCACCACCTCTGATAGCGGATGGGGGAAGGACCCCTCCTGCAGTCGGGTCGACGAAGAGCAACACCAGTATCCCGCCGAGCCACACCAGACCTATGAACATCGCGACGAAACCAGCGAAGATGTGGGGCTTCATCGCCTCACCTCGATCTCGGAACGTGGATGGGCAGCTCCACCGAGTAAAGTAGGGCCAGGAACAGCGGTATCAGCAGAAGGAGGGCGGTTATGGTCAGCAGCAGAACGCCCTTCGACGTGTAACGGGCGTGCATCATGAAGACGTATACCAGTGATGCTTGAGCGAAAGACGCCGCCAGCACCAGACCGGTCATCAGCTGCGGATCGAGAACCCCTAAAATGACCGCTGAAGCCTGGAAGAGCGCTAGGGCCACGACGACCGCGAAGGCAATCACAGGGCCGAGCTCCGCCATGATCTCACCTAAAGAAGGTAGAACGAGGGGAAGATGAAGAGCCAGACGATGTCCACGAACCCCCAGTAAATGGCGAACATCTCTATTCCGGGCGCCTTCCCGCCGTCGTACCCTCCCTTGTGTGCCTTCAGGATCAGGTAGGGGAGGACGAGGACTCCTGCCAGCAGATGGGACGCGTGTATGCCCGTCAGGACGTAGTAAAAGCTTGAGGCTATGTCGGTGCCGAAGGTTATGCCGTGCGCGTGGAGCTCCCACCACTCAAAGGCCTTTATGCCCAAGAACGCGAGGCCGAGCGCAAGCGTCGCCGTCAGCGAAAGGACCGTCCGCCCCCTCTCTCCCTTCTTCGAGGCGAGATAAGCCAAGGTTGCGGTGAGCCCGCTGGTGGTCAGGATGATCGTGTTCAGGAGACCCAGCTCTATCGGATGGACCTCGCCCGGGGCCGGCCATCTGAAGCCCGTTAACAGGGAGTTGGCTCTGGCGAAGACGTAGCCGCTGAATATCGGGCCCACGAGCGCCACCTCGCCTATTACAAGGGTCCACATCCCGAGGCTGAAGTTGTTATCGCGCTCGAAGGGCCACTTCTCACCTATCGCCTCTATCACGACCTTGAACCTGTCCTTCAGGTCGTCGTATGCCCAGCCGACTATTGCTGCTACGAAAGCTGCAAGCCCTAAGACGGTCATGGGCGGGCTCATGAAGAGCCCTACGCCGATCAACGAGGTGCCTACCGAGACGATGAAGGGCCATGGGCTCAGGTGCGGGTGGCTGTGCTCAGACGGTGAAGCACCGTTAGTGGTAATCCAAGATATCTTGCCGGTTGGGGAAAGAGAAGGTATGCCGTGGGGGAAATTGAACTCCGGGGGAGGCGACGGTATATTCCACTCGAGCGAGTAGGGCGCAGCATCCCATGGATCGTCAGGGGCTTTGGACCCTCTCGCAAGGCTGTGGAAGAGGATGGCGAAGAAGAGGGCCCACGCTGCGGCGAAGGTGAAGGCTCCAATGGTAATGACCATGTTCACCGGACCCCATGCCTCTACTACGTAGGTGTAGACCCTTCTCGGCATATCGAAGAGCATGTGCATAGGGAAGTAAAGGAGGTTGAAGCCGACCATATGGACGACGAAGTGAATTTTTCCGAGCGTCTCGCTGAAGAGCCTCCCGGTCATCTTGGGCCAAAAGTAGTAGATCGCGGCAACGAGTCCGGTTATACCACCGCCAACTATAGTGTAATGGAAGTGACCCACCACCCAGAAGGTGCCGTGGAGGCCTATGTTGAGCGCGACGCTTGAGTTGAAGACACCGGAGGCTCCCCCGATTATGAACAGCGCAAGGGATCCGAGGGCGAAGAGCATCGGCGTAGTTATCCGTATTCTACCACCTACTAACGTAAGTAGGAAAGCTATCACTATGACCGCGAAGGGGATCGAGATCAGCTCGGTCGTGATGTTGAAGGCCTCCCTGAGGCCGGTGTGTATCCCGGACTGGAACATGTGGTGGGCCCAGACGACCCAGCTCTGGAAAGAGGCAACCAGAAGGGCGACCCAGACAGCGGGCTTAGCGTACACCGCCCTTCTGCCGGAGACCGCTATGATGTCACCCACCGCCATCAGACCGGGTATGAGGAGGATGTAGACCTCTGGATGGCCGAAGAACCAGAAGAGGTGTGCCCAGAGTAGTGGCCCGCCTTCAGCAGAGGTGTAGAAGACGGTGCCGAGGAGCCTGTCCGTGACCAACAGGATCAGGGGCGCCATGAAAGCGGGGAACGCCCATAGGAGGATAAGGTTCGTAGCAAGCCAGCCGAGGGAGAACAGCGGAAGGTTCAAGATCTTCATCCCGGGTGCCCTAAGCCTGAATATTGTGACGATGAAGTTCACCGTACCTACCGTTGTGGATGCAAGAAGCAATAGCAGGGCAAAGGCCATCATGCTTCCTCCTATCTGTGGGCTATACCTCAAGGACGCAAGAGGCTGGTAGGTGTACCATCCCCAGTCAGCCGTTCCGCCGGGGGCGAAGAACGAGCTCAGAGCTACTATGCCGCTGGACAGATACAGCCAGTAACTGAGGGCGTTGAGCCTCGGGAAGGCCATGTCCTTGGCCCCAATTTGTATTGGGACGAAATAATTCGCCAACGCTGCGCCCAGTGGAGTGGTGACCCAGAGGAGCATGAAGAGACCGTGCAACGTCATGGCCCTGTTGTACGCATCCGGCCCAAGGATGACGTTGTTAGGCTCCGAGAGCTGGAGCCTGAAAGTCAATGCCAGCACGCCAGCCACGACCAAGAAGTAAAGCGAGGTCACGAGGTACAGGACTCCTACGTTCTTATGGTTCGTTGTGAAGAGCCACGAGATCAGCGGGTTTGGGCCGCCGACGTGCTCGTTACCTCCGTGCGACACCCAATATCACCTCAGCTGGTGTACCAGTTCTGGAACGTTCCCGGGTCAACAGCCTTGATCTTCGCGATCATTCTGGCGTGACCGACCCCGCAGAGCTCATAACACTGCACAAGGTACTCTCCTTCCTCAACTGCCCTGAACCATGCGTAGTTAAGCCGGCCTGGTATCGCGTCCTTCATGATCTTGAAGTCGGGCGCCTTAAAGGCGTGATAGACGTCTCTGCTGGTTATCTCCAGCTGAACGGCCTTCCCCACCGGAACTATCAGCTCGCCGTCTAGCTTCTTTCCGTTAGGATACACGAAGATCCAGCCCCATTGATAACCTTCGACCCTTATCTTGAGCGGTGCAGGATCGCCCGAGTGGCTCACGTCCTCCATCACTTCGTTGGCGTGGAAGGTGGAAAGGGTCAGGCCGAAAAAGAGGACAGCTAGCCCACCGACTATCACCAACACCGGGATCACTCCTCCCCTCTTCGGACTCACCCCTAACCTGAAGTCCTCATCGATCGGATCGCTTGGAGCAGGGTTCCTTGACTTGGTCCTGTATCGAAGGACCACGAAGGTCATGAACCCGAAGACCAGAGCCGATATCGTGACGGCCGCCATCAGATAGAACCAGAAAAGTGAGTACCAGATCGTTTCCGTCGTCAGCAGCTCGACCACCCATCCCTCACCTCGCCGAACAAGAAGCTCCTCAGGTATTTGCGCAAATCCCGGATAAATGCGGAGAAAAAACTGAGCTCAGATCAGCTGGTGCAGGGTTCCCGCGAGATACACGAACACGAAACCGATCAGGAGTCCGCCCAGCCGATTCCGCAGATCCGCGCTACCCTTCAACGAGAAGACCGTGGGTATAGACCAAATGATGGCCCCGGAGGCGGTGGCGAACCAGATGGTCGAGAATCCGGGTGGGAGGCCTGTCAGAGCCGATACGGCTCCGAGGGGAACAGCGAGTGAGACGAGGACGGAGGCCAAGAGGCCGTGCCGGAGCGCTCCCGCATTGGAGAAGACCACCCCTATAGCGAAGCCCTCCGCCACTTTATGCAGCGCGAAGCTGGACACTTGGAAGAGGGAGATCACGGTTTCCCCGGTAGCGACGTCATAGCCTATCACTATCCCCTCCCCTACTGCGTGCGCTCCTACTGCGATCAGCGCCCATGAGTACGCCGAAGTCAGGCCTGTAGGGAGATCGGATTTGCTACATAGCAAGGCTACAGCCGCTGCCCCTACTAGTAAACCCAGAAGGTTAAGCAGGTCCAGCATGGAGTTCAAGGTTCCGGTCCCCAATCCCGAAGTCGATTTGAGCAGATCGAAGAGGAATCCCATAAACGCTCCGCCCGCGAAGCCGACCGATAGAACCGCTGTCCTCTGGTATCTGCTCGCAGCAAAACCCGTTAGCGTTCCGATGAGGGTTGACATGACAGTCATCGCAAAGACCGCTGCCAGCAGGAGGTGCGGGTCTAAGTGTACCGCGGGTCCCTGAGCAGCTCCATGCTCATGCTCACCGGGTCCTAGTTCGTGAGCGTATATAGGAGGCAGCACGTTCAAATCACCACAAAGGTTCCCCTGTGGAGCGGGTGACCGGTGCCGCAGAAGACGGTGCAGTAGAAGCTGAAAGTCCCGGGCTTATCTGCCACGAATTCGACCTCTACCGTTTTCCCGGGTGGTACAACAATCGGCTCGGTGTAGCCCTCTATTATGAAACCGTGGGGCACATTGGGCTCAACGTTCTCGAGCACGAGCCTCAAAGTCTCACCTCGCTTTACGCTTATCCGCACGTCCGCGAAATACTCGCTCTTCTCTTTCACTTCGATGCTGACTTTATCAGATCCGCTCAGGATGACCGGATCGTATCTCCAGTTCCTCACGATGATCTTTATCACGACCTGACCAGCAGAATGTGGGACGTTCTGGGCGGACTCGTTCGCATCTCGACCCGCACTGCTATACAAAGGGGAGAGGATGATGAATGTTGTGAGTACAATGGAGATTACCGAAATAATTATCACTAGCTTAACTAACGACGCAGCAAAAAAGGAAGCGAATTCTTCGTTCGAATGGTCCTCATCCACCGTAATATCCCGGGTACGGTATCGGTACTGCGAGTATA
This sequence comes from Candidatus Calditenuaceae archaeon JGI OTU-1, assembly GCA_000494145.1. Classification (GTDB taxonomy): domain Archaea; phylum Thermoproteota; class Nitrososphaeria_A; order Caldarchaeales; family Calditenuaceae; genus Calditenuis. The sequence goes on along the minus strand of AWOE01000036.1, from coordinate 1,174 downwards.
CCATTTCCACCCCACGCCTCATCATGGAGCCTGACGTGTCCCACCACTTCTATGGCTTCGAATCCGTTCTCAAATCCACCGACGACGACGACTACCCTCGCGAACTTGGCTGAGGAGTACAGGTAGTACGTTCCCTCGCTCTTATCCTTCCATCCGAAGTTGACGCCATGCTGTCCGTAGAATCCCGGGAGGGTCTTAACCCGCCACGTGTCCCTCTCAATTATCGAAAGGGAATTGCCGAAGGTGTTGGCCACTGCTATGTACTTGCTGTCGGGGCTCTCGATTATCTGGATAGGACCTGCTCCTACGTCTATCACCGTTACCCTTCTGGGATTCCTGGGATCGGTGACGTCGACGACCATCACCCTACCTTGGAGCAACGCGTCCGGTGAAAGCCTGATGTAGCTGATGTAAGCATATTTTCCGTCCCAGGACATGGAAGCCATTAGGGGCAGGGCTGGTTCAGGGAGGTCTACGGTGGACAGAAGAGTGTCCGTCCTGGTGTCGTATATCGCCAGCTTGTTGCCTAGTGCTATGGCTATTGCCATGATCCCTGTCCTGAAGCTAATGTGGAACGCATGTGGCCCCTGTCCTACCGGGACCTTCTTTATGACCTGATACGTTTGGGTGTCAATGATGGCCATCTCAGACTCACCGTTTATGGAGACGTAGGCCTTCTTGCCGTCAGGCGTGATTACGACGTGGGCAGGAGACTCGCCAACAACGATCTTCTCCTTCACTAAAGACCCGGTTTGAAGGTCGATGACCGATATGAACTTGTCGTGCCAGTTCGTCTGCCACAGATACCTGTTGTCAGGCGTGACCCATGGGTTGTGGGGATTATTGAAGATCGGCGAATCTATGACCCTGACCACCTTCCAAGTTCTGGCATCGATGATCGTGACGGTCCCTGGACTTGGTCTTCCGCTCACGGGCTCGAACTGTGTGTCAACGATGATTATTCCCTCGCCCGGCTCGGCAGGTGGTGGGAGGAGATCGTGCTCCGTCTTGTCAGGCGGCCAAGTTGTTGCCCCTATCTTCATGATCTCGGGGGGAACCTGCACGTCCCCCACCGCAACCACCATCTTCATGTAAGGATGCACGGTGCAGACAACCACGTGGACGCCTTCCTTCGTGAGTTTCGTCGAGAAAACGCCGCTGATGATCCCTGAGT
>AWOE01000035.1 GCA_000494145.1 Candidatus Calditenuaceae archaeon JGI OTU-1 | reverse complement strand
AGGTGAGCCCCAGCTCCGCCACCGCCTCGGCCACCCTCTCGGGCTCCTCGAGGTCTACGACACCCCTCGGGTTGCCGTGGGTAACGGCGCAGAACCTGCAGCCCCTCGTGCAGACGTCGCCGAGGATCATGAAGGTGGCCGTTCCCGATCCCCAGCACTCCCCGACGTTGGGGCAGAGGGCCGACTGGCAGACGGTGTGGAGCCTGTACCTCCTCACGACGTCTTTGACCCTCTCGTAAATCGGGCCTGCCGGGAGCCTGACCTTCAGCCAGGGAGGCTTCTGGGCAGCAGCGGACATCCGGAATCAGGATCCCTGCGAACGGCAAAAGGGTTTCGGAGGACGCGGAAAAACCGGCCTCTATCCGATCCGCACGCTAACGCCTCACCACCAGCTCGACCGCGTTGCCGTCCTGGTCCCTGACGACGAATCCCTCGAAGCCCTCTAAGGTCTCCGCGTCCTCGACGACCTCGTGTCCGATCGACCTGAGGTGCGCCACGACAGCTTCGAGGCTCTCCACGTCCGGCAGAACCAGCGAGTAGGACAGGAGCTGCACCGAGCCCTTCGGAGGACGGGGAGCGTCGATACCTGCCCAGACGTTCGCACCGACGTGGTGGTGGTAGTCTCCGGCCGCGAAGAAGAGGGCTCCGTAGGTGCTCCAGTCGAAGGTCAGGTTCATCCCCAGCGAGTCGAGGTAGAAGGCCCTCGCCCTCTCGAGCCTCGAGACGTGGAGGTGGACGTGTCCTATCCTCGTCCCGCTCGGGAGCCTGTAGTCGTCTCCGTGGACTTCGGCCTCTTCGCCCAGCTCCCTCAGCAGCGACCTCAGGTCGAGCGGCAGCGTCGCCATGCTCAGCTCGCCGGTCGGGAGCCTCCTCCAGAGGGACCTCGGACGGTCGGCGTATACCTCGATCCCGTGGCCGTCGGGGTCGGAGAGGTAGAGCGCCTCGCTGACGAGGTGGTCGGAGGCACCGTCAAGGGCCCATCTCTCGAGGATCCTCAGGTAAGCTCTGGCGAGGTCCCTTCTGCTCGGCAAAAGCACGGCGAAGTGGTAGAGGCCCGTGGCGTTGCGAGGCTTCGGGCTGGCTCCAGGGTGCTCCTTCAGGACGACCAGCGTCTCCCCTCCAGCCCCGAGCCTTACCTCCTCACCCTTCTCCCCGATCACCGACATGCCGAGGACCAGCCGGTAGAACCGGATCGACCTCTCCAGGTCTGAGACCGTTAGCCTCACCCAGCCGGGCCTCGCCTCAGGCGAGATCCTGAACCGCATCCCGTGAAGTGCTGAAGGGGCACAAATTAGCCCATAGGAGACCTCTGAGCCATCTGGTGTCAGGGTCGGGGATCGGTGCCTCTTAGGACAGGTGGGATGAGACCTGCCCTGATGGCGTGATCGGCGAGGACGATGGCGACCACCGACTCGACGACCGGAACAGCCCTAGGCCCTATCACAGGGTCGTGCCTCCCCGTCACGACGACCTCCTCCTCCCTCATCGTCGCGAGGTTGAGCGTCCTCTGGGGCTTCGAGATAGAGGCNGGTGGCTTGAAGGCGATCCTGACGACGATCTCCCGTCCCGTCGAGAGGCCTCCGACGATCCCTCCGGCGTTGTTCGTCTTCGGCACCACCCTTCCGTCCATCAAGGTCAGCGGGTCGTTGTTCTCCGANCCCCTGCTCCGGACCACNCCGAACCCNNNGCCGAACTCGACGCCCTTGACGGCAGGTATCGAGAAGAGGGCCCNTGCCAGGTCCGAGTCGAGGGAAGAGAAGACCGGCTCGCCGAGGCCTTGGGGGACGTTGACGGCCACGCACTCGACGAGGCTCCCCACGCTGTCGCCCGATGCCCTCGCCTCCCTGATCACCTCGACCATCCTCCTCGCGGACTCCTCGTCGGGGCACCTAACCTCGTTCGAGTACCTCCGCTCCCTGATCGCGTCGATCGGAAGGTCCGGAGCGANCACGTCCCCTACCTGCTTCACGTAGGCCATCACCTCGATCCCGAGCGTCGCCTTCAGGAGCTTCAGCGCCACGGCCCCTGCCATCACGAACCCCGCCGTTATCCTCCCCGAGAAGCGCCCGCCTCCCCTGTGGTCGTTGAAGCCGCCGTACTTCACCGNGGCGAAGTAATCGGCNTGCCCTGGCCTCGGCGTCTCGAGCAGCCTCTCGTAGCTCCTCGAGTCGACGTCACGGTTCCACACCACCATCGCTATCGGCGCACCGGTCGTGCGGCCCCTGAAGACGCCGCTGAGGATCTCGACCCTGTCCTCCTCCTTCCTCGGAGTCGATATCGCCGATTGACCGGGCCTCCTGAGGTCGAGGAGCGGTTGGACGTCNTCCTCCGAGAGCGGAAGGCCNGCAGGACAGCCGTCGATGACGACGCCCACGCANNTCCCGTGGCTCTCGCCGAAGCTGACGACCACGAACCTCTCGCCGAGGACGTTACCCGGCATCCAGCACCTCCACCTCGCAGCCTATCGAGGAGAGGTCCAGGAGGAAGTTGGGGTAGGAGACGTCGAGGGACTCGAGGCCGAGCGTGGCTATTCTGCCCTGAGAGGCGAGCGAGAGCACNGNGAAGGCCATGAAGAGNCTGTGATCGCCCTCCGGGTCCAGAACGGCCTCCCTGAGCGCCGATCCCCTGACCACGAGGCCGTCTTCGAGCTCCTCGACGGAGGCTCCGGCTCTGGAGAGCTCCCTCGCCAGNACNGAGATCCTGTCGGACTCCTTGTAGCGGGCGTGGCCCACACCCGTGATGACCGTNTCGCCCTCGGCGAAGCACGCCAGGACCGCGATCACCGGAAGCAGGTCTGGCGCGTCCCTCAGGTTCACCCTCACACCCCTCAGCTCGGAGCCGTAGACCTCCACGTGGTCCCTTCCGGCCTTGAACCTCGCACCCATCTCACCGAGGACCTCGAGTATCATCGCGTCGGCCTGAGGAAGGGACCTGTCGAGGTTCCAGACCCTCAGGGACCCTCCCATCAGCACNGGGACCGCCATCAGGAAGGAGGCGAGGCCGAAGTCGCCCGGCACCCGGAACTCCCTCGGCTCGAGCCCTCCGCCCTCGACCCTGACCTCGCTCCCCTCGAAGGACGCGCGGCCGCCGAAGCGACGGACCACCTCGCAGGTCGCCTCGATGTAGGGCCTCGAGACCACCTCGCCCGTCAGCCTCACCTCGAGCCCTCCCTCGGAAGCGGAGCCGGCGATGACCAGTNCAGATACGAACTGGCTGCTGACGTCCCCCCTTATCGAGCAGGAGCCGGTGAGGTTTCCCTTCCCCTTCACGACGACGGGCGCGCATCCGTTCCCCCTCGTCGACCACGCCTCGACGCCTAACTGGTTCAGCGCCTCGAGCANCGGCCCCATCGGCCTCCTCCTCANGCTCTCGTCGCCCGTNAGGACCGTGTACCCTCCTGAAGCCAGCGAGGCCACTGCCGTGGCTATGCGGAGCGTCGTCCCGGAGTTCATCGCGTCTATCACGTCGTCCGGGACCTCCGGCCTCCCGACGCCCTCGACCAGGAGCGAGGACTCCCTCTGCTCGACCGATGCGCCGAATCTCCTCACCGCTCCGATCGTGGCCGANGTGTCCCTCGAGATGAGAGGTGATCCCACGACCGAGGTGCCCTCGGCGAGCGANGCGACGAAGACGGCCCTGTGCGTGTAGCTCTTCGAGGGAGGTGCGTAGACGTCGCCGAACACCTCGCCCCTCTGCAGGACCCTCACGACCTTCATCCGACGTACCACCCGACTGAGGACCTGGCTATAGATTCCATCAGCCTGTATTCCGGGTCGATCCCNGTCCAGAGCCTGAAGGAGTGGGCGGCCTGCCGCNCCAGGACCTCGATCCCGTCGACCACCTCGCACCCNGCAGCCTTCCCTGTNNTNGTTGCGGGAGGATCTCCGCTCCTCGAGTAGACGAGGTCGACNACGTACCGGACGCCCCTCAGGTCCNCGGCGCTCAGGGGGAACTCGACCCCNTGGGTCAGGCCTGCGGGTATCGCGTTGATCACNACCTCCGCGCCCGCCAACTCGGACCTCAGCNCGTGGAACCGAACGAACCGCGCGTTCACACCGAACCTCTCGGTGCACGTCCTCNCCAGCTCGAGCCCCCTACGTTCTGATCTGTTGGCAACCACCAGCTNNGAGGCGCCGAGCCTCGCNACCGCATAGGCCGCTGCCCTCGCCGCNCCGCCCGCACCCACGAGAACGCATCTGCCGAGGCTNGAGGCCCCCCTCTCGGAGAGCGCCTCCGCCACCGCNNCCCAGTCGGTGTTGTGGCCCTCCCACCCNTCCTNGGACCTGACGAGGACGTTGACGGCGCCTATGGCCTCGGCCTCCNCCGACCTCCTGACCGCGTGCCTGTACGCTTCCTCCTTGTGCGGTATCGTGACGTTCAGCCCAAGGAACCCGAGGGAGTGGAGGGACCTGAGGACNGGACCGACGGCCTCGGTGAAGCCTACGTCAACCGCGATGTACCTGTGCGGAAGTCCGAGGAGCCTGCAGGTCACGGTGTGGATGATGGGCGAGAGCGAGTGCCCAACCGGGTGCCCGATCAGCCCGAGGAGCGCCATCACCCGAGCAGCTCCGCCAGCGANCTCGCAGAGCTCCTCGTCTCCTCGACCGTCATCTGTCCAGGAGCGACCTCCTTCCCCCTCAGCGCGGCGTAGGTGAAGGGCGCTCCGAGCGCGAGGCTCATCGGCCTCGTGAAGGCGTACTCCCTCCCGATCGAGAAGGCGATCANGTTCCCCTTCGCCCACCGCAGGCTCCTGTAGAGCGAGAGCGTTGCGAGGGCCCCTTCCANNGANGAAGGCCTCGTGACCACCTTGACGTACTCCGCGTGCTCCCTCAAACCCTCGGCGACCGTCATCAGCCTGCTCCGTTCCACGACGTCAGGACCCAGGTGAGAAGACGCGATGACCCTCGACCTCCCCAGCTCAGCTATCACCTCCCTCACCTGCNCGTGGNTCAGGGCNGNNGAGTCGACGTCGACGAGGTCCGATTTGGCGCCGAGCCTCCTCAGCACCGACGCGGCCTCTTCAGGACCTCCCCTGAACTTCCCGCCCTCCGCCGAGCTGCGCAGGGTTGNGATCGTCTCGATCCCCAGCGACCTCACCTCTTTGACGGTGTACTCGGCCTGATCGAGCCTCCTCAGCCAGTCGATCCTCAGCTCCACGAGGTCGGCATCCTCCTGCTGGGCCCTCTTCGCCAGCTCGACCATTTTCCTGTGGCTTCCGGAGGCGATGGAGACGCAGACCCTGAACCTCAAGCGCTCAGACCTCTTCGATGAACTCCTCGACGGCGATGCCCATGTGCCTGCCCGATCCCAGCGACAGCTTCACGAGGACCTCGTCGCCCTGCGACAGCGACGTCACGTCCAGTATCTCGCCCTTNGGGCTGACGAGCCTTATGGTCTCGGCCTTCTGGAGCGCAACGGACCCGACCACTCCGTCGACCTCCGCCACCACGTTCACCAGCGGCCTCCTCTCGACCTTCACCCTCCCCACCGAGACGATCCTCGTTGAGCCGTCNGNCGAGACGATCAGGACCCTGCTTCCCGACCTGAGCTCGGAGAGGTAGNNGGTCCTTCCGGANGGCCCGAGGACGTAGCACTGCACCGATCCTGCGTTCACCCTGAAGGGCCTCGGAGGGGTCATCTTGCTCCCGACGGACTCGTTGTGGACGAGGAACAGCATCCGGGCCATGTTGCCGACGAGGAGGCCCTCGCCGCGCTTCAGCAGGGAGTTGGTGTCAACGCACGCCCTCTCGCCGAGCCCGAGGCCGACCACGTCCTTGACCCTCGCCGGCCTCAGCTCAACCTTCCTCGGCGTCTCGATCAGCTCCCTCACGTACCTCAGCTCCGGCAGGAGATCGGGAGGGACGACGATCCCGTCAACGCCCCTCTCGAGGACGAAGGCCAGGTCCTCGACCTCCTGGAGGCTCCGCGCCCTCGCCAGCAGCACCACGTCCCTCCCCTGGAGAGCGGCGATGACGTTCTCGAGCGTTATGATCCTGAGGTCCTCCGGCTCCACCAGCACCGCCTCCGTCCCCCTCTCGATCGTCTTGACCATCGACTCGACGTCGCCCTGGTCCCTGACCCTGAAGACCCTGACCGATTTGGGGTGGTAGACCTTGGCACCGCTCTCCTGAGGCCCCACGTCGCCGAAAACAGCGTCCGCTCCGGCCTCGACCGCCCTCCTCAGGTCCTCCTCGCTCCGCACCTCGACGACGATCTCCTTCCGCCTAACGCCTGACATGCGCCAGCGCCTCCTCCGGCCTCTTCCCGTCCATCACCACGGCCCTGATCGCCCTGACGATCGCCTTCGGGTCCTCGTGCATGAAGACGTTCCTCCCTATCGTCACGCCCATCGCTCCTGCCCGCATCGCGCCCCAGACCATCTCGAGGACGTCCTCGTCCCTATCGGCCTTGGGCCCTCCCGCCATCACCACCGGTGCAGGGCACGACTCGATCACCTCCCTGAAGGTCTCCGGTGATCCGGTGTAGGGGACCTTCACTATGTCCGCTCCCAGCTCCGCACCGACGCGGGCCACATGAGCTATGACCTTGGGATCGCTCGGGTCCTTCACGTTCTCCCCCCGCGGGTACATCATCGCTATCAGGGGGACTCCGTACTCGTCGCACTCGTCGGCCACCGTCCCGAGCTTCCTCAGCATGTGCGGCTCGGCTCTGCTGCCTATGTTGATGTGCACCGATACCGCGTCCGCCCCCATCCTCAGGGCGTTCAGGACGGTCCCGTCCCGGACCTTCCAGTTGGGATCTGGGCCGAGCGATGTGCTCGCGGAGAGGTGGACGATGAACCCGACCCTCGGAGGCCTAGGCATGTGCTTCAGTATCCCCTTGTTCGTCAGGACCGCCGTCGCACCGCCCTCCTCCACCAGCTCTATCGTCCTGTAGATCCTGTCGAGGCCCCTCATGACGCCGGAGGAGACGGCGTGGTCCATCGGGATGCAGACCATCTTCCCGTTCTCCGTTATCCTCGAGATCCTGACGTCCTTCCCCCAGACCATCTCATCCCAACCTCCCNGTCGCCTTGAGGAGCTCGGCGGTCANTATCGCGATCCCTGCCGCTCCCCGCACCAGGTTGTTGGTCAGGCTCACGAACTTCACCGTCCTCTCGAGCGATCCCTTCCTCAACCTCCCGACGTGGACCACCATCCCTGACCTGTCGTTCGATCCCGCGTCGAGCCTCGGCTGCGNCCTGTCCACCTCCTCCCTGACCACTACAGGTCTCGGCGGTGCTGTGGGGAGCTCGAGCTGCTGCGGAAGGCCCCTGAACCCTTCAAGGGCCTCCGCCACCTCCTCGATCGATGCTTCCCTCGAGAGGGTCGCTGTGACCGCGGCCAGATGTCCCACCAAGGTCGGCACCCTCGTGCAGGTGGCGTCGATCGTGACCTCCGCGGGCCTGAAGGCTCCGTCCCTGTAGGTTCCGAGTATCTTCCTCGGCTCCTGCTCGACCTTCTCCTCCTCACCCTGTATGTAGGGTATGATGTTCCCCATGATCGCCATCGACGGAACGCCGTTGTACCCTGCACCAGAGACTGCCTGCATCGTTACCACGTTCACGTACCTCAGCCCGAACTCGTCGAGGAGCGGTTTCAGCGGCAGGACGAAGGCCGTGGTTGTGCAGTTCGGCGTCGTCACCACGAAGCCTTCCCACCCGCGCCTCTTCCTCTGCACATCTATCGCGTCGAGGTGCTCGGGGTTGATCTCGGGCACTATCAGCGGCACGTCCTCTTGGTACCTGTTGGCCGATGCGTCGGAGACGACGGGGAACCCGGCCTCGGCGAATTTGTGCTCGAGCTCCCTCGCCGCCTTCGTGGGAAGGCAGCTGAACACGAGGTCGGCATCGATCTTCGACGGATCTGAGGGGAGGACCTCCAGCTCCCAGAACTTCCTCGGCAGGTCGCCCTTCCCGGCATACGCCTCGATCAGCTTCTTGCCGACTGTGGTGTTCCCTGTCACGGCGCTCACCTCGAACCACGGATGGTCCGCGAGCATCTGCAGGTAGATCTGCCCTACCATGCCTGTCGCTCCGAGAACACACACCTTCAACTTACCCATGCACGACACCTCCGGAACAGAGACGCGAGCGGAGGGGGCGGAGGAGGGGGAACTCCATTATCCCTCCCAGAAATAGAAGTAGGTATAGGCCGTGAAGCCGAAGGTCACCGAAGTCGCACGGCCCATACCTACCCCCTCCGCTCAACCGGTCGCAACGTGTCAACAATATAAACTGTTTCGTGGACGTGGACGTCACCCGAATATCGCCGCCTCCGCGGGAACCTGCGTCACGACCTCTCCTCTGCGAGCTTCGTCCTCCTCTCCATCAGCTTCCTCCGGGGAGCGAAGTCCCTCTTCCAGACCAGGACGGTCCTCGTGAACTCGACCACAGGGACGCCGTTCTGGTTGTAGCCGATGGTCCTGACCTTCACTATGCCCATCTCGGGCCTGGACCTCGACTCCCTCTTCTCCAGCACCTCGCTCTGAGCGTAAAGCGTGTCTCCCGCGAAGACGGGGTTCGGGAACCTCACCTCCTCGAAGCCGAGGTTGATAGCGTTCTGGCTGACGTCCGGTACGCTGAGGCCCAAAACGATCGCCAGCGTCAGCGTGCTGTTGACCAGAGGCCTTCCCCACTCGGTCTCCCTCGAGTAGTCGACGTTGACGTGGATCTCGTTCGGGTTCATCGTCAGCAGCGTGAACCACACGTTGTCGGCCTCCGTCACGGTCCTGCCATAGGGATGGACGTAGACGTCTCCCGGCTCGAAGTCCTCGAAGTACCTCCCTTCCCATCCCTTTATGACCCTCCTGCTCACAAGTTGGGAAGCGTCGCACCTGCCAAGAAGCATTACGCGAGTCTTCCGGCCGAGACCGTCTCAAGCTCCGAGAGCTAACGTCTCCCCGCGTCCCCCGCAGCCCTATTCGCCCGAAAGCGACGAAAGCCTCACGTTACCCTCTGCCGAGTTCGTGAACGTGCCGAGCCGGTGCCCGAAGCCCCTGATCCGCGTGGAGGCGAGACGGTTATATTCTGAAATTAGTGGGAAATTTGCCGAGAAAAATGTCACAGACAGTTCCAGTACTGGTATCGACGGATTGGGTGGCGAAGAACCTGGACAACCCCAACGTCAGGATCGTCGAGGTGGACTACGATCCGCAGACGGCGTACTACCAAGGGCACGTCAGGGGAGCTATATTGTGGGACTGGAAGAAGGACATCAACGACCAGCTGGAGAGGAACATCGTCTCGAAGGAAGGCTTTGAGGCGCTGATGTCGAGGAGCGGCATCTCGGACGACACGCACGTCGTCCTCTACGGGGACTACAACAACTGGTTCGCCGCGTTCGCCTTCTGGGTGATGAAGCTGTACAACCACGAGAGGGTGAGCCTGATGGACGGCGGAAGGAAGAAGTGGATAGCCGAGGAGAGGGAGCTGGTGACGGACGTCCCGAGCTATCCGCCCGCACAGTACAGAGTCACGAAGGTGAACTATGAGTTCAGGATCTTCATGAACGACGTGCGGACCAGAATAGGAAGCCCGAACGTCGTGCTCGTCGACGTGAGGTCGCCAGACGAGTACACCGGAAAGATCCTCGCGCCGCCAGAGTATCCGACCGAGCACGCTCAGAGGGGAGGTCACATCCCGGGAGCGGTCAACATACCGTGGGGCAAGGCGCTCAACGAGGACGGGACCTTCAAGCCGATCGAGGAGCTGAGGAAGCTCTACGAGTCTGTGGGCGTGACACCTGACAAGGAGGTGATAACTTACTGCAGGATAGGCGAGAGGTCGTCGGTGACGTGGTTCGTCCTGAAGTACCTGCTGGGATACCCGAAGGTCCGGAATTACGACGGAAGCTGGAGCGAGTGGGGCAACGCCGTGGGATTGCCCATAGAGCGCTGATCCGAGACCTCCGCACTCCCCGTTTCCAAGGTAAACTCATTTTTTCGGTCTTCGCTGCTGATCAGGGCAGGGTGGGATGGTTCCCGTCACGAACATAGGCAAAAACGTCTACGTCATCGACAACGGAGGGCTCGGGTACGAAAGGACGAACGCCACCTACGTCGTCAAGACCGACAGCGGCTCCTTTCTGATCGACACCGGTTACGCCATCGCTTACAGAAGGTTGATGGAGGGACTCAGGGCCATCGGGGTCGGAAGGAACGAGCTGAAGGCGGTCCTCCTGACGCACGTCCACCTCGACCACTGCGGCTCCGCCCCCCTCCTCCTCAGGCAGTTCGATGACGCCGTAGTCGTGGTCCACCCAAGGGGCGCGAGGCATCTGGAGGATCCCAGTAAGCTGTTGGAGGCGACGAAGGAGATCTTCGGCGAGGCCGCGTTCAGGAGGATGGGCGGGCTCGAGCCTGTGGACAGCTCGAGGATCGTGCAGGTCTCTGACGAGGAGGAGCTGGAGTTCGGTCAGGTCACCGTAAGGGCCCTCTACACGCCGGGACACGCGCCCCACCACGTCGCCTACCTCCTCGAGCCGCACAGGTTCGTCTTCGCGGGCGACGCCCTCTCGACAAGGGGGACCGTGTTCAGGGTTCCGTTGCCTGACACGGTGCCTCCGGGGTTCGACATCGAGGCCGGCCTGAAGAGCATCAGGCGGATCTTCGAAACGGACCCGAGGTTGGTGTTGATCACGCACTACGGCTGGTACGTGGCCTCGCGGGAGCTGATGGAGGAGGAGCTGGAGCTCTACAGGAATTGGTTCGAGAGGATAGGCGCGATGAAATCGAAGGGGATGGACAGGTTCGCGATAGCGGAGCAATTCATCCGCGAGTTCGAGGACGGCCTGCGGATGCCCCTCCACCCCGTCGCCCGGGACTGGATATACAGGTACGTCTGGGGTGCGCTCTTGAGCCTGAGCTGATGGACGTCACCTGTGGTTTCGTCGATCTGGGACTTCCGGAGCCCCTTCGACCCCACGTGGGAGGGTCGAGGTCCACCGGCCTGTTCAACGGTCCCCCACATCGCGCCTGCCCTCAGGGAGATATACTGCCGGGATCGGATGGGACCCGTGAGCGTGAAGCTGGTGCGGCCCGAGGCGCTGATCAAAGAGCTGGCGAGGTACCTGAAGGAGAACAGGCTGGTGACGCCGCCAACTTGGGCGACGTTCGTCAAGACCGGCGTGGCCAAGGAGAGGCCTCCTCAGGACCCCGACTGGTGGTACGTCAGGTGCGCTTCCCTTCTAAGGAGGCTCTACCTCAAGGGGCCGATAGGCGTCTCGAGGCTCAGGAGGGAGTACAGCGACAAGCACAGGGTCGGTCACGGCAAGCCCCACTCCGCACCCGCGAGCGGTAACGTCATAAGGAAGGCGCTGCAGCAGCTCGAGGCGGCTGGACTCGTGACGAAGCAGGACAGGAAGGGCCGCGTCCTCTCGGAAAAGGGCAGGAAGCTGGTGGAGGACTTCTGCGATAGGATACTGAAGGAGGAGCAGCAGGCACCGGCATGAACGCGAGGGAGCGGATGAGGTCGGTCAGGAAGGAGCTCGAGGACCTCTCAAGGGACGTGCTGGGTCTGAGGGTATCCTACGAGGAAGGGTCGGTGGAGACGGACGAATACTTCGAGAGGAGGTTCGAGCTCGAGGTCGTCCACACGGCACGTTCCATCTCCTCGCTGAGAAGGGTCTTCGGGATGGGCTGAGCCCTCAACCGCCCTCGCCCAGCATCCTCGCCAGCGCCTCTGGATCGTTCGTCGGCATTTTGCAGCTGAAACCCTCACAGAGGTAATAGGTCGGACCGGGGGGTATCACCGCCTTGTCCTGTGCGGTGTTGCTGAGGTGCGCCGGCAGGGTCCGCCTGTCGACCGGCACGACGACCGTGAACGGCTGGAACGACCTGGCCGCTGCGATGACGTGCTCGAAGGGCTCACCGCTTTCGTATGCGACGAAGAGCTCCCTCGACTCACCCGCAAGGATCGGGGCCGAAGCGGCGAGGTAGGGGAAGGCCAGCGGCTCGTCCTCTACCCTGCCGCAGGTTCTGAGCGCGAGCTCCGCTACCCTGTATGCGCTCTCCTCTCCGGTGGCGTGGAAGACCTTCGCCGCGAGGAGGAAGGTCAACGTGGAGCCCGAGGGGACGACGCCCTCGTAATCCTCCCGGATGCCTGCGTGAGGACCGCGTTCGTCGCAGGGCGATGCCTGAAGCGTCCCGTCATCGGAGACGAACCTCTCCGCCACGGCGTCGAGCAATTTCACGGCCAGGCTGAGCCATCTGTCGTACCCGCTGAGCGAGAAGACGTCGAAGGCGGCATTCCCTACCGCAGCGTAGTCCTCGAGCCTGCCCTCAACGTCCCCCTTCCCCTTGAGCCAGTACCTCCAGACCCTGCTCCCCTCAACCACCGCCGACCTCAGCCCGTCCATCACCTCCAGCGCCAGCTCGAGGAAGGCCCTCTCACGGAGATGAAGGGCGGCTGATGCCAGCGCCGAGGCCGCGAGGCCGTTCCAAGAGGCTATGACCTTCTCGTCCCTCTCGGGTCTGACCCGCGACTCCCTCAGCTCCATCAGCCTCCTCCGCACCGTCCCGAGCGCCTCTGAGGATGCCACGCCGAGCGCCGACGCGAGCTCCTCCAGTTTCCCGGCCCTGAAGAGGACGTTCCTTCCTCCCTCGAAGTTCCCTGCGGGTGTTGCGCCGAAGAAGGCCGCCACCCTCTCGCCAACACCGGGCCCGAAGGTCGAGACGATCTCGTCGTAGGTCCAGGTGTAGAAGAGGCCCTCCACGCCCTCCGACTCGGCGTCGAGCGAGGAGCAGAAGGCGCCGCACTCGGACCTCATCTCCCTCCGGAGGAAATCTACTGTGAGCCTGACTACCTCTGCGTAAGAGGGGTCTCGCGTCACCGAATAGGCCTCCGAGTAGACCTGCACCAGCAGCGCGTTGTCGTAGAGCATCTTCTCGAAGTGGGGGATCCTCCACGCCCTGTCGACCGTGTACCTGTGGAAGCCCCCGCCCACTTGGTCCAATATGCCGCCGCGTGCCATGGCGTCCAGCGTCTTCCCGAGCATCTTCAACGCCACGGCGTCCTTCGTGAGGTGATGGTGCCTCAGCAGGAGCATCAGGTAGCCCGGGTTCGGGAACTTCGGCGCCGCCCCGAAGCCACCGTACTCGTCGTCGAAGAGCATCACCAGCTGATCGAAGGCCGCCTCCATCGCCCTCCTCGAAGGCGTCGCCTTCTCGACCCTCCGCCACTGCGTGAAGCTCTCCCTCACAGCCCTGTCGATCCTCTCGGCCTCCGCCAGAACCTGCTCCCTCCTCGTCTTCCAGGCCTGAATTACCGCGTCCAGGACCTGCCTGAAGCTCGGCAGCCCGTACCTCGGTTCCTTCGGGAAGTAGGTCCCTCCGTAGAAGGGCTTGAGGTCAGGCGTGAGGAAGACGGAAAGCGGCCAGCCGCCGGTCCCGGTCATCAACTGGACGGCCCTCATGTAGTACTCGTCGACGTGCGGGTGCTCCTCCCGGTCCACCTTGATCGGGACGAAGTGCCTGTTCAGGAGCTTGGCTATCTCCTCGTCGCTGAAAGACTCCCTCTCCATCACCGAGCACCAGTGGCAGGCGAGGTAACCGATGCTGAGGAAGATCGGTTTGTCCTCCTCCCTTGCTTTCCTGAAAGCCTCCTCCCCCCACGGATACCAGTCGACAGGGTTGAAAGCGTGCCTCCGGAGGTACGGGCTCTTCGCGTTGATCAGCCTGTTCGGCCCCCTCTGCTCACCCATCCTCATCGTCATCGGACCGCTTTGAGATAAGGCCGTCTCTCCTGAACGGTCATCGCTTTAACGAAGCCCGGGGAGGGGGTGGGCGTGAGGGTGAGGAAGGAGAAGGTGCTCGTTCTGATCTCAGGCCAGGCTGCCACGGGTAAGAGCACGCTCGGTCGCGGCCTCGCACGGAGGCTCGGCATACCTTACTACTCGGGGGGCGACGCGCTGATGCGGCTGGCCCGGAAGATGGGTTTCAACGCGAAGGGGAGGAAGTGGTGGGACACGGAGGAGGGGATGAGGTTCCTCAAGATGAGGGAGGAGAACTTCGAGTTCGACCGGAAGGTCGACGAGGAGCTGGTCCAGATAGCCGAAGAGGGTTCTGCGGTGATCGACGGCTGGGTCATCCCCTGGCTCGTCGAGGACGGCTTCAAGGTTTGGCTTAAGGCCGACCTGGAGACGAGGGCCGCGAGGCTCGCGAAGAGGGGGAGGATGGGGTACGAGGAGGCGCTGAGGGTGCTGAGGGAGAGGGAGGAGAGGAACAAAGAGCTGTACCTCCGCCTTTACGGCATCAGGTGGGGCGAGGACATGGCGCCTTTCCACCTGGTCCTCGACTCGACGAGGCTCGGAAAGGACGACGTGCTGAAGGTCGTTCTGACGGCGGTGAAGGCCTACTTCGGCGTCTGAGCGGCCCACTCGGCCAGGACGCTCTCCCTTATCATCGACTCGAGGCACCGGTGACAGACGTTCCCTCCGTGGAGCCTGCTGACCCTCTTCTGAGAGCTGGGAAGGGGCCTCTCGTCGTCCCGCCTGACGCCGTGGAGGACCTCGCCGCAGATCCCGCACCTCCTGAACCCGGGCCTCTTGTCCTCGTAATGGACGACGGTCCTGCCGCCCGGAGTCCTGACGAAGACCCTCCTGATGCCCTTCCTAACTCTCTGGCTTCTCGTCGGCAACCCTCCCACCCCTTCCTGGCTGCCTGCGGACCGGTTGGACCGGCGGATTGATTAACCTGTTGAGGAGCGTGCCGAAGGCGAAGGCCGAGAGGATGTACCAGCCGAAGAAGGGGATGCCGCCCTGCTCGACCACGAAAGGCAGGTAGAAGTCCGGAGGGGCACGGAGGATCGGGTCGGTCCCGTAGTGCGCCGTGGCCCAGCTCAGGAAGCTCAGATAGATCGCCAGCGTCGAGAACATGAGGACCATGTTCTTGCCCATCAGCCTCGTCTGGACCCGCTGGTAGTACTCCTTCTTCTTCTCGAGGCGCTGGAGGGCCTTGGCGTCCTTCTGCCTCACCGCCTTCAGCATCTCCCTCTGATACTCCTGGACCTCGGCCATCAGGACCATGTCCTCCCGCGTGAAGACCTTTCGCCGAATCAACGCCGTGACGAGCGAGAGGGCGACGGTAAGCAACATTATCTCGATGGCCTGGGCTGTGAGCGTCATCAGGCCTCCCCGAGGACCCTCGATATCGCCGGATACATCTCGACGACCCTCTCCCTCAGCAGCAAAGAGTAGTACTGGTATAGTATGCCGATCATCAGCAGAAGGCCTGTGCCGGTGCCGAAGGCGTTGACGTAGTTCGCAACGCTCGCAAGTAGACCGACGATCACCGATCCTATGATGGTGACTACGCCGATGTACCTCCTGATGATCGAGGCGACGATCTCCGGGGCCCTCCTGAAGCCGGGGACCTGCATTCCCGCGCTGATCAGCTGGTCAGCGATCCTCTCGGGCGACAACCCGGCTACCGAGATCCAGAACTTTCCCAGCAGAACGCAGAACCCCACCATCAGCAGGGCGAAGACGGCTGCCCTCGTCGGATCTGCGACCGCGTCTGTGAATGAGTTGGGACCGATCACGTAGTACGCGAGGCCTCCGGAAGGGACTGGAGTCCCGGCGGTCTCGTCGACCCTGAAGGTTCCGAGTAGGTTCAGGAACTGGTTGGTGTTCTCGGGGTTGAACCTCGACCAGACGATGGACGCGAGGTAGTAGATGTTGGTGAAGACGGTCGACGCCAGAATGACCGGGACGTTGGAGACGTAAAGGAGCTTCACGGGATAGGTTCCCCTGTAACCCGCAAACCTCGAGTGAGATACCGGGATCTCGACCCTCACGCCCTCCGCGTACAGAAGTATCGCGATTATAGCTACCGTCGATATCAGACCGAGGATGTCTCCCCTTCCGCCGACCTGCCTGATGAAGACCTCGCTCAGCGGCTTTCCCTCGGCGATAGCCTGGCCCACTGCGAGGACAACTCCGTGGTAGTAGCCGTCCTGTAGTATGAACGGCGAGAAGAGGTCGTTGAAGATCTGGCCTGCGACGCCCGCAGCGATGAACAGGGATATCCCGCTGCCGAGGCCCCACTTCTGGACCGTCTCGTCGAGGAGCATGATGATGAAGGTGGCTGCAACGAGCTGCGCGAACAGCAGGGGTGCGACCCTCGGGTCGACGTTGCCGAAGAAGCCCGCGTAGACGTAAACGGCCGCCTGGAAGAGGGCTATCACCACGGTGAGGAGCCTGCTGGCGGAGGTGAAGAGCCTCCTGTCCTCAGGTTTCTTCAGGTCGAGCCTTATGATCTCCGCTCCTACGAGAAGCTGCATGATCAGCCCCGCCGTGACGATGGGGCCGATGCCGAGCGTCGTCAGGGTCCCTACGCTCGAGGCGAAGATGATGTTCAGGAGGGTAGGGCTGGTACCGCCCGTGAACTCCTGAGGGAGGCCGTAGAGCGTGACGGAGGCCATCGACTCGTAGATCAGCAGGACCAGCGCCGTCCAGAGCAACTTCTCTCCAAGGCCGAGCTTCCTCCCCGGCTTCTTTATCTCCGGTATCGCGTAGGTCAGGGCCTCTACGACCCGCCTGATCCCTCCCCTCTCCTCGGCCAAGCTCTACCTCACCGCGACGATCGAGCCGGAGGCCCGCAGCTTCTCCTCAGCCCCCTTGGTCCACGCGTCGGCGATCACCTTCAGCCCCGAGACGTAGAGGACGCCGGATCCGATCAGCTTGACGGGCACCTCGCCCCTCAGGTCGACCACCAGCCTTCCTTCCTCGTCCCTAGGCGCAGAGGGATCCGACGAGAGGCGTTCGGCGATGGCCGAGAGCTCGGTCAGGTTCACCTCCTTCAGCTCCCTGCGCGTCGGCGGAACGAAGCCCTTCTCGCCGAAGTGGTCGGGCTCGTACTTCAGGACGTAGGTCCACTTGTGCTTGTGCTTCCCGGCGTTCCCCCTTCCGCCCTTGGCGCCGTGCTTCCGGTGCTGCCCTATCTGCCCCCATCCGTAGGTCCTCGAACCCCTCCGTTTCCTCACCTTCCTGAACCTCGTCGGCATTCCGACCAACCGAGGTCCTCTGCGCAGATAAGTACTTGTCGCGTACGGCGCCTTCCGGGCCGATCGTCTAATTGCCGGTTTTTCACAAGGATCAGGTGCCGCGATAGGGGATGAGGAGGCCCCAGATTCTGGTGGTCGGGTACAACAAGGACACCTGCGACGAGAGGGCCTGGAGGCTCGCCTACGAGGTGGGGCGCGAGGTGGCTAGAAGGGGAGCTGTCCTCGTAACCGGAGGGCTCGGAGGGGTGATGGAGGCCGCGAGCAAGGGAGCCTTCGAGGCAGGAGGTCTGACCGTCTCGATAATTCCCCAGAAGGACATGAGGGAGGCAAACCCATACAGCACGGTCGTCGTCGCAACCGGAATAAGCCACCTCAGGAACTTCATCAACGTCTACTCGGCCGACGGCGTGATAGTCGTGGGCGGAGGTGCTGGGACGCTGACGGAGGTCGCGGCCGCTTACATCGAGGGCAAGCCCGTGGTGGCGCTGAGGGGGTCAGGAGGGGTCGCCGACGAGTACGCGGGCCGGTACCTCGATCAGAGGAAGACCGTGCTGATCCACGCCGCCGAGACTCCGTCGGAGGCGGTCGAGCTGGTCCTTAGGTTGATCGCGGAGCGTTCCAGCTCTGCTTCGGTCAACAGGCCGGATGTTTGAGATATGGTTAACAGTTCCAGTCACCAACTCCACGTAGAATGACGTCCCTCCGGAGGACCGGCCTCCAGNGGGCCTACCTGTTCGGGCTCGTGGCCGTAGCGCTCGGCCTGGTGATCGGGCTCGTCCTGTGGAACTCGGTCCTTCCGTCGCTGATCAGACCGTCATCCGGTTACCAGCCGCCGATAAAGATGGAGGGCGGGACCCTGCCGCCTCTGGAACTTGTAGACCAATACGGGAG
>AWOE01000034.1 GCA_000494145.1 Candidatus Calditenuaceae archaeon JGI OTU-1 | reverse complement strand
TGGAGGCGTGTAGACGGTGCAAGCTGATCAAATCGCCTCTTCCTCAGATACAGAAACTGTGTCCGTAGAGACCTGCACGAGTCCGTCTCAATCGGAGAGCCTTTTCGGTCCAAAGTCTCTGACGGTCCTCCTCATCCGTCCAATTTTCCAACCTNCAGAGTCCTGAGAGGTATAGGTAGTTACATAATCTCGTTTGAACAGGAGGGGAGCGATGCCAGCTTGATGGTGCTGATGCAAATCTTTAACATCATCATGCCGTATTTACTTCAATATTGAAGATTTTTACATAAGCGGATTACGAAGCGGATCAGTGGCTTGAAAATCGTCAAAAACTCCGATTGAGCAATTCGACTGGATTATATTAATAAGATAGGAAATTGCGGATACAGCTCAGGAATGCGGAAGGACGTGGTAATGGAAGTGCGGGCCGTTTCCAAAAACTTCGGAGGACTCCCAGCGCTTAAAAATGTATCGTTTGACGTAGGGCGAGGCGAAATATTGGCAATAATAGGTCCGAATGGTGCGGGAAAGACTACACTATTCAATGTTATAAGCGGAGTTTTGCAACCCTCCACTGGGAAAATTTACTTCGAGGGGAGGGACATCACGAGGCTGCCTCCCTTCAAGCGAGCTAAACTCGGGATAGCGAGGACCTTCCAGATACCACGTCCCTTTTCCGAGATGACGGTGCTGGAGAACGTCATCGTAGGGATGGTTGCTAACGGGTCCGGTCTCTCGCTGTCCGACGCGAAGAAGAGGGCTTACGAGATACTTGAGGAGCTCAGACTCAGCAAGAAGGCAGACGTTCGTGTGAGGGAGCTCAACCTGCAGGAGAAGAAGTCCGTTGAGCTTGGCAGGGCATTGGCGTTGGANCCGAAGGTTCTCCTCATTGATGAGTACATGAGTGGTCTGAACCCGGTCGAGGTGGACTGGGCAATAGAGGAGCTCAAAAGGATCAACAGAGACAGAGGTGTCACAATGATCTGGATAGAACACGTCCTCAGGGCCGTCATGAGGTTAGCAGAACGCGTCATTGTGCTCAACTTCGGATCGATCATCGCAGAGGGGAGTCCGTCTGATATTGCCAAGAGCGCGGAGGTTGTTGAGGCGTATCTAGGGAGGGGTCGAGCTTGGTGACACCGTACCTCTCCGTCAAGGAATTGCAGGCAGGGTACGGCGAATTCCAAGTCCTGTGGGGCGTTGATCTCGAGGTACCCATTCAGGGCATGAAGGTGGGCGTGATAGGACAGAACGGTGCGGGAAAAACGACGACCATGAAGTGCATAGCGGGCCTCCTTCAGCCTAAGAGGGGCAGCATCGTCTTCAAGGGTCAAGTCCTGAACGGAATTCCTTCGAGCAGGAGGGTTGAGCTCGGCATCTCGTATGTCCCCGCAGAGAAGGAACTCTTTCCGAAAATGACGGTACAGGAAAATCTGGAGCTTGGAGCTTACGTTAAGANAGCCANGCAAAACGCTGATGAGAACCTCGACTTCGTCTTCNCCCTGTTNCCTCGATTGAAGGAGCGAAGAAACCAGAAGGCGGGGACCTTGAGTGGTGGGGAGCAGCAGATGCTGACCATAGGCAGAGCCCTTATGTCGTCCCCNGAGCTGCTCATACTCGACGAACCCTCGACTGGGATGGCCCCGATTCTGATAGAAGAGCTCTTCAGATCCCTTGACGAGCTCAGAGAGCGCAAGCAACAGCTTACCATTATTCTGGTCGAGCAACGGGTACCCCTTGCCTTCTCCTTCTGTGACATGATTTACGTGATCAGCGAAGGAAGGACGGTGTTGCAGGGAAGACCGGACGAGCTCGCCAATGACGTCAGGGTAAAGCAGAGTTACCTAGGAGTGACGTGATATGGAGGGCCCTTTAGGAAACCTGCTCGCGTCACAACTCCCCGTGATAGTCGTCGACGGGGTAACGCTCGGACTGCAACTCGCTTTGGTAGCAGTCGGAATTACAATGATNTTNGGTCAGACCCAGATCCTTAACCTCTCTCATGGCGAATTCGCTGTTATAGCGTCGATAACAGCAGCCCTCNCCATCCCCCTCTTCGGCGTTACGACTGCCGTCCTTGCTGGCATCTNGNCGGCCACGGTGTTCTCTGCCTTCGTCTATAAGGTGGTGCTNTACCCGGCCTTCAGGAGATCGGGCGAGCAGAGAATCCTCATGGGCCTCTTCATTACGCTGGGCCTCTACCTCGCATTGCATGGCTACTTCACGAACCAGTTCCCCACAACCTACCTCTCCATCAGACCTGAAATCCAGACGGTCGAATTGCTCGGGAACTCCTTCAGGTTCTCCGCGATTCTGGCAGCTGCGATATCCATAGCCATTCTAATTGCTCTGGAGGTTTTCCTGAGGTCCACGATGATCGGTAAGAGCATCAGGGCAGTTTCGCAGAACGAGACGGGTGCGGAGATCGTGGGCATTCCGATAGATCGGGTCAGGCTTGTGACTTTTCTGGTAGGGGGTGCGCTCTCGGGATCTGCGGGCATCATCAGGGGGCTCGCCGCGACCATGGGCCCGGAATCCGGGATCGAGCTGACCATCCTGGCTTTGCTGATAAGCGTGGTGGGAGGGATCAGGAGCGTTCCGGGAACGGTGGTTTCGGGCTTGCTCCTCGGGATAGTTTACATGGTGGCCAGCTTCCTCGTCGGCACCTACATGTCGGTGGTGATCATGCTGACCGCCGCCATAATGGTCCTCTTGTTCAGACCACAGGGGCTTCTGGGAGAGCTCGAGTGATTCTGATGCTCCAATCGGCACAGGATGCCAGCTCCNCATGGCGACTCGTTCTTCGAGGACGTGTGTTGTGCTCTGAAATCGTGGGAAGAAAAACTATTAACCGGGGTTTTCTGAGCTCCCGTGAGTATGGCCTCTGTTGTCTATAGGGACTTCCAGAGACCTCCTCCNGAGATCATCGACGCCTTCAGAGAGTTCGGCGCCTCCACGGTCTACGAGTCGATAGGTCGCGAATATCGCTGTGTGATGGACCCTGCCATAAAGCCCATCGCACCGGACACGAAGCTCATAGGTCCTGCTTTGACGGTGCATTGCTATCCTGGGGATAACATAACCGTGCACAGGGCAATGGCGCTCGCGAAACCCGGCGACGTGATAGTCGTGGCCGCTGGAGGGCAGATAGGCGTCATGTGGGGCGGTCTGATGAGCTATCAGGCGATGAAGCAGGGAATTGCCGGTGTGGTAGTCGACGGCTCTGTGAGAGATGTGGCAGAGATCAGGAGAATGGGGTTCCCCGTCTTCGCTCGCTACATATCACCGATAGGCTCAACGAAATCGCATCCGGGATCGATAAACGTGCCCGTGATCTGTGGCGGCGTCTTGGTGCGTCCGGGGGATCTGATAGTCGGGGACGATGACGGAGTTGTCGTCGTGCCGAGGGAAATCCTCAACGAGGTGCTGGAGAGGGCACGTCAGAGGGAAAAGAGGGAACGTGAAGCGCTGACGCTCTACGACCAAGGCAAGACCTCGTACGAGTTATACGGTTTCGACAAGGTGTTCAGGGAGAAGGGAGTCCCAGAGTATCCAATGGCGCCTTGATCGTCGGGTGNCTCTAGTATGGCAGCGCCTCGAGGCGGGCTTCCTTTGGAAAATAGAACNCTGCTGATGTTCGGTTTGGCTGCAGTTCTGCTCATCCTCCCTCTGATCTTCACCGGNAGATACTACCTGAGGGTGCTGACCCAGATGGCTTTCTTCATCACCTTCGCGTCTGCCTTCGGCCTACTNTTCGGGAGAACCAACCAGCTCTTCCTCTGCATAGCGGCCCTCGCAGGTCTTTCAGCATATACCAGCGGACTCTTGGTCAGCAGGTTGGGGATCTGGCACTGGCCCACCATTGTAATCGGTGCGATGCTATCATCTGCCGTTGCCGCGGGTCTGAGCTACGTGTCCAACGTCAGGAGGTTGGGAGTGGTGTTCGTGGCAATAATGACGCTCGCGTTTCAGCTGATCTTCGAGAACATGGTTGTGGGGCTCGTGAGCATTACAGGTGGCGATACGGGTTTCAGGCCTCCACCGCTTCCTTTAGGCCCGGTCGCGGAGATTATTGGGGAGCAGGCGACCTTTTATTACATAGCGGCGATCCTTGCCGTAACAACCCTCTTCGTCAATTACTGGCTTCTCGAGAGGAGCAGATGGGGGCTGATCATGGAGGCTGTAAGGAACGAAGAGGTTGCCTCGGAGGTGCTCGGGATAAACGTCAGAAGGGTCAAGGTCACTGTCGCAGCCTTAGCAGGTCTCCTTATCGGTTTAGCAGGAGCGTTCTACGGATATTTCAACGGACTGATAGCACCGATCTACTTCTCCTTTGCCAGCATCGACATATTGTCACAGGTCGTGGCGATATTCGGTGGAAGGGGAACGATCGTCGGACCCTTCATCGGTTCAGCGATCTTCACTTATGTTAACGAGACCATCCGATACTTGGGGCCGATCTCATTGGCCGTATACGGTGTGTTGCTTGTCGTGCTATTCACGTCCTTCAGAGACGGNGTNGTCCCTNNGCTGAGGCGCTGGATTAAATGGCTGGTATGAGTGCAGAACCTACGAGCAGTCATGACCCACCAGAGACCTCCGGCTCCTGATGGGCCCTGACCGTCGGGCTGCGGTCTTCCAAGAGGACAGGCTCTTCCCGTGGAGAGTCGCCCTGACGGAGCAAGGGTTATCACCCGAGGTGATGACGCAACTCCGTAGAACCGACGGAAGGGGAGATGGCTAGGCATGAGGTGCGAGAAGTGCGGAAGGGAGGAGGTGCTGCCCTTCAGGTGCGCCTACTGTGGACGTTACCACTGCGCCGAGCACAGGCTCCCCGAGGCCCACGACTGCGAGTTCCTGCACCAGGCCCGCTCGCCGGTCGAGATCAGAGTGATGGAGGAGAGGGTTAAGGAGGCGGCCGCGAGGAAGCTGCCCTCGATCCTCTCCGTCAGGGTCAGCGCCTCCGAGGCCGTTCACCTCTCAGTAGGCGCGCTGCTGGTGGCCGGCGTCGGAGCCACGCTCTTCAACGTCAGCCTCCTGGGAACGGTTTACGCGGCAGCGGCCGTTGTGGCCTTCGTGGCCTCCTTCCTGGTCCACGAGCTCGCCCACAAGTTCGTAGCNATCGGTTACGGGTACCTCGCGGTCTTCAGGGTCTCGCCGATAGGTGCGCTCTTGACGGCGATCTCGATACTCTCACCGCTGAAGGTGATTGCTCCGGGCGCGGTGAACGTCTACGGCTCACCGAATTACAGGATCCTCGCTAGGGTCGCAGCGGTCGGCCCGCTGACGAACACGGTCATCTCGACCGTCTCGTATGCCCTGGCGTTCGCGCTCATGGCCTTAGGGGCTGGACTGCAGCTCACCCACCTGGCATTCTCGGTGGCGAGGATCAACGCGCTCCTGGCCTTCTTCAACCTCCTTCCGTTCGGGCCCCTCGACGGCCTGAAGGTCTTCGCATACAGCAGGTACGAGTGGCTTAAGCACTTCCTGCCGGCCTTGGCCCTCTTCCTTCTCGGGATCATCGTCTGAGGCCGGTTGGGATCTCCAGAAATAGTGCCGAATCCTGTCAGGGTGCGGGGCATGGCGAGCAGGGAGGAGCGGGTACTGCAGCAGGTGAAGAGGGTGAGGAGCAGGAGGGGCAGGAGGGCGACCCCTGAGGTCGAGGACTACCTCGAGGTGATATACGCGCTCGAGAAGGTGAGAGGGTTCGCGACGTCGAAGGACGTGGCCAAGCACTTGAACGTCAGGCCCTCGGCCGTGACGAAGATGCTCAGGCGGCTCCGTCAGCTCGGCTACATCGATTACGAGCAGTACAGAGGGTTCGTCCTGACCGAGTCTGGAAGAGAGGTGGCGGCGGAGGTCCTGAGGAGGCATGAGGTGCTGGTGAGGTTCCTCGAGGAGCTAGGGGTGCCTCCGGAGACGGCGGAGGAGGAGGCCGAGTTCATCGAGCACGGCCTGAGTTCGTCGACGCTCGAGATCCTCTCGGCGCTCATCGACCTCCTCGAGAGCAGGCCCGACCTGACGGCGGAGCTGGTCAGGNCCATCGAGGAGAGGACCAGGCACCGGGCCCCTGCCGACCCACTCNNATGATCGGCCGGANTTACCTTGGAGCCTTCGGCGTGATACCGGCCCGGATCGATTTTATGGGACCTCGAGCCGTAGGTGGCGGCCTTGGTTCACGTCAAGAAGATCACGGTTCAGGGCTTCAAGTCCTTCCCGTACAAGAGGCAGGTCGTCGAGTTGCCGAAGGGGCTGGTGGTCGTCGCGGGGCCCAACGGCAGCGGCAAGAGCAACATACTCGACGCGATCAAATTCGCCTTCGGTGAGCTGAGTCCCCATGCCCTGAGGGTCTCGCGGTTCTCGGAGCTGATCCACCAGTCCCCCGAGGGAGGGAGCGCGCCGATGGCGAGGGTCACAGTGGTGCTGGACAACTCCGACAGGGCGATACCGGTGGAGGACGATGAGGTGGTGATAACGAGGAAGCTCTTCCCCAACGGCGAGAGCCAGTACCTCATCGGCAGCAAATCGGTGAGCAGGGCCGATCTGCTGAGCCTCCTCGCCACGGCCAACGTTAGGCCCTCGGGTTTCAACATAGTCTCGCAGGGAGCGGTCCTAGGGATCGCGGAGATGGGGCCGGACGACCTCAGGCAGCTGATCGAGGACGTCGCCGGGACAGGGGAGTACGACAGGCGGAGGGAGGAGGCGATGAGGGAGCTGGAGAAGGCGGAGAAGAACGTGGCGGTGGCGAAGGCGGCCGCTTCCGAGGTCAGGAAGAGGATCAAGCAACTCGAGGTGGAGTGGTTCGACCTCAGCAGGAAGAGGTTCATCGAGGCGGAGCTCGAGGCCCTTCGCCGGGAGGAGATAGCCGCGGAGATCGGGAGGATCGATGCCGAGCTCAACGCGATGGGGGCTGAGAAGGCCGGTCTCGAGGAGAGGGTCGGGGAGCTGAGGAGGAGGCTTTCGGAGGCGGACGCGGAGGCTGCGGAGCTGGAGCGGCGCGCGGAGCAGCTCAGGTCGAGGTCAGCCGAGCTCGAGGGACTGGAGGCCGCTCTATCGGAGTCGCTGGACGGCTCGAGGCGGGAGCTGGTGAGGCTCCAGGCGGAGATAAGGGACAGGGGCAGGAGGTACGCAGAGATCTGGAGGAGGGTGAGGGGAGCTCTCGAGTCGCTCGAATCCTTTCAGGACAGGCTCGCGCATCTCAGGAAGAGGTTGTCGGAGGTCGAGGCCTCATCGGCAGCTTTAGGAGGGGAGCTCGGAGCCGTCGAGTCGGAGCTCGACGAAGTCACCGGGAGGATCCGGGAGCTCGAGGCTGTCGTCAAGGAGTGGGAGGGGAGGGCGGCGTCCGTCAGCTCGGAACGCGAATCGCACCAGAAGAGGTTGAGCGCCCTCGAGCGCCAGCTGACGGAGCTGCGGGGAAGGGCCTCTTCGCTGCAGGCGAAACTCTCCTCGATCGACGAGGAGACCTCGAGGCTCGATGCGGCCGTCACCGGACTAAATGCGCGGTTGGAGGAGCTCTCGTCGCGGAAGGCGTCGACCGTCTCGGAGATCGAAGGGCTGAGAAGGGAGATCGCGGACCTCGAGAGGAGGCTCGAGGGTCTGAGGAGGGCGGCGAGGTCGGCCGGCGAGCTGAAGGCCTCCGTCGAGCTGGAGCTGAGGGCTATAGAGGGGTCCCTGACCCGCTCCGTCACAGGTGCTGTCCAGAGGGCGCTGCTGGAGGTGCTCGGCGTGCAGGCGACCGGCATCCTCCGCGACCTCTTCTCCNNTCCCGANGGGCTCGAGCCGCTCGTATACAGGATGCTCGGCGAGCTGCTGGACGCGGTNGTCGTGAAGCGGGACGNNGACGCGGCGGCNATCGCTGTGGCCGCCAGCCACCTCGGCATCAGGGTCAAAGTCATCAGCGTCGAAGGGTGGAGGGGGTGCCGCAACAGGGGCAGAGGNTGCCTCGCCTGCCTCTCGCGCACCAACTCGACGGATGGGTCGGCAGCGCTCCACATCGCGCTCGACGAAGCGGTCCTGCTCGAGGAAGAATCGTTCCCGGTCTCGAGAACCTCGGTGACGGTCCGAGGTGCGATGCGCAGAAAAGGCGGCGTCTTCGAGTCGGTGGGCGAGGTCGTCGCTGAGGGAGAGGTCAGGAGGGAGATCGAGGCGCTCAGGGCCCTCATTCCGGCGCTCGAGCAGAGGGTCGCCTCCCTTTCCTCGGATGNGGAGTCCCTCGAGTCGCGCCTATCATCCCTCAGGTCCGTCCTCTCCGAGCNAGAGGGCAGCCTCCGTTCTCTCGAATCCGAGATCGCCTCGCTTCTGAGGGAGAGGGAGTCGTTGAGCANGAGGATCGAGCAGCTAACCGGNGAGCGAAGGAGGGCGGTCGAGGAGCTNACCAGACTCAGGGAGACCGAGCAGCGTCTCGGGAAGGAGTACGAGGAGCTCCAGCGCCAGATTGAGAGGATCGTAGCGCCGCCGGAGCCGGCTGCGGAGAGGGAGGAGCTGGGAAGGCTCAGGGAGAGGCAGAAGGTGCTCACAGCACGGGTTGCAGAGCTGAGGTCGGAGCTCTCCCAGCTGAGGAGGGAGAGGGATGCGCTGGCCGCCGAGATCTCCAGGATCGAGCAGGCCATTGCGTCAAGCGCGAAATACGTTCAGGAGGCGGAGGTGACGAGGAAAGGGGTTCTGGAGGGCATAAGGGCAGCGGCCGCGAGGTACGCGGAGAGGTTCAGGGATCTCAGGGCCCTCCAGTCGGAGCTCGAGGCGGTGAGGAGGGAGCTCTCCGAGGTCAGGTCGCAGAGCGCTGACCTCTCCCAGCGTCTGAGGTCCGTGAAGGAGACGAGGGGCCCTGTCTCCGCTGAGCTGAGGGACCTCGAATCCCGTCTCGAGTCCCTAAGGGTTCGCATGGTCGAGCTGACCGTCAGGAGGAGGGGGCTGGAGGAGAGACTCGTCGAGATGAAGACGGGCCCGAGGAGCCTGCTGTCCTATCTCCCGGAGGACCTGAGGGGCAGGGTCAAGTCGGCGCTGGAGGCGGAGCTGAACGAGCTCCAGCTCGTCAACCAGCTCGCCCCCACGCAGTACGCCGAGGTCGTCTCGGGTTACAGNCAGAGGTCGGAGCGGATAGCGGAGCTCGAGGCCGAGAGGAACGAGCTCCTGAAGCTGATCGACGAGATAGACAGGGAGAAGCTGAGGGTCCTCGAGTCGACGGTCAAGAAGGTCTCGGAGAGCTTCGGCGACTACTTCAGGGCCCTCACGGGAGGCGACGCGTGGCTCGAGTTCACCGACCCCGGCAAGCCGCTCGAGTCCGGCATAGAGATGGTGGTCAGGTTCCCCGGGAAGGCGCCGAGGTCTACCAGGGGAGTGAGCGGTGGCGAGAAGTCCGTATCGGCCGTGGCCCTGATACTCGCGCTCCAGTCCCTCACCCCTGCTGACTTCCTCGTATTCGACGAGGTCGACGCGCACCTCGACGCGAACTACTCGGCGAACCTCGCGAACNTGCTGAAGGAGATGTCGANAAGGGTCCAGATCATCGTGGTGAGCCTGAAGGACATAGTCGCCGAGAAGGCGGACCTCCTGATCGGCGTTTACAGCAGGAACGGCGCGTCAAGCGTCATCACGTTGAAGCTGGGTGAGCTCGTGAATGAGCAGGGCGGGCAGAACTGAGAGGGCCGTCTCCGACTGGCGCCTCCTCCTCAACCCCGCGGAGCTCAGGAGGTTCAGACCCTGGAGCGTCAAGCTCGTCCCCCTCATCAGACAGCTGGCCGAGGTAGTCAGGGCGCTCTCGATCAACCTGAGCCAGGCCGGGGTGGCCGTCTACACGGCCGCGGTCATCCACAGGGAGAAGAGCGAGCGGATCGACGAGCAGGAGAGGGAGAGGAGGTTCGAGAGGCCTGACCTAGTGGTGCCGCCGCCGGTCGAGATACCGTTGAGGGGGGACGTCCTGACGCTGACGCTGCTGGACGTCGTCAGGGAGCTGATGGGCGTGCTGGAGAAGATGTCCGGCGGGCCTCGGAGCGGAAAGTTCGAGGAGATCAACGTCGACATCAAGATCGACGACTACCTCGTCAAGATCGAGGAGGAGTTCGGGGAGTTCCTGAAGGAGCTCATCGCCTTGCTCTCGTCGTCGCCCGAGTTGCCTCTGGAGGAGCTGATCAGGGGGCTCGGCAGGCACGAGGCCGTGAAGCGGATCATACTCCTCCTCTTCGCAGCCTCCAGGGGATACGTTGACGTCCTCCAGGACGAGTTGACGGGAAGGGTGATCGTCAGGGCGGTGAGCGCTGTTGCGGCGTGAGAGGCTCGGCGAGAGCGAAGCGAAGCTGCTGATAGAAGCGATGCTGTTCGCCTCGAACAGGCCCGTCGACCTCAGGACGCTGATGAGGGCAACGGGTTGGAGGAGAAAGAGGGAGCTGGTGAGGCTGGTCGAGGAGCTGAAGCGTGAGTACGACGAGCAGGGCAGGGCCTTCACCGTCTCCGAGCTCCCGGGCGAGCGCTACCTTGTTCACCTGAGGAACGAGCTGCTGCCGATAGTGAGGAAGTACCAGCGCCGTTCCCTCCTCTCCCCCGGAACCCTCAGGACGCTCTCGTTCATCGCCTACCACCAGCCGATCGAGATGTCAGCGGTGGCTGCCGTTAGGGGCTCGAGGGCATACGTCCACGTGAGGGAGCTCGAGGAGCTCGGGCTCGTCGAGGTCGAGCGGAGGGGCCGGTCGAAGGTGTTGAAGACGACTCAGCTCTTCGCGATGCTGCTCGGCGTCGAGGGCTCCGTCACCAAGATCAAGCGGATCATCTCCAGCCTAGTCGAGAGGGAGCGCGTCCCCTCCCAAGCGGATTCCGGAGAGCAGGGGTCCCAGCCCGGCGGTGATCAGGCCAGCGCGGATAGAGGCTCCTAGCTAGGGTATTGAGGAAGAACCTAATATCGAGTGCTCTNATGTGTGNTGGGGAACANNGTGTCTGGTGTAATACCCGAGGAGATGTTGGGCGCTGCGGCGACCGCTCCTACTGAGAACTCGACGCTGCTGATGCTCTTCTGGTTCCTCTTCATCCTCCTTTCGTTCTTCTTCTATCCGATGTTCGGGCAGAGGCTGCAACTGGTCAACGTCCTCCGCGACATCGACCGGAAGCTCTTCCGGCTGAAGCTGATGAGGGACGACGTCAGGCAGAGAACGGTCAACGCGCTGAAGCAGGCCGGCACGGCTCTGTCCGATGAGGAGCTCGAGAAGAGGCTCGACGCGATACTCGATTACTTCTACATCCCGCCGGAGGCTATGGACCCTGCAGGTGTCGTCTACAAGCTCGAGCACATCCTCGAGATAGGTGAGAACAGGTTCGAGGACCAGGTCGCGGCCCTCGTNANGACNGANGACGTACACCGCGTCAAGACGCTCACGAACCTCGTAGAGGTGGCAAGGGCGATGAACCTGATCTACCGCATCGTCAGGCACTACTACCTCTTGGGGAGGAGGACCTCCAACTACTTCCTCGCGATCCAGATACAGATGATGCTGCCGATGATCATCGAGCTGGCGGAGTCTTACAGGCAGGCTTCCTTCGCCTTCTACAACGGCCAGCCGATCGGCGACGGCGCCGGGGTCCTCGTGGCGGCCAAATTGGCTCGGGAGATCAAGGCTGTCACGGTGGACGAGTCCGTAAAGGACACGACCGTCATGCTCGGGGAGTGGGAGGGCAGGAAGGTCTACATCGTCAGGGCGAGGGGGCCGGGCGGAACCGTCGGGAGGCCCGGCGAGGCCGTGAAGAAGGTGATCGAGATGGAGGGCAAGGTGGACACNGTGATAACGATAGATGCGGCCCTCAAGCTCGAGGGAGAGGAGACCGGGAAGATCGCGGAGGGTGCGGGCGTCGCGATCGGCGGCCCCGGGATCGACAAGTTCAAGATAGAGACGATCGCCAAGGAGAAGAACGTCTCGCTCTACGCCATCGCCATATTCCAGTCGATCGCCGAGGCTATAACGCCGATGAGGGAGTCGATATCGAAGGCCACCGACCAGGCGCTTGAGAAGGTCAAGGAGATCATAAGGAGGTACGTCCCGGAGAAGGGCGTCGTCGTGGTCGCGGGCATCGGGAACACCGTCGGGATCGGCTACTAACACCGTTTCCAGCATCCGGAGGGAGGGTGGGCCCCGCAACAGCTCTCTTGCAACGG
This sequence comes from Candidatus Calditenuaceae archaeon JGI OTU-1, assembly GCA_000494145.1. GTDB lineage: Archaea > Thermoproteota > Nitrososphaeria_A > Caldarchaeales > Calditenuaceae > Calditenuis. Next base: position 6,453 of record AWOE01000034.1, on the reverse strand, counting down.
GTTCGGAAAGCTCAGCGGAGGAGGCCCCTCTGTTCGCACCAGGCCCNGAGAGGGCCGAGGATCACCCTCGGAGCTGAACGGAGGTCGGATATCCTCCTCGAACCCGTCAGGACCATCGCCGCCCTCAGCTCCCTCTCTATCCTGCCGGCCATCCGCACCACCGCCTCCGGACCCTCCACCGCNGCGGAGAGGAAGGGCCTCGCCATCCCCGCCATCGAAGCACCGAGTGCCAGNACNTTGGCCACCTCGAGGCCCGTCCTTATGCCGCCCGAGCCGACCACCTCCACCCCCTCCACCCTAGAGACCTCCAAGACGGCGGCCGCCGTCGGTATCCCCCACTCCCTGAAGACCTCGGCCAGCGACGCCTTCTCGATGTCTCCCGCGGCNANAGCCCTCTGCCTCTCGATCTCGGTCCAGTTGGTCCCGCCGGAACCGGAGACGTCGATCGCCCTCACTCCGGCATCCCTCAGGAGGACGGCGTCCTCGTGCGAGATACCGCATCCCACCTCCTTCACTATCACCGGGACCTTCAGCGATTTGACGGCCTCCCTGATCGCTTCGAGGACCCCTCCGAAGTCCGTGTCTCCCCCGGGCTGGACGAGCTCCTGAAGGACGTTCAGGTGGACCGCTAGGGCGTCAGCGTTCAGCATCTCCACCGCCTCCTTCGCCATCTCCACCCCTCCCTTCACCAGCTGGGCGGCGCCGATGTTAGCGATCAGGAAAAGATCCGGTGCCACCTCCCTCGCTACCGTGTAGGTCCTCCTTACTTCGCGGTTGACGATCCCTGCCCTCTGGCTCCCGACGCCCATCGGTATGCCGATCCTCGACGCAGCCCTCGCTAGAGCCTCGTTGATCCTCATCGCCTCCTCGGTCCCGCCGGTCATGCCCTCTATCAGGAGCGGCATCCTGAACTCCCTGCCGAGGAAGGTCGCTGTGGTGTCGACCGATTCGAACGAGAGCTCGGGGAGGGCCCTGTGGACCAGCTCGACGTACTCGAGCCAGTTGGTCTTCCGGTACTCGACGTCACCCTCCAGCGCTATCCTGATGTGGTCGGCCTTCCTCCTGACGACATCGCTCCCCAAACCCCCTCAGCCCTGCTCCACCTGCACCTGCTCCTGGGCCGCTCTCTTCTGCGTCAGCTTCGCAAGCCTCGTCAGGTACCCCGCCACCTTGTTGGCGAACTTCCTGGAGACCTGCCCCGTGAGGACCTGCATGACGAGGAGCTTGTTCCCCTCGAAGGAAGTCGAGACCCTGTCGCCGTACCTCTCCATTATCTCCCTCGCGACCCTCTTCACCTTCGCCGTCCTGATCTTGCCCATCCTCCCACCTCCGTCGCCGTCCTTCGCCGAGCTGATAAACGTGCCTAGCCCAACCGGCAAATACCGGCCCCGCCATGTCCCGGTGTGAGGCTGGAGGCGTCGATCGAGCCGGACCGGGTCTCGGAGGCTCCTTACCTTGCATCTGAGGCCGAACGGCTCGGGTTCGACGGGGTCCTCTTCAGGGAGACGAGGCACGACCCGTTCGTCATGCTCTCTCTCGCTGCGGCCGCCACCAAGCGCGTGAGGCTGGGGACCTCTATAGTCGTGGCCTTCGCGAGGAGCCCGACGGTCGTCGCCCACGCTTCGTGGGACATCCAGTCGCTCTCGGGAGGGAGGTTCGCCCTCGGCCTCGGAACGCAGGTAAGGGCCCACATCGAGCGCCGCTTCGGCATGACCTGGTCGAGCCCGGTAGCCAGGATGCGCGAGTTCGTCACGGCCCTCAGGGAGATATGGAGCGCCTGGCAGGCCGGACGGTCTCCGAACTTCAGGGGAAAGCATTACAGGGTCGACCTGAGCAGCTGGTACTTCGAACCGGGACCGATCGAGAACCCCGAGATACCGGTCTACGTGGCCGCTGTGAACAGGGGCATGTGCAGGTTAGCCGGCGAACTCTGCGACGGCATCCACGTCCACCCGTTCAACTCGCCGAGGTACATCGGGGAGGTGATGCTCCCGGCGGTCAGGGAGGGCGCCGAGAAGTCGGGCAGGTCGCCGGACCGGGTGAAGCTCTCTGCGACGGTCTTCGCCGCGGTCGGCCTCGACTCGGAGGAGGTCGAGAGGAACGCGGAGGCCGTCCGGAGGATGATCGCGTTCTACGCCTCGACCCCTCAATACAGGGGAGTCCTCACCCTTCACGGGTGGGAGCACGTCGGCGAGGAGCTGAGCAGGTTGGCCCGAGAGCGGAGGTGGGACGAGATGCCGAAGCTCGTGAACGAGGAGATGATGCGCGAGTTCTCGGTCGCCGGAAGGCCGTCGGAGGTGGCCCAGGAGGTCGTGAGGAGGTACAGGNGCCTGCTCGAGAGCGTCTGCATCTCCTCACCCTTCGACGGNAGGTCTCCGTGGTGGGCGGAGCTCGTCAGGTCCTTCNGTTCCTCCCTCTGACCGGGATACCTCAAAATTGTGAGGAGCCCCGCGTCGGGTGAAGGTATGCTGGTGGTAAAGGCGGGTGGGAGGACGATAGTCGCCAACGCCTCGAACATCGTAAGAAGCGTCGTCTGCGTTTCGGCTAAGTCGCCGGTGGTCCTCGTCCACGGAGGAGGCGACGTGGTGACGGATTACTGCAGGGCCCTCGGGATAGAGCCGAAGTTCGTCGTATCGCCTCAGGGGATCAGGAGCCGCTACACCGACGAGANGGAGCTGGAGGTCTACGTTATGGTGATGGCCGGGAAGATCAACAAATCGCTCGTCGCTGAAGCCGTTAAGCACGGAGGCCGCGCGGTCGGGATCTCCGGAGCCGACGGGAACGTCNTGGTGGCGGAGAGGAAGAAGAAGATCGTGGTGGTCGACGAGAGGGGGAGGAAGAGGGTCATGGANGGNGGNTANACGGGGCAGATNAGGGAGGTGAACGCGGAGCTGGTGAGGGGCCTTCTCGCGCAGGGCCTGATCGTGGTGGTCGCGCCGATAGCTGTGAGCGCCGAAGGGGAGCTGCTGAACGTCGACGGNGACCAGGCCGCCGCCTACCTCGCNAGGGCCCTCGGTGCTGACGAGCTGGTCCTCCTGACGGACGTTGACGGCCTGATCTTGAACGGCGCCCTCGTGAGGAGGCTGACGGCCGACGAGGCGCTGTCGTTGCTGCCCTCGATCGGTCCCGGAATGAACAGGAAGGTGATGCTGGCCGCCGAGTCGGTCAAGGCCGGGGTCGGAAGGGCGGTGATCTGCAACGGCCTAGCAGATGACCCGCTGGCCCTCGCCGAGGCGGAGGAGGGGACCGTCGTAGTCCGATGATCCTACTCGTGAGATACGGGCTTCGTCGGGAGGCTCCCGTTCAATACCCGCCTCCACCAAGGCCAGTCGGTGAGGCAGGCCCTTCATGCGGAGCAGGAGAGGGTGCTGAGGTTCGCGAGGTCGGCCTTCGCGCGCTACTACAGGTCGGATCCACCGCCACCGATCGAGGTCTCCGAGCCGGAGCGGAGGGAGTTCGCCTACTGGGAGTTCGGGAAGCAGGTGATGACGAGGCACCTCGCCTTCCAGTCGGTGGAGGAGGTGAGGAGGAGGCTCGCGGAGGTGGTACCGCTCCACGCCTACCGTTCCTCGGCTTACTTCAGGTATCCCGCGGCGCCGATGGAGGAGAAGGGATGGGAGGGGGCGGACCTGGTCTTCGACATCGATGCGGACCACCTCGACCTACCCTGCGTTGAGGAGCACCGGTACAGCGTCTGCCCGGTACACGGAGCCGTAAACGTTCGGGAGGGGAAGTGCGCCGAGTGCGGATCTGAGCTTAAGGAGGTCGAGTGGGTCTGCGAGAGGTGCATCGAGGGCGCCAGGGCGGAGCTGGTGAAGCTGCTGAACGTCCTGACGGACGACTTCGGGATCGGCGAGTCCGAGGTGGAGGTGGGCTTCTCCGGCAACAGGGGCTTCCACGTCGTGGTCTACAGCGATGCCGTCAGGAAGCTCGACCAGACAGCCAGACGTGAGGTCGTGATGTACCTGACCTGCGAGGGGATAGACCCTTCCGTCCTCGGCCTTCCGTGGAAGGGCCGGAGGACGAGGGGCCTCAGGAGGCCCTCCCTCGAAGACCTCGGATGGAGGGGGAGGATAGTGAGGGCCGTCGCGAAGCACCTGGTCCGTTCGGGCGAGCTCGCCGGGTGGCTCGAGGAACCCGACTGGTCGGCCGCCAACCCGTCCTTCTGGAGGGAGGTGATCTCGAGGGCCATCGCCGAGGAGAGGGTCAGGATAGACCCGGTCGTGACGCAGGACGTCCACAGGCTCGTGAGGCTTCCTTGGTCCCTGAACGGAAAGACGGGGCTCGCTGCCGCGCGCATACCGCTCGAGAGGGTCGAGGACTTCGATCCCTTCGAGGAGGCGGTTGCCCTGAAGGGACCGCCCGTCAAGGTGAGGGTGCTCTTCGCGCCCAGNTTCAGGCTCGGAGGGGAGGAGTTCGATGCGNTGGAGGGGCCGGTCGAGGTGAAGCTGCCGCCGGCGGCCGCGGTCTACCTGATGCTGAAGGGCCTCGCGACGCTTCCGTGACCGACCCTTCGAGCCNCCGTCGAGCCGAGCCCGGACATCNNTAACAGAGCTTTATCGCGCTGGCCACCCGCTCCGTNGGGTTTGACCANGGTCTCGGCCCANCTGCTCAGGGAGAAGGTGAGGGGGAGGGAGAGGCTGGAGGCCCTGCTGGAGCTGCTNGAGGGCAGCGAAGAGGTCCAGGACTACCTCGAGCTCTGCAACGAGATGGTGGTGAAGCGCCTCTACTACAACGACCACGGCCCGATGCACGCGAGGATAGTGGCCGGTGCGGCGCTCGAGATCTTCGACGTCCTGAGGNCGAGCGGCGTCAGGTTCTCCACCGTCGGCCTCGACGGNATCAGGGTGGAGGACGCGATGGCCATCACGATGCTCGGCGCATACCTCCACGACATCGGCAACATGGTCCACAGGACGATGCACCACCTGACGGGCGTGATGATCGCCGACCGAATCCTCTCCGAGACGTTGCCGAAGGTCTACGGAAGGGGGAGGACGGAGCGGAGGATAAGGGCAGAGGTGCTCCACTGCATCCTGAGCCACGACGAGACCGTCCAGTCGCTGACCGTCGAGGCGGGGATAGTGAAGGTCGCCGACGGAACCGACATGAGCGAGGGTAGGGCCAGGATACCGTACAGGCACGGCAAGTCCGACATCCACGCGCTCTCGGCCCTCGCAATCTCGGCGGTCGAGATCGTCAAAGGCGAGACGAGGCCCCTCGAGATCGACGTCCACATAGTCAACGAGGCGGGCGTCTTCCAGGTCGAGGAGGTGCTCGGCAGGAAGATCGCCACCTCCGGCATCGAGGACCTGATATCCGTGAGGGTCTACAAGGGAGGGCAGCTCTTCAAGGAGGTCACCGACTTCAGGAGGCGCTGAGGAAGGGAACGGTGAAGGTGAAGAGCCGGTCCGGCTGACTGGGTGAGGGCCCATGCCCACCAACCTCCCCGCGGAGGCGAGGGCGAAGCTGGCCGAGTACTCGGCTGCCCGCACGCTGGAGGAGAAGATCGCGAGGCTCGAGGAGGCGATCGGCCTGATACCCGACCACAAGGGGACCGAGAAGCTCAGGAGGCAGCTGAGGAGGAGGCTCGCGGAGCTGAGGAGGGAGCTGGAGGAGAGGAGGCAGAGGAGGGCTGGTGGAGGTAGGGACGAGTTCTCGGTCGAGAAGGAGGGGTGGGCCCAGATCGCCCTGCTCGGTCCCGCCAACTCCGGGAAGTCCTCGCTCCTCAACGCCCTTACAGGAGCCAGGTCGCCCGTTGCCGATTACCCGCTCACCACCACCCGCCCCTTCCCCGGGATGATGCTCTATCAGGACGCCGAGCTCCAGCTCGTCGACCTCCCCTCNGTCCTGACGGAGGACCTGAGGCCGACGTCCTTCGCGAGCNGATCGATCGCCGTTGCCCGCAACTCCGACCTTTTGCTGCTGGTCGCCGACGCCAGCAGGGATCCTGTGGCGGAGCTGGGGTCGATGGTCGATCTCCTGACCGATCACGGGATATCGCTGAAGCAGAGGTCCTGCGAGGTGAGGATCCAGAGGACCGACGCCGGAGGCCTCAGGCTGGTGGTGATGGGNAAGCTCCGGTGCAGCTACCAGGAGGTCCTCGAGCTCCTGAAGTCGTACGGGTACAGGTCGGCGATCGTGAAGGTGATCGGTGACGCCGACCTCGACGAGATCGAGGAGCAGGTGATCCTCCAGCCGACCTACAAGCGGGCCGTCGCGGTGCTGAACAAGGCCGACCTCGTCGATCCCCAAGTCCTAGCCGACCTCAGGGAGAGGATAGCCGAGTCCCTCAGGGTCCCGGTCGTTGCGGTCTCATCGCAAAACGCGAGGGCACTCGAGGAGCTGAAGGAGGTCATCTTCAGGTCGCTCGAGATGATCAGGGTCTACACCCAGAAGGACGGTGCCGTGTCGAGGAAGCCGATCCTGATGCCCCGGGGCTCCACGGTGATC
>AWOE01000033.1 GCA_000494145.1 Candidatus Calditenuaceae archaeon JGI OTU-1 | reverse complement strand
TCCCCGCGAGTGGTTGTGAGCCTCAGTAGATCGGGCCTACGACCTTCACCTTCCTCGCCTTCCTCCGGACGAGCAGCAAGGCGGACGCCGCGACCGCAATTACCGTGACCACTACGCCTCCGAGGAGGAGGTACAGCTGGAGTGAGGAGAGCGGAACGCCCCCGAGCTCGACGTAGACGGGGAGCTGCACGGTCACCGGTCTTCCGGTCATCTGAGAGGGGAGCACCCTTAGTGTCTGGGAGAGCGACTTGTACTCCACGCGGAGAAAGTGCTCGACCGGTATCACGCCTTCGAAGGACGCCCTTCCGCCCGCGTCGGTGAAGGCCGTCCCGACCTCGTTCCCCTCCCTCAGCAGCGACACCCTGGCGTTGGGGATGCCCTGACCGGCCTCGCCCCGCACGAGGACCGTGAGCCTCCGCAAGTCGGCGGTGAAGGTGAACACGTAGTTCGCGGTGGAGGTGAGGATCGGCCCTCGGTGGACGATATAGCCCATGTACCTGATCTCCACGTCGTAGCTCACCGGCTCGCCCCTGTACCCGACGGGAACCCTCTGCACAACGAGCCTCCCGTCTTCGCCGGTCGTCAGCAGCTGATTGGCTATCCTGACCTCTGCACCGCCCACTCCCTTCCCCTCCCTGTCGATGACCGAGATCGTCAGGTCGGTCACAGGGAGCTGGACCGTCCCCCTCCTCATCAGGGACCAGGCCGGCTCGGTCAGGTTGGCGCTCGCCTTCTTGGCGTAAAGTGGACTCTCCCACTCGACGTAGATCGAGTAAGCCAAAGGCTCGAGGGCCCCCCTGATCACGATCGAGCTGCCGGATACCGTCAGGTCGCCGTAGGCCTCCCTCGGTTCCGCCTTGGCGTAGAGCCTCCCCGAGAGATCCCTCCCCTTCAGGTCAACGGCCCGAAGCACCAAGTCGACGAACGGTATCGGTATCGAGAGGGCGACGTCCTCCCCGTTGACGACCGCTACCCTCGTCGCTACCAGATAGCCCCTGTAGTAGACCCTGACGGTGTAGGTTCCGCTCGTGACGCCGGAAAGGGTTACGCTTGACCTGCCCTCGAAGGTCCAGGTTCCGCCCGGTCCCTCGATCACTATCCTCACCTCATAGGGGTCCGGAGACCTTAGGACCTCGACGGCGAGCGACCCATCCTCAGCCAGCGCAGGCTTCGGCGAGTGAGCGGTTGACAGCAGGAGCAAGACGGCGGCCACAGCGGACCAGAACGATCCCCGGAAGCCCCTCACGCCGCAACGCACCTCAGATGGTGAGGCCCCTCCGTCCTGCGGCTCCCATGACCAGCAGCATCGCGAGCAGCATCAGGACCGTCAGCGAGCTTGGGGGCAGGCCCACGGCGAAGGAGAGGGAGATGGAGGAGATGGTGGAGAGCATCGCGATGGCGACCGATACGGCGATCGACCTCTTCAGGGACGTGCAGACCGACGATGCGGCCGCGGCCGGGAGCACCAGCAACGACGTCACCATGAGGACCCCCATCAGCTTCATCGACTCCGTGATCGAAACGGCCACAACCACCGCGAAGAGCGTCTCGAGCAGCTCGGTCCTGATGCCCTTCAACCTCGCCAGCTCTTCGTTCAGCGTGAAGAGTAACAGGTCGCCGAACCGAAAGGCGACGACGCCGATGACGGCCGCTGTGACCAGTGCCGTCACCAACAGGTCCTCAGGCCCGACGAGGAGGATCGAGCCGAAGAGGACGGCCTGGAGGTTGACGCGTGATCCGAGGCTTATCGATGCCGAGGCGAGCGCCGCACCGGCCGTCAGGAAGACCGTCAGCGCCACGTCCCCGCTGACACCGAACCCTCTTATCAGACGGAGCATCAGCACCGTCGCGAGGGCCGTCATCGGGACCGCCAGGACGTCGGTGAACGCGATGCCGATCAGGGAAGCGAAAGCCGCTGTGCCGAAGGCGATGTGTGCCGACGTGTCGCCGAGGAGTGAGAGTCTCTTGGGCACCACGAAGCTACCTATGGTTGGCAGGAGCGAGCCGACCAGCAACGCAGCGACGTACGCCCTCTGGACGAAGGAGAGCGCAAGGGCCTCTGGCAGGACCATCACCCTTTGCACGGAGTTCAGGTTAAAAATGCCTCGCCGCCGACCCTTGGAAAGATACGTTGCTCCCTTCGCGTTGGAACCCTGCACGGGACTTCTCCGGGATGCTGGGATGCGTCGGCACTGGAGCCTTGTTCGTCGGGAAGACCACAAGCCTCAGAAAGTCGCTGACCCCATGCGGATCGGCTCGAAGCCCGGGAGGGGATTCGAACCCCTGTGAAACGGCTCTGCAGGCCGCCGCCTAGCCGCTCGGCCACCCGGGCTCCACTTCCCATTTCACATCACGCGATAAAAACGTGACCAGGAGGGGCTGCGCCTTCAAGGTCGCGGGAGGATCCGGTTCGGCGCCGATAACAAAGATAGCCCATTTTTGTCAACCACTTAAAACAGTATCCATCACCGCACCGAAAAGATTGATAAGTGGAGGGTCGGTGGCCACTCCGCCATGTCGGGTGGTCGCCTTTGGGCGGACCATCGATGAGACGAAATTCTCGGTGAGGCGCCTCGATCGAAGGGTCGACCTCTTCTCGCTGTTGGGGGTCCTGCGGGAGGAGCACGACGACGTCGTTCTGCTCGAGTCGATGGAGGGTCCCAGGCCTCTTGCCGAGAACAGCTTCCTCGCATACGACCCGGTCGCGGTCTTGGAGGTGGACGTGGACGGCCGCACGAGGCTCATCGAGGACGGCAGCGTCGTCGAGGAACTGGACGGCGATCCCCTCGACCACCTAAGGTCGATGACGGGACAGAGGTTCCCGGCGTCCGTCACGCCGAGGCTCGCGGGAGGTGCGATAGGCTTCGTCTCCTACGACGCGGCCTTCCTCTGGAACGAGTGCGAGGTCTCGAGAAGGAGCTCGGGATATCCGCTGATGAGGTTCGGCGTATTCGACTCGGTCGTGGTCCTGGACCATCTCAGCGGTGAGACGTACCTCTGCTCGACTCGTGGCGAGGAGCGCCTTTCCGAGCTGATGAGAACGGTCAAGGAAGCTGTGACGGGCGAGGGGCCGGACCCGACGAGCACCAGATGTGAGGTGCGCGGGCACTCCGCTGACAGGGAGCGGTTCGTCTCGGCGGTCGAGGCGGCTAAGGAGCACATCGCTAACGGAGACGTCTTCCAGGTGGTGATCTCGAGGAGGGTTGAGCTCGAGGTGGCCGGTGACCTGCTCGGGTTTTACGCCAACCTACGGAGGATCAACCCCTCCCCCTACATGTACCTGCTGAGGCTCGGCGACGTCGAGATCGCCGGTTCGAGCCCGGAGATGCTGGTTCGTGTCGAGGGCAGGAGGCTGACGACCTTCCCGATCGCAGGGACGCGCAGGAGGGAGCCTGATCCCGAAAGGGAGGAGGTCTCGGACACCCAGCTGCTCTCCGACGAGAAGGAGCTCGCCGAGCACGTGATGCTGGTGGACCTCGCCCGGAACGACATCGGCAGGGTCTCGGTTCCGGGGAGCGTGAACGTGGCAGAGCTGATGAGGCTTGTCAAGTACAGCCACGTCAAGCACCTCGTCTCAAGGGTTGAGGGGACGGTACGGGACGGTCTCGGGCCCTCGGACGCCTTCGTCTCGGTGTTCCCGGCAGGAACGGTGACGGGCGCTCCGAAGTTGAGGGCTATGGAGATCATAGACGAGCTCGAGCCCTTCGCGAGGGGGCCCTATGCGGGAGCCGTAGGATACTTCTCGTTCAACGGCTGCGCCGACTTCGCCATAGCCATCAGGACGCTCTTCAAGAGGGGGGAGGAGGCCTTCGTCCAGGCCGGGGCAGGGATCGTCTGGGACTCGGTGCCGGAGAGGGAGTACCTCGAGACGGACGCCAAGCTGATGGCCCTCCTCGAGGCTGCTGGGGTGGTGAGGGCCGGATGAGGGTGCTGATACTGGACAATTACGACTCGTTCGTCTGGAACATCGCCGATTACATAGGAAAACTCGGTGCAGAGCCGTTGGTCGTGAGGAGCACGAGGATCGCTCTGGAAAAGGTTTGGGAGATGGAACCCGAAAGGATCGTCCTATCCCCAGGGCCCGGGCATCCGTCCGAGAGGAGGTTCACCGGGATCTCCGCCGACGTGGTGAGGGAGGTATCGAGGGAGGTTCCGACGCTCGGGGTCTGCATGGGGATGCAGCTGATAGCCTACGCTCTCGGAGGCGAGGTTGCCAGGGCGAAGAGGGTCCTCCACGGCAAAACCTCGAAGGTCCTGCACGACTCCGAGGGCCTCTTCCGCGGCCTCGTGAACCCTCTGGTCGTCGGGAGGTACCATTCGCTGGCGGTCGTGGAGCAGAAACTTCCGATGGAGCTCGAGGTCTGCGCGAGGGACGTGGAGGACGGAGAGGTGATGGCCATCAGGCACAGGAGCTGGCCCCTGGCAGGAGTTCAGTTCCATCCGGAATCGATACTGACTCCTCGCGGCATCGATCTCCTGAGGAACTTCCTGCGGGGTGATCTCTGAGTGATAGTCCAAGCGATCGCTAAGCTCGTGGAAGGGTACGCCCTGACGGCCGAGGAGGTGGCGGCGTGCGTCTCGGAGATGGCCGATGGCCAGGCGACGCCTTCGCAGATGGCCGCATTCCTCACGGCGTTGAGGATCAGGGGCGAGAGCCCTGAGGTGCTGGCCGCGATGGCACGGGTGATGAGGGAGAGGGCGGTCCGTGTAAGGGCAGGAGACGGTGCGATCGACACCTGCGGGACCGGCGGCGACTCCTTGAAGACGGTCAACGCCAGCACCATCGCGGCACTCGTCGTAGCGGCCGCAGGAGGGAAGGTGGCGAAGCACGGCAACAGGTCCTTCACCGGTCACACGGGGAGCGCGGACATACTGGAGGAGCTCGGGGTCAATGTAGGCGTGGGGCCTGAGGTGGTCGAGAGGTCGATCGAGTCGACCGGCTTCGGGTTCATGCTGGCTCCTCTCTACCACCCTTCCATGAGGAACGTCTCGGGTGTAAGGCGCGAGATCGGCATCAGGACCGCCTTCAACCTGATAGGCCCCCTCTCGAACCCTGCACGGGTCAGGAGGCAGACGGTCGGCGTCCCGAGCCCTCAGCTCGTCCCGGTCATCTCTGGGGCTCTGCTACGTCTCGGCCTCGAGGTCGCGGCGGTTTACCACGGCCTCATCGGGATCGACGAGGTCTCGCCGTGCTCGCCGACAGAGGTGGCGTGGCTCGAGCAGGGCGAGGTAAGGAGGGCCGTCCTGAACCCCGTGGACTTCGGCATGGAACCCGCCGACCCGAAAAGGCTCGTCGTGAGGGACAGGGAGGAGGCCGTGAGGAGGACGAAGCGGCTGATCTCGGGAGATGCGGGCAGGGACGACCCAGACGCCAAGCTCGTGGTCTGCAACGCCTCCGTCGCCCTCGTCGTGGCGGGTATCGCCGACGATCTGGAATACGGTGCCGAGCTCGCGTGGGAGGTCCTGACCTCCGGCAAGCTCCTCTCCGTCCTCAGGCAGGTCATCGGGATCACTGGCGGCGATCCGTCGAGGCTGGAGGGGTTGACATGACGTCCTTCCTTGAGAGGGCGTGTGCTGACGCGCGGTGGAGGGTAGCGGCAGGCTACTACAAGCTGCACACCGGAACTTCGCAGAAGGGCACCAAGAGCCTGTTAGGGGCATTGAGGAGCGGGGTCTCGGTGATCGCGGAGGTCAAGCCGAGGTCTCCCTCCGCAGGCCAGCTCAGGACGGTCGACGACGTGGCTGCGCTGGTCAGGCAGATGGTGGCTGGCGGAGCAGACGCCGTNTCCGTTTTGACNGATCCCGATCACTTCGGCGGTTCCACCGAGTACCTGAAGGCGGCCGCATCGACAGGCGTTCCGACGTTGATGAAGGACTTCGTCGTCTCGAAGGAGCAGATCGACTTCGCGGCCTCTGCGGGTGCGAGCGCCGTCCTCCTCGTCCTCAGGGCCTACAAGCTCGGCCACGCGGAGATCGACCTGAAGGAAGCCATACGCAGGGTCCACGACGNGGGCCTCGAGGTTTTGCTGGAGGTCTACAGGCGGGAGGACCTGAAGGAGGCCCTGGTCCAGGACGTCGAGATGGTGGGCATCAACTCCAGAGACCTCGAAGACCTCAGCCTGAGCCTCGAAAGGGCCAGGGCCATGCTCTCCGAGGTCCCTGAGGGGGAGAGGTGGAGGGTCGTCGTCGAGAGCGGGATCAGATCCCACGACGACGTGAAGCCTTTCCTCGCGTTGGGAGCGAACAAGTTCCTGGTGGGGACGGCGCTGATGACCTCCGGCGACGTCGCGGCCGCCATCAAGAAAATCAAGGGTGGTTGAGGTGCGCCTCTTCGTTAAGGTCTGCGGGTTGACGAGACCAGAGGACGTGCTGGTCGCGGCCGAGGCGGGGGCCGACGCGTTCGGGCTGGTGGTGGGCTTTCCCTCGTCTCCGAGGAACCTCAGCCTGAGGGAGGCGAGGAGGTTGGCGAGGATCGCGTCTGACCGCCTGCTGCCGTTCCTCGTCATAGACGGGAGCGACAGCAGGTTCCTGGAGGAGGCGTGTTCGCTGATCGAGCCCCACGGAGTCCAGCTCTACGGCACCGACGACCCTCAGACCGTCAGGTCTCTCGGCGTGAAGGTGGTCGTCAGGCCCGTGNCCGTGAAGGACGTGNAGGTCCCGGACGGATTCGACGCGGTCTTGCTCGACGAGAGCAGGGGAACTGGCAGAAGACCGGACCTCGAGCTCTGCGCGGAGTACGTGAGGGCTTCGAGGCTTCCCGTGATCCTGGCGGGCGGCCTCAACCCGGAGAACGTGGAGGAGGCGGTGCGCAGGGTGAGGCCCTTCGGCGTCGACGCGTCCTCAGGGCTCGAGTCATCACCGGGCGTNAAGGACCACCGAAAGGTCGTCGAGTTCGTTCGGAGGGCGAGGNGTGCGCATGTCAGGTAAGGGCAGGTTCGGAAGGTTCGGAGGCAGGTTCGTCCCGGAGACGCTGATCGAGGCGCTCGAGGAGCTGGAGGAGAGCTACGCGCGGCTAAGGGAAAGCGAGGAGTTCAGGTCGGAGCTGGAACGTCTGCTCAGGGACTACGCCGGAAGGCCCACGCCGCTGTACTTCGCGAGGAACCTGACGAGGACGCTCGGAGGCGCCAAGATCTACCTGAAACGGGAGGACCTCCTCCACGGCGGCGCCCACAAGATCAACAACGCCCTCGGCCAGGCGCTTCTCGCTAAGCACATGGGGAAGCGGCGGGTTATCGCGGAGACTGGTGCGGGACAGCACGGCGTAGCGACGGCGATGGCCTGTGCCGTCCTGGGGCTCGAGTGCAGGGTCTACATGGGCGAGCTCGACGCGATCCACGGCGGCGCCCACAAGATCAACAACGCCCTCGGCCAGGCGCTTCTCGCTAAGCACATGGGGAAGCGGCGGGTAATCGCGGAGACTGGTGCGGGACAACACGGCGTCGCGACGGCGATGGCCTGTGCCGTCCTGGGGCTCGAGTGCAGGGTCTACATGGGCGAGCTCGACGCGGGCAGGCAATCGGTCAACGTGAAGAGGATGAGGTTGCTCGGAGCGGAGGTGGTCGAGGTGAGGTCCGGTACGAGGACGCTGAAGGACGCGATAAACGAGGCGATACGGGACTGGGTGACCAACGTCCGTGANACCTACTACCTGCTCGGGTCGTGCGTGGGCCCCCATCCCTATCCGACGATCGTGAGGGACTTCCAGTCCGTCATAGGGAGNGAGTGCAGGTCCCAGCTCCTGGAGATGGAGGGGACTCTGCCCGACTACGTCGTGGCCTGCGTCGGCGGCGGGAGCAACGCCATCGGCATCTTCCATCCCTTCTTGGAGGACGACGTCAAGCTGATCGGGGTGGAGGCCGGTGGCAGGGGCGAGGGGTTGGGAGAACACGCGGCGTCGCTCGTCAGGGGATCGGAGGGCGTCCTCCACGGTGCNTACACCTACGTCCTTCAGGACGAGGAAGGCCAGATCGCCGATACGTGGAGCGTCGCTCCCGGCCTCGATTACCCTGCGGTCGGTCCAGAACACGCGTACCTCAAGGAGAGCGGGAGGGCCCAGTACGTTGCCGTCAGCGACGAGGACGCGCTTAAGGCGTACGTCACCCTGGCCAGGACCGAGGGGATCCTTCCTGCGCTCGAGCCGGCCCACGCCCTNGCCTACGCCATGGAGCTCGCACCGAGCCTGAAGNCTGACGAGATCGTNGTCGTGAACCTCAGCGGCCGGGGCGACAAGGACCTCGAGANGGTNCTGAGGTGGTTGGGTCTTTGATGGAGCTCGAGGAGGTCTTCGAGGCGGCGAGGTCNAAGGGTNNTGCCGTCTTCATCGCCTACATGACCGGCGGCTTCCCCGACGCCGAGAGGTGCGTGGAGATCCTGACGAGTATGGCGGAAGAGGGNGCCGACGTCCTCGAGGTGGGCATACCCTTCTCCGACCCGATCGCCGACGGCGTCACAATTCAGGAGGCCTCGCAGATAGCGCTGAGNAGNGGTGCCACGCCGAGGAGGGTGTTGGAGATCGTGGAGGATGTGAGGAGGAGGGTTGANGTGCCGGTGGTGCTGATGAGCTACCTGAACGTCCTNATCCGCTACGGCGTCAGGAGGTTCGCCGAGGACGCGAGGGCTCGCGGCGCCTNTGCGCTGATATCCCCCGACCTTCCNNTAGAGGAGTCGGACCCCTTCAAGCGCGTGCTGAACCAGGCCCGGCTGGGTCTCGTCCTCCTCGCATCGCCNGTCACNAGCAACGAGAGGCTCACGACGATCCTCGATCTGAGCGACGTCTTCACCTACTTGGTCTCTGTGACGGGNGTGACGGGGGAGCGGAGGGAGGTGCCGGTGACCGCGCTCGAGCTTCTGAGGAGGTCGAAGAGGCTCAGACCTGAGNGGAGGGTGGCCGTGGGCTTCGGGGTCTCCTCTCCCGAACACGGAAGGGTCCTCTCGGAGGAAGGCGCTGACGGTGTAGTCGTCGGCAGCAAGCTCGTCTCCCTCGTGATGAGGGGNACGCCTGACGACCTNCGGGAGTTCGTGAGGAGGTTCAAGGCCTCCCTCTGATCTTCGCAGGCCTGGACATCACCACTACGCGTCATCGGCCCTCGGACGGGAGCCTTCCGCACCGCTTCCGGATGCCTGCGTAAGAATTCCTTCTCGATCCGAGGAGGTCTCCGCCTTCCGCTCGAGCCGGTTAGGGCCGCAGCCGGATGTGCCTAGGCGAGAAGGCCTCGAGGAAGACGTCGAGGTCCAGCTCAGGCAGGTCGCCGGACTGTATCCCGCTGAGGAGCGTCCTCCGCATCATGACCCTCATCCTGTGCTCGTGNAAGACCTCCTCCGCCCCTCCTCTATCCGCGAGCGCCGACTCGACGAGCTCCANNCCNACTGACGCCGACTCGAGGGCGTAATCGCCTGCCCAAGGAGGCAACACGTCGCCCGCGGCCTCGCCNAGCTCGAGCCATCCCTCGGNCCTCCTCCCCCTTCCGGCAAGGATCCAGGTCCTCGAGAAGGTCCTCGTGTGGAATTGNGGGCTGCCTACCGAGAGGAGGGCGTTTCCCGACAGCGGGGCCTTGANNGTCATCGACTTCCTCGTCAGTTCAAGGGAGCACTCGACGGGCCCCTCGGGGACCAGCGCCCTCACCTCCGCTACCTTCACCGGGTCGATCGGCTGGACGCTCACCAGCTGGTCAGCGGTTCCCGACGCCTCTCCGTGCGGCGAGGAGGCCCTGAAGGCGAAACCGCCACCCTCGGTCCTGTGGAAGGTCGGTCTGCACCAGGTTAAGNCCTCGCACCCCTCTGCCGTCAGCTCCTCTGCGAGCGTCCTGACGTTGATCACGAACAGCCTCTCGGAGGAACCCCTCACCATCACCCTCTCGCCGAGCCTCAGCTTGAGCGCCAACCTCTCAGGTCCGCTTACCAGCGAGTCCCTCGGAATTCCGGAGGCCCTGACAGTCCCCTCGAGGAGCGGAAGGTACGGATGCCTCCCTCCGAGCCTCGGCCCCTCCTCGAGCAGCAGNACCCTGTAGCCGAGGGCGTGGAGCCTGCTGNCCAGCCAGACGGCGGTGAGGTCGGATCCGTGGACGACTACGTCGTACCTCAACTCCGCATGACCTGATCCCTGACACTCGTAGGAAGCCTGTCGCGCCACCTCTCGACGAACTCCCTCTCCTTCTTCCTGTCCCTGAGGTCGTCCGGCAGCATGATCGGGACCTCGTCGACGACCGGGTACCAGCGGTTGCACCTGCTGCACGTCAGCAGCGCGTCCACGATCTCGTACCTCCAGCAGCTGGCGCAGTCCGGCTCCCTCCCCAGCTCCCCGATNTTGCCGCCGTGGTATCCGCAGTAGAGCTCGCACTTCCTCACCTCCTTCGGCGAGTACCTCTCCTCGACCGAGTAGACCTCNAGGTTCAGCGGGAAGTGCTTGCACATAGGGCAGGCGAGCAGGTCCATCAGCCTGTACTTCACGCCACAACCCACCATNCGGTCGTAGAAAAGGCCCACGTCNGTCTTTCAGACCGCGATCAGGTCAGGGATGCTCGAGAACTCGACGATGGCGTCGCAGTAGTAGCACTGGATGTACCCGTCCTCCTTCATGACCCTGAACCTCCTCACCACCGGATCGCGCTTCGAGTTCGAGATGCACGTCAGCTCCGGACACCTCACCTTCCCCTCTATGACCTCNGGNAGCTCGGGGCTGTACTTCTCGACCTTCCATTCCCTGATGTAATTGACGGTCACGGTCGGGAAGATCAGCTTGACAAGGGCCGCGTCGGTCTTCGACATGAAGTGGTGGTAGAGCTTGATGACGTCCTTCCTGCCGTACTTCCTGCTCGGAACGTTCTTCAGGACTATCACCGAGACCTCCGGATCNCGCACCAGCTGGTCNGCGTCTATCAGCCTCATCNCCCGGTCGGCCCTCCAAGCGGGAATGTGGTCGATGACGGTCCCCCAGTCGATCTTCCGGACGAGGAGGCCCTCCTCCATCTCAATCACCCAANATCAGATGGTACAGGGCCATCCTGACGGGCAGACCGTANGAGGCCTGCTCGAAGTACCAGGCGTGAGGGGTGGCGTCCACCTCCGGGTCCAGCTCGTCGACCCTGGGGAGAGGGTGCATGACGCCCAGGGTAGGCTTAGCGTTCGAGAGGAACTCCATGTCCACCCGGTAGCTCCCCCTCAACCTCTCGTACTCGGATGGGTCCGGGAACCTCTCCTTCTGGAGCCGNGTGACGTAGAGGACGTCCAGCTCCGCGACCGCCTTGGGTATCTCGGACTGCTTCTCGACCCTCGNGTACCTTATGCCCCTCTTCCTNAGGTGGAGCTCGACCTCGGGCCTGNTCTGGAGCGCCGATGGAGCGATGAAGTACATCGTCACCCCCTCGAAGAGCGCGAGCGTGTAGACTAAAGAGGGAACGGTCCTCGAGAACCTTAGGTCGCCGAGGAAGCCTATCGTGAGGCCGTCGACCGANCCCCTCTTCCTCACGATCGTGTATGNGTCGAGNAGGGACTGGGTNGGGTGCTCCTGGCTTCCGCTCCCTGCGTTGATCACCGGAACCTTCACGACGTCCGCAGCGTACTTCGCCGCGCCTCGGGCCGGGTGCCTCATCACGATGCAGTCCACTCCGTACCCCTCGATCATCTTCAGCGTGTCGTAGAGCGACTCTCCCTTCGCGAGGGANGTCATCTCGGGGTCCACGAGCGGGAGGACGTCGGCACCCATCCTTCTCGCGGCGACGTGGAAGCTGGAGTAGGTCCTCGTCGAGGGNTCCACGAACANCAGCGCTACCCTCTTCCCCGCGAGAGAGTCCCTGAACTTCTCAGGCGACCTCAGGACCTCGTCCGANACCTCGAAGACCTTCTCGACCANAGGCCTCGTGAAGTCCTTCGCGCTGACGACGTCCATGCCCTTCAGGGAGACGAGGCTCTCTCCCACCTGAACCCGCCCGGAGCTCGTGATCCCGAGGATATCAAGCTCTTCTCGGTTTGGCCCTGAGGAATATCGTCGCGTTACGGAAATATAACGGGAAGAGCTAACGGATTATTGACATGGGCTACTCGGTGCTTTGGTTATCCAACTTATAATAGCAGCGCCGGCATAGCTGATCCGATGGGCTTCCTGGCGTCGTCGGAGAGGGCCGCACAAAGGCTCGTCCGCAGGGTCGGGACGTGGAAAGACTATGCCGTTTTATTGATCGTGCTGCTAGCAGCGTGGGAGGCGCTCTCAAGGGTGCTTCCGAGCTACGTGCTGCCACCTCTTGAGGCGGTCTTCGAAACTATCCTGAGTCTGAACTTCATCCACGCATACGTCACGCTCCTGAGGGTTGCGATCGCTCTGCTGGCCGCTTTCGGAACCGGACTGGTCCTTGCCACCGTGATGTATCTCTCCAAGCGCGCCGAGCGGTACCTGATGCCGATCATCTCGCTGATCATGGCTGTCCCTGCGATATGCTGGGTGCTCTTCGCCATACTTTGGTTCAGGGAGCAGGAGTTCAGGGTCTTTTTCGTCCTCTTCGCGGTCTGCATGCCGGGCTACACGATCGACATCCTCGACGGCATCAAATCGGTGCCTTACCAGCTCAGGGAGGTCATCATGGTCTTTAGGCCGACACGGTATCAGTTGTTTAGGAAGCTCGTTTTCCCCTCGATCCTCCCCAACATCCTCACGACTTGGAAGGTGAACTTGGGTCTCGGGATAAGGGTCGTGACGGTAGCGGAGTTGGTAGGAACGCTGACCGGTGTCGGGTATGCGCTGAACTTCGCTCTCGGCAATCTCAGCATGAAAGAGATTATGGCGTGGACGGTAGTTCTGGTGATCTCGCTCCTTGCCCTCCAAGGTCTAGTTTACATGATAGAGTCATACGCGCTCAGGTGGAGGAGATGATCGAGGTAGATGGTCTGAGGAAGGTATACGAGAGTTCCGGAAAGGCGGTTGTGGCAATAGAACATCTGGACTTCGACGTCCGCGACGGCGAGATAGTGGGCATCGTCGGATCTACCGGGTGCGGCAAATCGACCTTCCTCAGGATAGTGATGGGCATAGAGACCCCGTCCTCAGGAAGGGTCCTTATCGACGGAAAGGAGCCATACAGAGACTTCTATCATTTTAAGGGGAAGATAGCTGCGGTCTTCCAGGAGGACAGGCTCTTCCCGTGGAGGACAGCGCTGGACAACGTACGGCTGGGGCTGGAGCTCCTCGGCGTTCCGGAGTCAGAGCAGGTCGCGAGGGCCAAGAGATGGCTCGACGCTCTGGGATTGGGCGGGTTCGCCAACTCCTATCCGCATCAGCTCAGCGGAGGTATGAGGCAGAGGGTTGCGCTGGCGAGGGCGCTGGTGATCGAGCCGGGGGTCATCCTCCTCGACGAGGCCTTCGGTCATCTCGATGAGGTGACGTCAAGCAGACTCCGTTCTGATTTCCTCGAGCTGGTGAGGAGGGAGGGGATCACGACGCTCTTCGTCACCCATAATTTGAGGGAGGCGCTCGAATCGACCGATAGGATCGTGGTCTTTGGAAGGCCTGCAAGGGTCTTGGCCGATCTGAGGGTGGAGGGGAACATGAACAGGGATGACGTCAGGGAGCGCATCTACAAATTGATCGATCTGAACAAGCCTTTGGGAAGCGTCTCCTCTGCCTGATTCTCGGTCCGGTATTCGACTTATCAGGACCCCTTCCCGAGGGCTGAGGCAAGCAGAGGTGCTGCGCTGATCACGAGCGCNACCGTGCCCCAAGTCATCATCGTCCCCTCTCCCCTGACCCAGCCTCCGAGGATCAGCCCAGTTCCTATTCCCGCGATCACGAAGAACAGCAGCAACCAAAGCACCGAGTAGCCCATGTCAATAATCCGTTAGCTCTTCCCGTTATATTTCCGTAACGCGACGATATTCCTCAGGGCCAAACCGAGAAGAGCTTGATATCCTCGGGATCACGAGCTCCGGGCGGGTTCAGGTGGGAGAGAGCCTCGTCTCCCTGAAGGGCAGCACCTCCTCCCTTCCGCACTTCTCGCACCTCATGCCTAGCCCTCTCCCTTGTCCACGGCTTTACGGAGTTACGGTGCTGACTCGGGTGATAAATGTTGGTTGATGGGGCTGAAAAAGGGCTGGAGGGCGCTGAGCTGCTGTTTTAGACGAAAGCAAACGTTGCTTGAGGTCGCTAGTCTATTGCCTCAAGGCGAGTAGAGGATTTCCGGACCGGGCTCTTTCGGCAGAGCTCCTACCTCCACAGCTTTCGAGAACATGGACGAAACGACGCTCTTGGCGTCTTCCCTCCATATCGGTATGGTCATGTACTGGACGTCTCTCGAGAGGATTCCCGAGAGCATAACGCTCCGCTCGATCTTCATCCCTTCGGCTAGGATCCTGTCGGCCTCCTCGGGGTTCCTCCTGATGAAGTCCTCGACCTCTTGGAACATCGCGATCATCCTCTCGACGAATCCCGGGTTCGCCCTCAGGAAGTCCTCCCTCACTGCCGTGACCAGATACACGGCATAGGGCTGTCCTGTTATCTCGCGCCAGAGGTCCTCGAAGCTGACAACACGCCTTATGTTCGGGTTCTCCTTCCTCGCAAGAGATATGTGGGGCTCCACCAGCACAGCCGCATCCACCTCACCAGTGATGAGCCTACTCCTCGCCACCGGGTAGGCGGAAGGAACGATCGTTATCTCCTTCTCCACGTCGATCCCGACGACCTTACCGTAGGTCTTCAGGACGACGAATTCGGCCGCACCGACATCGATCGCCAGCTTCTTCCCTCTGAGGTCAGCGACGGACCTTATGTCGGGATTGGTGGTGGCTATGATGACGGCCGACATCGGAACGAGCGTGTTGGTTATCTTCAGCTTGACCCCTTCCAAGTACATTCGCTGGAAGACCAGCGGCCCACCTCCGGGTAT
The DNA here is from genome assembly GCA_000494145.1 of Candidatus Calditenuaceae archaeon JGI OTU-1. GTDB lineage: Archaea > Thermoproteota > Nitrososphaeria_A > Caldarchaeales > Calditenuaceae > Calditenuis. The sequence continues at coordinate 585 of AWOE01000033.1, read as the reverse complement.
CACGTCAGCCTCACCTGTGGTTATCGTAGCGTAGAAACCGGCAATCGTCGTTTGCGGAACCCAGGTTATGTCGAGCCCGTGCTTGAGGTCGAAGCGCTTAGCCTCTACGATCAGCTGGAGGAACATCATGTAGCTGGGGAAGGCGATGCTCGCGAACCTTACCTTTATCGGCTGTGGTGGCGTCGGCGTTGCGGTCACGGTCACCGTCACCTGCCTTTCCACGATTGCGGTGGAGATCGCGGTCGACGTAACTGTTCTCGTAACGGTCTCCCCAATGACCCTCGTGACCACCTTCTCCGGTGCTGTTATCGGACCTACGGCGAATGCACCGACTACAAGCCCGATAACCAGCGCTATCACGGCCATCGCTACTGCTAGACTGCTCGAGATCCCTGAGAATGATCTGGTGCGTGGCATAGCGCGAATTAAAACGACGGTGGTGCCATATAAATGTAACCAAAAAGTGTCATACAATCGGAACCGAAGTAAAGCGTTGAAGGGTCGGGGTGCGACGGGCAGAACCTCAGTACTGTCCTGCCTTTATCGATTCGAGCAGCGAGATCGCAAGCCATAGCTGTGTTCTGG
>AWOE01000032.1 GCA_000494145.1 Candidatus Calditenuaceae archaeon JGI OTU-1 | reverse complement strand
GCGTTGAAGGGTCGGGGTGCGACGGGCAGAACCTCAGTACTGTCCTGCCTTTATCGATTCGAGCAGCGAGATCGCAAGCCATAGCTGTGTTCTGGTGAAGGAGGGTATGTTGCCGTCCGAGAGGACCTCCTCGATCTTCTCGATCGCGTTNGCCGCCCTTACAGACGGCGAGTAACGCTCGTTGAAGAGCTCGTCCATCGCTTCCTTAACGGCCTTCCTGACGTTCCTAGGAGTTGTGTTNTCGTTGACCACCGTCTCTAGAATTTGGGCTATTCTGGCCCTCCGCTCCTCCCAGGCACTTCCTGAGGAGGCCATACTCCATCATCCGGTGACGGACTTCCCCACTTATTCATATAAGTCTATTTGTGCCAGCGGTAACCCAGCAATCACATGTCATCGACTTCTCCGCAAGAGTACCCGGCGACAGTTTTCGTTCAATCTCGATCGAGATCTCTTCCAGAAATGTCGCATCGCAAAAACCTTAATTAAAAAGAGAGCCTCCACCCTCACAACGAGATGCGGGTCCTTATAACAGGAACAGGGTTCATCGGAAGTTATGTTGCGAGAGAGCTGCTCGACAACGGCGACGACGTCGTCTTCTACGGCTTCTTTGAGAATCCGAATGCGATGTCGAGCGTCGTTGGTGACCTCTCCAGGGTTAAGCAGGTGAAGGGAGACGTGCTGGACATCGATACGCTCCTAAAGGCGGTGCGGGATAACGGTGTTGAGGCCATAGTTCACACAGCCGCCGTTTTAATNGCGGGTGCGAGAGAGAACCCATTGAACGCCGTGAAGGTAAACGTCTTGGGAACGGCCAACGTTCTCGAGGTTGCTAGAATCACAGATGCTAAGAAGGTAGTATATACAAGCTCGGGCAATGTCTACACGATGCTGAATCCATATGTCAAGTACACTCCACCCGCTGACGGGTTGGTTAAGGAGGATGACTCGACACTGCCTGGAAGTGTCTATGGGACTACAAAACTCGCCAGCGAGCTCCTAGGACTTAACTATCACCACATCTACGGCGTAGATTTCGTGGCCCTAAGGCTTCCGACGGTCTATGGTGGATGGGCAGGTACTATGGGACTTGCTAGCGTTATAAGGGAAATGTGCAGGGCAGCCCTCAAAAACGAGCCCTTGATCGTAGAGGAGTACAGGTCCGAGTGGCTTCACGTGAAGGATGCTGCGAAGGCCTGTTTTCTCGCCGTCCACAACAAACAGCTCAGCAACAGGATCTTCAACATAGGGACGGGCACAATAAATTCGCTAAGGGAGGCCCATGAAATTCTCAGGACAGAGTTAAAGAAAACCCTCGATAACATAACCATTAAGGATGTCCAGCGACCTACTAGATATCCAACCGATATCAGCAGGGCAAAAGCCGAGCTCGGCTACAGCCCGAGGTTCGACTTCCGTAGTGGCGTATTAGACGTACTTAGGTGGGTGCAGGAGCATTACGTATAAATATAGTCAGTCATCAATAGAGCATTAATCCGATCGTACATTTGCTGTAGGCAGGACTTCGCTGTAATAGGCGTAGAACGTTCGTTGTGATCACTGCTATTAGGTTAACGCTACTCATCAAGACGGCCCTTCCATGTTCCCGATGTTGACGAGTGCCATTCGATCGACTACACAAGAACGCGCCTCTCCGCGTGGTAGTTCTCAGAGATCAGGGAGGGGCCACAGAGTGCTGACCCGAGTGACAGGTTGCTCATTCCATAGGTGAGGCGAGAGGCCCCAGAGGACGTGCTCGTAGATTTGGTGTCCTTCCACAGCGAGGAGTTGAGGGCGTTGCCTTCTTCTTCAGGCCTCGAGCAGGAGCCGCTCGGGCTGCACCATGGTCTGAAAAACGAAGAATGAGACCAAAGAACTTATCCGACCATAAATACTTAAATGAAACTCGTTAGTACCTCCCAATACTTCAACTGGACAAAAAGTATTTGAAGAAGCTTCCCCGATCCTTTACGCCATGAAGAGGTCTACTGCTGCAGTTATAATAGCTGCTGTCGTGGTGGTGGCTGCGATCGCGCTGGCTGTAGTGCTGCCGATGATGACGGCGCCGAGGCTCGAAGTCTCTACCATCAAAATAGGAGCACTTGAACCTTTAACAGGACCTTTTGCCACGTGGGGCAAGAAGCACCTTGCCGGTGCGCAACTGGCAGTAAAGGAGATCAACGAGAAAGGGGGTGTGCTCGGAGCCAAACTGGANCTGGTCGTTTACGACGACAAGAACGATGCCAAGGAGGCGGTAGCCGCGTTCCAGAGGATGGTGGAGGTTGACAAGGTTGTAGCGGTAATGGGCCCTGTTTCGAGCGGGATAGGCGCTGCATTAGCACCTGAGGCGAACAAGGCCGAGGTTCCGCTGCTGCTTCATATGGCTGGTTCCCACAGGATACTCACTCTCACCAATAGGTACGTGTTCAGGACGTGTCTTCCAGCGGCTCCCATGAACGCTGCCCCCGTCAGTCAGTTCATCANAGAGCAGGGTCTGAAAAACGTCGCCAATATCATCGCGTCCTACGAGTGGGGGTTCGCGATAAGGGACTCATCGGATCGGCTGATCAAGACCATTTCGGGCATCAATTACCAGCTCGAGGAGGCCCCGCTTGGGGAGAGGGACTACACGACCTACCTCAGAAAGATAGAGCCGTTGAAACCGGATATAGTGATAACACTAGGTCATCCTCCTGGAGGTCCGACGATCGTTAAGCAGGCCCTCGAGTTGGGATTGAAACCGANGTACTTCGTTGGCGCCTACACACCGCTCGACAACTGGCTGGCGGCCCTCGGTGAGGACGGTCTGATAGAATCTGGTTTGTTAGAGTTCTCCTGTATCGACTTCGATGCACCAGAGTACCGNCAGATAGCTGAGAAGTTCTACAAAGAGGCCGGAATGTGGTTCGACATTCACGCAGCNACCGGCTACCTCAACGTCTATTTGATCGTGAATGCCATCGAAAAGACCCGTTCAGTGGACCCAGTGAAGATAGCCGAGTACATCAGGACCAGCACGTTCAATCACCCCCTCCTTGCATGGCCGTTGAGGTACACTGAATGGGGCGAGTTCGCCGAGGCTAGGATAATCCTTTACAAATTCGAACGCGGAGACCCTGGCCCGATAAACCCTGGAGCCAAATGGATTCCGAAGGTAGTGTTCAGGTCACTACCAGTCGAGCCGTACAGGCCGGAGCAGTGACCCGAAATTTACCTAAGTCAACATCTTTTTAGGGAATTTCACTATCNGATCATCATCGGGCATTTGGAGGGACTTTTTCTCCTTTAGATCGGTGAAACACCCGGATTAATCATCCCTGACACATCCTTGTGTGTCCGTTCTTCCTCAGCAGCNCTTCAAGTATCCACACTGCCGGTTGTGTTGTTGTACAAAAAANAGATGTTGTGGTCGATCCAGATATTGGCTTCCATATCAAAAATAAATCAGCATAAAACCTGAGGGTTGTGGTCCACACTAATTGATCATAATTTATCGCCGTATTTTTTATAAAGCAACTGCTCCTCGACGGGTTTGTGCATCAGACCGT